>RXJO01000568.1:0-7531 GCA_003987795.1 Curvibacter sp.
CAGCTGACCTGCCGGGCCGCCGAGCTGGCCCCGGTCGAAAACGAACTGGGCCGGCGCCATGGGCCCGCCGCGCAGGGCCAGCATGGGCTGGGGCAGGCGCAGCGGCTTGGCCTCTTGGGTCTGGGCCTGGGCATACACCGTGGTGATGGCCTCGAAACGCAGGGCCTGGGCCTCGGTGGCCCAGGTGTTCAGGCGGGCCTGCTCATCGGGCTTGAGGCCGCTGGTCTGGCTCAGCAAGCGGGCCGCTTCACCGGGCGGGCAGGCCAGGATGACCCGCTCGAAGGCGGGCGACGCCTGCCCCGAAGCCATTTGAAGTTGCCAACGACCCTCGGCGTCGCGCTGCAGCTTCTGCACTCTCTGGCCGGTTTGCACCTGGTGCCCGTGCTCGCGCAACCAGCGTGCCGCTGGCTCAGGCCACAGGGCACCGAGGTCGGTGCGCGGCAGCAGCAGGTGCGAGGCGCCGGGGCCGCCGGCCAGGGAGTCGCGTAGCACGCGCAAGAACACCTCGCCGCTGGATCGGTCCACCGGGGTGTTGAGGGCGGACACGCACAGGGGCTCGATCAGTTCGGCCATCACCCGGGGGCGGATGCCCCGGCACAGGGCCAGGACGCTCGCATCGGGGGCACAACGGAAGCCGGCGATCTGCCAGCGCAGGGTGGCGGTCAGCAGCGAGATCCGGTCGCGCCAGGACCAGCCCCGTGCGCCGAGGATGCCGGCGGCTGCATCGAAGGGGGCGGGCCAGCGTGGCAGTTGCAGGCCACCCCCATCGGGGAAGCGCAGGGTCAGCGGCAGCCGCAGCAGGGCTTGCTCGGGGTCCACGCCCACCTGGCGCATCAGGCGCAGGCTCCGGGCGTAGGCGCCGATCAGAATGTGCTGTCCGTTGTCCAGGCCGCTCAGGGCCGCCGGCCCCTGCAGGGTGCGGGCCCGGCCACCCAATTGGGGGGCGGCCTCGAACAGGTGCACCGACCAGCCCTGGTCGTGGGCCGCCACGGCGGCGGCCAGGCCGGCCCAGCCGCCACCGATCACGGCGAGTTGGCGCGAGGGGCGGTGGAGGGCTTCAGACACGGCCCAGGGCCTGCACCTTCCAGGCCAGCCAGAGCTTGCGCAAGGGGGTCAGACTGATGCGCTGATGCAGCACCTGGAAGTTCTCGTCTTCGATCTCGCGCAACAGGGTGCGGTAGATGCTGGCCATCATCAGGCCGGGCTTCTGGGCGCGCAGATCGGCGGCGGGCAGCAGGCTCAGGGCCTGGTCGTACAACTGGTGGGCCCGTTCGGCCTGGAACTTCATGAGCGCGGTGAAGCGGTCCGAGTAGACGCGCTGCAGCACCTCATGGGCCTTGACGTCGAAGCGCTGCAGCTCGTTGACCGGCAGGTAGATGCGGCCTCGCATGGCGTCTTCGCCCACGTCGCGGATGATGTTGGTGAGCTGGAAGGCCAGGCCCAGGGTGTGGGCGTATTCGGTGGTACGCTCGTCGGTCTGGCCGAAGATGCGGGCCGAGACCTCGCCCACCACGCTGGCCACCAGGTGGCAGTAGCGCTGCAGGCCGGGGTAATCGAGGTAGCGGGTCTGCTCCAGGTCCATCTGGCAGCCCTGGATGACAGCTTGCAGCTGCTCCTGGCGCAGGCCGTAGACGGGCACGTGCGGCATCAGGGCCTGCATCACGGGATGGCTGGCCTGGCCGGCAAAGGCCTGGCGCACTTCGTTCTGCCACCAGGCCAGTTTGGTCATGGCCACGCCGTGGTCGCTGACCTCGTCGACCACGTCGTCCACCTCGCGGCAAAACGCATAGAAGGCCGTGATCGCGGCGCGACGCGGCTTGGGCAGGAACAGGAAGGCGTAATAGAAGCTGCTGCCCGAGGCGGCGGCTTTTTGCTGGACGTAGTCTTCTGGGGTCATGGATTGGGCGGGGCGTACGCGCCGCATTGTCCCATCTTGTGAGGCCCTGGCGGGGCTGCGCCGTCAAGCCCTTTCACATCCAGAGGCTGCGCCACAGCAAGGGCAGGGCGTCGGCCCGACCCAGCTTGATGCGCCGGGCCAGCGGGTTGCCGCCGGTGGCGCGGATGCGTTGCAGCACGCGCAGGCCGCCTTGCACCACCAGGCGCAGCTCCCAGCCGGCCCGACCGGGCAGGCGGTGCACCAGCGGGGCACCGCGCTGCATCAATTGCTCGGCCCAGGCCAGGTTGTCGGCGATCAAGGCCAGGGCGGCGGGGCTGGCCTGCAGGGACTGGAGTTGCGGGCGGGGCACACCGAAGCGCTGGCAATCGGCTTCGGTGAGGTAGTGGCGTCCACGCGGGATGTCCTGACTCAGGTCTTGCCAGAAGTTGATCAGTTGAAGGGCGCTGCAGATGTCGTCGCTCTGGGCCAGGGCCTGGGCTTCTGTCACCCCGTGCAGGTGCAGCAGCAGGCGCCCGATCGGGTTGGCCGAGCGGCGGCAGTAGTCGAGCAGGCTGGCGCGGTCAGGGTAAAGGCGCTGGTCGCGGGTGAAGGCGATGTCTTGCATGAATGCGCTGATCAGGTCGTCCAGCAGCGCCACGGGCAGAGCCCAGGCGGCCTGTTGCCGGGCCAGCGGGGCCAGCACCGCTGGCCAGCGCCCGTCGCGCACCGGGCCGGCGAGGGTGGCGTGCAACTCGGCCTGGTAGGCGGCCAGGGTGGCCAGGCGTTGTGCCGGGCTGTCGTCGCCTTCGTCGGCGATGTCATCGGCGGTGCGGGCGAAATGGTAGAGCGCCGCAATCGGCGGGCGCAGCCGGGGCGGGCACAGCCAGGAGGCCACCGGAAAGTTCTCGTAGTGGGTCACCGGCAACACTTCGGGCTGAGCCGGGTCGCGATGCGGGTTGGCATCGAGGGTTCCGTGGGTACTCGGCTTGACATGCATCAGAACAATCCCTTAGGCTACTAACCAATCAGTCATTAATGTTGAACCCCAGGCTTGGCCTTGGTGACTTGACCCATTTTTGGCACAAGGAAAGCCCTCTGTGCCGCTTAACCGCAATTCGTTCAGCAGGTTGCCCATGCCCGTCACTGTGAATGTCCACCGTGCCCGCCCCCTTTCTGGTGGGGTTGTCGGCGTTTTTCTCATTCTGTCCCTGGCCAGCCTGCTGGCAGCCTGCTCGCGGCCTGAGCCTGCGGCCGAACCGGTGCGTTCGGTGAAGGTGCTGACGGTGGCTGAGAGTCGCATGGGGACCAAGAACGAGTACTCGGGCGAGGTGAGGGCGCGCATCGAGTCGCGTCTGGGCTTCCGGGTGGGCGGGAAGATTATCCGCCGCCAGGCCGAGCTCGGGCAGCGGGTGCAGGTGGGGCAGGTGCTGGCCCAGCTCGACCCGCAGGATTACAAGCTGGCCGCGGACGCCGCCCGGGCCCAGGTGGCCTCGGCGCAGACCAACCGCGATCTGGCCGCTGCTGACTACCGCCGTTACAAGGATCTGTACGACAAGAACTTCATCGGCGGCTCTGAGTTGCAGCGCCGTGAAACCACGCTGAAGGCCGCCCAGGCCACGCTGGAGCAGGCCCAGGCTCAACTGGCCAGCCAGGGCAATCAAGTGGCCTATTCGTCCCTCACCGCCGATGTGTCGGGTGTGGTGACCGCGATCGAGGCCGAGCCTGGCCAGGTGGTGCAGGCGGGCACGCCGGTGGTGCGCATCGCCCAGGACGGCCAGCGCGATGTGGTGTTTGCCGTGCCCGAAGACAAGGTGGGTTCGGTGCGTGTGGGGGCCAAGGTGGTGGTCAAGGTGTGGTCCGAAGGGCGTGAGCTCGAGGGCGAGGTGCGCGAAGTGGCGGCCAGTGCCGACGCCGTGACCCGCACCTACACCGTGAAGGTGGCCTTGCCTGCGCAAGGCGCACCGGCCCTGGGGTCGACCGTGAACGTGCTGCCTCAAGGCCTGGACAAGGCCACGCCGGCGGTCTTGAAACTGCCCACCAGCGCGCTGCGCCAGGAGGGTAAATCCACCGCTGTCTGGGTGCTGGATCCGAAGGCCATGACCGTGCGCCTGCAACCGGTCGAGATCGCCACGGCCGACGGCAACGAGGCGGTGGTGGCCAGCGGCATCAAGCCCGGTGATCTGGTGGTGGCGGCCGGCGTGCATGTGTTGTCGCCGGGCCAGAAGGTCACGATCTACCAACCCAAGAAGGCGCTGCCCGGTGCGGAGGGTGCCCAGCCGGCGCCCGCGGCTGCCCCTGCAGGCGCAGCCGCCCCGGCTGACGCCGCTCCTGCCGCTGCGGCCAAGTGAGGTCTGGCATGAGCAACGCGCAGCCCAAGGAAAGTTTCAACCTGTCGAAGTGGGCGCTGGATCATCCGGCGCTGACCCGCTACCTGCTGGTGGTGCTGATGCTGTTGGGCTTTGCGGCCTACTTCCAGCTTGGCCAGGACGAGGATCCGCCTTTCACCTTCCGCGCCATGGTGGTGCGCACCTACTGGCCCGGGGCCACGGCCCAGCAAGTGGCCGAGCAGGTCACCGACAAGCTCGAGAAGACGCTGCAGGAGGTGCCTTACGCCGATCGCATCCGCAGCTATTCCAAGCCTGGTGAGTCGCAGATCATCTTCCAGATCAAGGATTCGTCGAAGCCCGGCGAGGTGGCCAATGTCTGGTACCAGGTGCGTAAGAAGATCGGTGACATCCGCTACACCTTGCCGGCCGGCACGCAAGGGCCGTTCTTCAACGACGAGTTCGGCGATGTGTATGGCGTGATCTATGCGCTGGAGTCGGACGGCTTCAGCTACGCCGAGCTCAAGACCTTCGCCGACGATGTGCGCCAGTCGCTGCTGCGGGTGCCCGATGTGGCCAAGGTGGAGCTGTTCGGTGTGCAGGACGAGAAGATCTTCATCGAGATCTCGCAAAAGCGCCTGGCCCAGCTCGGCCTGGATCTGAACGCGGTGCTGGCCCAGCTCAACGCCCAGAACGCGGTCGAGAGTGCGGGCGCCGTGCAGACGCCACAAGACGTGGTGCAGGTGCGGGTGCAAGGTCAGTTCGAAGCGGTGGAGCAGTTGCGCGCCATGCCGATCCGGGGCAGTTCGGGCAACCAGCTGCGCCTGGGCGACATCGGCGAGGTGCGCCGTGGCTATGTCGATCCGCCGACGGTGAAGGTGCGCCACGACGGCCGCGAAGTGATCGCACTGGGCGTGTCGATGGCCAAGGGGGGCGACATCATCCAACTGGGCAAGCAGCTCAAGCTGGCCACCGAGAAGATCGAGAAGACCCTGCCGGCCGGTCTGAGCCTGGTGCAGGTGCAGGACCAGCCCAAGGCGGTGACCACCTCGGTGGGCGAGTTCGTGCACGTGCTGATCGAGGCGGTGGTGATCGTGCTGGCGGTGAGTTTCGTGAGCCTGGGGCTGCACAAGCGCGCCGGTGAGCAGCCTTTCTGGCGTCGCTATTACATCGACGTGCGCCCCGGCCTGGTGGTGGGCATCACGATTCCGCTGGTGCTGGCCGTGACCTTTCTGGCCATGTGGTACTGGGGCATCGGGCTGCACAAGATCTCGCTGGGATCGCTGATCATCGCGCTGGGCCTGCTGGTGGACGACGCCATCATCGCGGTCGAGATGATGGTGCGCAAGATGGAAGAGGGCTACGACAAAGTGCGTGCCGCCACTTTCGCCTACGAGATCACCGCCATGCCCATGCTGACGGGCACGCTGATCACGGCGGCCGGCTTTTTGCCGATCGGGCTGGCCAAGTCGCAGACCGGTGAATACACCTTCGCGATCTTTGCGGTGACCGTGATCGCGCTGGTGCTGAGTTGGGTGGTGTCGGTCTACTTCGTGCCTTATCTGGGGGCTTGGCTGCTCAAGCGGCCGCCGCATGTGCAGGCGGCAGGTGACGGGCATGAGGGCGGCGAGCCGCACGAGATGTTCGACACCCCGTTCTACAACACCTTCCGCCGCGCCGTGACCTGGTGCGTGGCCCACCGCTGGGCCACCATCGCGGCCACGCTGGCGATCTTTGCGCTCGGCATCGTGGGAATGGGCAAGGTGCAGCAGCAGTTCTTCCCGGATTCGAGCCGGCCTGAGATCCTGGTGGACATCTGGTTCCCCGAGGGTACCTCGTTCGCCGCCAACGACGCCGTGACCCGGCGGGTGGAGGCGCGCCTGCGCGAAGAAGTGGGCGTGAAGAGCGTGAGCACCTGGGTGGGCTCGGGCGTACCCCGTTTCTACCTGCCGCTCGATCAGGTGTTCCCGCAGACCAACGTCTCGCAGTTCATCATCTTGCCGGTCGACCTGAAGGTGCGCGAGAGCCTGCGCATCAAGCTGCCAGCCTTGCTGGCCGAAGAGTTCCCTGAGGTGCGCGGCCGCGTCAAGCTGTTGCCCAACGGCCCGCCAGTGCCTTACCCGGTGCAGTTCCGTGTGATGGGCTCGAACCCGGCGGTGCTGCGTGAGCGGGCCGACGAGGTCAAGGAGCTGTTGCGCAAGAACACCCACATGCGCGGCGTGAACGACAACTGGAACGAGTCGGTGAAGGTGATCCGCATGGAGGTCGATCAGGCCAAGGCGCGGGCACTGGGCGTGACCAGCCAGGCGATTGCGCAGGCGTCGGCCGCCATCCTGTCGGGTACGGCGGTGGGGCAGTTCCGCGAGAACGACAAGCTGATCGACATCGTGGTGCGCCAGCCCCTGGAGGAGCGCAATGCGATCACCGACCTGGGCAATGCCTATCTGCCCACGGCCAACGGACGCTCGATTCCGCTGACCCAGATCGCCAAGCCGGTGTTCACCTGGGAGCCCGGTGTGATGTGGCGCGAGAACCGTGACTATGCGGTGACGGTGCAGGGCGACATCGTGGAGGGCCTGCAGGGCGCCACGGTGACCGCCGAGCTGTTGCCCGAGTTGCGTGCCCTGGAGGCGAAATGGCAGGCTTCGGGCCAGGCCTTCCGCATCGAGGTGGCGGGTGCGGTGGAGGAGAGCAGCAAGGGCTCGGCTTCGATTGCGGCCGGCCTGCCGGTGATGCTGTTCCTGACCTTCACGCTGCTGATGCTGCAGTTGCAGAGCTTCAGCCGTTCGGTGCTGGTGTTCCTGACCGGCCCGCTGGGCATTGCCGGTGTGGCCGGTGCCTTGCTGGTGCTGAACCGGCCCTTCGGCTTCGTGGCCCTGCTCGGGGTGATCGCGTTGATGGGCATGATCCAGCGCAACTCGGTGATCCTGATCGATCAGATCGAGCAGGATCGGGCCCGTGGCGTGCCGGCCTGGGACGCCATCGTCGAGTCGGCCGTGAGGCGTCTGCGCCCCATCGTGCTGACCGCGGCGGCTGCGGTGCTGGCGATGATCCCGCTGTCGCGCAGCGTGTTCTGGGGGCCGATGGCCGTGGCCATCATGGGCGGCCTGATCGTGGCCACCTTGCTCACGCTGCTGGCCTTGCCGGCCATGTATGCGGCCTGGTTCCGTGTCAAGCGTCCTGAAATCGAGGTGATTTGAGCGCTGGCGCGGTCTGCGGGGCGAAATTTGCAGGGTTTTCAGGGTTTTGGAGTGCCCTGAACCCTGCATCTGACCCGGTTTCGGGCCAGAACCCGGATTTCATCCCGCTAAAATAGAAGGTTGACCGATTT
>RXJO01000568.1:7581-7932 GCA_003987795.1 Curvibacter sp.
TTTTGTTTTCAGGCGCGCGGGTGGCGAAATTGGTAGACGCACCAGGTTTAGGTCCTGACGCCAGCAATGGTGTGGGGGTTCGAGTCCCCCCCCGCGCACCACATGTGAGATTCATTTACGCCAGGCCAGGACGTGCACATCACGTGGCCTGACATGCCATATCAGGAGAAAACAATGGCTGTTACCGTTGAGACCCTCGAGAAGCTCGAGCGCAAGATCACGCTGTCGCTGCCCGTCACGGCAATCCAGGCTGAAGTGGACACGCGCCTGAAGCGCCTGGCCCGCACCGTCAAGATGGACGGCTTCCGTCCGGGCAAGGTGCCGATGGCCGTGGTGGCCCAGCGCTATGGC
>RXJO01000214.1:0-230 GCA_003987795.1 Curvibacter sp.
GCCCTGGCTGGACAGGAGCGTGGCGCCTCAGGCGGTTTTGTCGCCGTGGCGCGCCGCCTGCTGGCCGTCGATGATGACGTTCGGGTCGCCCGTCACGATGACGGTCGTACCGCCGTGGCCGTTCTTCGGGCACGTCACCTTGTCCCCCACGCAGGCAATGCCCTTGCCGCCCGTGCTTGTGTTGCCCGACGCGGTGATCACCACGCCGCCGTGGTCCGTCTTGTCACCCA
>RXJO01000214.1:280-41899 GCA_003987795.1 Curvibacter sp.
ATTGCATGCTCCCCATGTGTCCTTTCGTCATTGCCTTGGTGCGCGGTCATCACTGAGGACCATCACCAATGGAACGTGCCGCCAGTGTTCCTGAGCAGAGTGATTGCGGAGGAGGCTGATCCCAAGGCGTCACCTGCACAGGTGATTCAGTTGCCTGGAAAGCGGTAAGCCTGGGGCCCCAAGGCTGATATAGGCCGGTCAAGATGGGATGCCCGGCCGCTTACGAGCCTAGTGCAGTCTGCTCGCCTGAACGGGCACGCCCCGTGGGCCTACTTGCGAGCTGTGATGAAACGGTTGCCGACGCTGCTCAAACGCCTGCTTGAGGAACTGCTGCATCCTCGCTGAACCTCGAGTCAAGCCTGAACGCATCGTAGCCGTCAAGCTGGTGCGGACAGGCGCTCACGAAGGTGCCGTCTACCAAGCAATGCATAAAAACCAACCAGCCATCGCGTTTCTGTCGCTGCTCTCGCCTAAATTTTGATGCATCGATGGTATCGATAGGTAAAATATCAAAGCTTAATTTTGCCAATTGAAAAGACATACTGATGCAGACTAATAAGCAGAGCGAAGTCGCCCAGCCCCCTACTGTGCAAAAGGTACTGGTTGCGCTCTGTGCTGCGGGGACCATTCTACTGATAGGGTGGCTTCTCAAATACAGCAATTACGGAATAGACTTTACAGACGAGAGTTTTTATTTAGCATGGATAAGCAATCCATTTATATATGATGCATCTATAACTCAGTTTGGTTTTTTATACCATCCACTTTATAAAATTCTGAATGGCAACATTGCCACACTTAGACAAGCCAACATACTTATAACATTCACTCTGGCTTGGGGACTGGCTTACTCCTTCATTTACTCACTCGCTCCCAGAGGAAATGAAAGCCGGATTAGTCAACTAACGGCTTCAGCGGGTCTGGCAACCAGTGCTTTTATTATTTTTGGCTCCTGGCTGCCCACACCAAGCTACAACAGCTTGAATTTTCAAGCTTTACTGATCGCAGCAACCGGTTTTATTTTAGCCGAAAAAAAAATAAATCGCAAAAGCATAGCCGGTTGGCTCCTCATTAGTGTTGGCGGTTGGTTGGCATTCATGGCCAAACCAAGCACGGCACTGGGTCTGTGCGTTGGTTCGCTCATCTATTTACAATTATCGCGTAAAACTTCAATTCGAATGCTCGCGCTGGCCACAGCGTCTGCACTCACCTTGCTCTTGCTTAGTGCGCTATTGATTGATGGCTCTGTGCCTGGTTTCATCAATCGCCTTCAGCTTGGTATCGAATTTGCACGAATTTTAGGCGGGGGGCACACTTCAGGTAAAATATTTCGCATTGATGATCTTCCGCTAAGTTCGAAGTTTAAAATCATCATTCCAATAGTTGGTATTTCACTATTTCTCGCACTTTGGGGCATGCGTGAGAAGCATAAGAAATTTTTAAAACTTGAGTTTACAATTTCTATTGTACTTTTTACATCAACTGCCTTATTAACATTAGACCAAATTCATCAAGCCACTGGACTTGGTAATTTTCAGGGTCTGCTATTATTTTTGACGCTTTATGTGGTGGTAATTGCATCAATCATGCTTGATCACCTACAGATGCTAAAAACCATCTCATTGCAACAATGGGAGATTGCCGCTTTCTTCTTGGCAATGCCCTATATTTATGCACTCGGAACAAACGGCAATTATTGGCAAGCCGGAAGTTCGGCCGCTATATTTTGGTTGATTGCCAGCTTAACGCTGCTAGGTCCGATTATGCGAAAACACACCTCATGGAGGCTCTTACTACAATTTGCACTTGCGTCTCAAGCAATTACCGCAGCTTTTATACAAACAGGATTGGAAAGACCTTACCGTCAACCACAACCCTTGAGACTCAACGCATCAAACTTGAAAGTTGGCGCTCAAGGGTCAGCGCTAATACTGTCCGAGAATTATTCTACATATATTTCAACCGCATCAGCGGCCGCAAAAATGGCTGGCTTTGAACCAAACACGCCACTGATTGATTTGTCGGGCCAATCACCCGGGATACTTTATGCCATTGGCGCTGAACAAATAGGGCAAGCCTGGATAATTGGTGGTTATCCAGGCAGCTTAAACCTTGCCAAAGCCGCGCTAACGCGTACACCTTGTGAAAAAATTTCAGCAGCTTGGGTTTTGCTCGAACCAGAGGGAGCACGCAGCATTCCTACAGAACTAATGATCAGCTTAGGTACTATTTTTCCCAACGATTATGAGCAAGTTGAATCATGGAAAACAGCGACGGGGGCTGGCGACTATCCAGATCGACGCACTCAAGAACTTTACAGACCGCTTAACCAAAACAAAACGTTGATGAATTGCAGAAAGCTGCGTAAAGAGATCGCTCAATGAAAAAAATCGCCATCGTTCAATCCAATTACATACCTTGGAAGGGTTATTTCGACTTGATTGCCGCTGTCGATGAATTCATTCTTTACGATGACATGCAATACACACGGCGTGACTGGCGCAATCGAAACCAAATCAAAACGCCTCAAGGAGTTCAGTGGCTAACGGTTCCTGTGCTGGTGAAAGGTAAGTATCACCAAAAAATCAGAGAGACCGAGATTGACGGCACTGACTGGGCTGCTGTACATTGGAAAACCATGGTACAAAATTATCGCCACGCTCCATATTTTCAAGAAATCGCTTTATGGCTTGAGCCGCTCTACCTCGATAAGAAATACACGTATATTTCGCATCTAAACCGCTGCTTTATTGAAGCCATTTGCAATTATTTAGAAATAAAAACAGTCATAACAAACTCCTCGGACTACACCTTACTAGATGGAAAGACAGAACGACTTTCTGATCTGTGCATTCAAGTTGGGGGCACCGAGTACATCTCAGGTCCAGCAGCAAAAAACTATGTCGACGAAGATATATTCTCAAACAATGGAATCAAGTTAACCTGGTTCGACTACGCCGGATACCCTTCATATCCACAACTTTGGGGTGAATTCACTCATGGCGTGACCATCCTTGACCTTCTATTTAATTGCGGTAGAGACGGCTCTCGATATATGAGACATGTAGCATGAAACTTTCAATAGTCGCAACTCTTTATAAGTCTGCTCTTTATATCAATGAATTTCATGATCGCTCTAGCGCTACTGCAGAGAAGCTGGTTGGCGACGATTATCAGATAATACTTGTGAATGATGGCTCTCCAGACGACAGCCTGGATCTGGCTATTAATCTAACAAAACAAGACCCTCACATTGTTATTATTGATTTGTCACGCAATTTTGGTCATCACAAGGCAATGATGACTGGTTTAGCGCACGCAAAAGGAGATCTTGTATTTCTTATAGATAGCGATCTTGAAGAGGAGCCTGAGTGGCTGCAAAGCTTCGACGAACAGATGAAACGAGAGTGCTGTGATGTTGTCTATGGAATTCAGGAAAAGCGCAAAGGCGGAGTCTTTGAAAGAAGTACGGGTGCAGTATTCTATAAGCTCTTCCGTAAATTGACAGGCATTAATCAGCCTGACAATATAGTGACGGCTAGGCTCATGACACAGCGTTACGTGCAAGCGCTACTGGCCCACAAGGAAAGGGAGCTGAACATTGGCGGATTGTGGTTGATCACAGGGTACAAGCAAACCGAACACTTAGTACATAAACATTCAACCAGCCCTACAAGCTACACTCTGTCCGCTAAATTTTCCCATTTAGTCAATGCTGTAACAGCATTCAGTAGCCTCCCGCTCGTTTATACATTCTATTCAGGACTTTTTATTTCGATCTCTGCATTATTTTATATAGCATATCTTCTTATGCGGTATTTTTTTATTGCCTCCCCACCGAATGGCTATACATCCATAATTGCATCAATTTGGCTGTTTTCTGGATTAATTATCTTCTTTTTGGGCATTCAAGGAATATACCTCTCCAAGATATTCTCCGAAGTGAAGCAACGCCCATACACCATTATTCGCGAAGTCTACCAAAAAGGGTTAGAACAGGAATAGCAAAATGACAAAAATTGCCCCCCCCACCATTCCCACTGATAGCTATGGCGTACTTTTTCGAGACAAGCATGAATCGGAATTTGATGATGTCGCCGAACAAGTCAGGCGCATCGGCTATGGCATTCTAGATTCAGGCTACTCCATCAAAGAACTAAAGCATCTATCCGAAGCTTTCAATCTGACACGCACCAATTATATACAATCTTATGGTGAAATGCGCCTGCGTAGCGCCAAAGAATTCCATACAATTCGGGCTCCGCTAACACATGGAGACCCAGTTTTTGTGCGACTTGCCACTAATGAGAAACTTTTGAATGTGGTGCGCAGGTTGATAATTGGAAAATTCATCCTGAATCAGCAAAACGGCATAATTAACCCCCCCCAAAAAAATTACAATCAAGGGGCATGGCATAGAGATTTACCTTATCAACATTATATTTCCAACAGCCCCTTAGCTGTTAATGCCTTGTTTTGTGTAGATGACTTTACTTTCGAAAACGGATCTACTTTCGTGCTGCCGGCGACGCACAAAACGCCTAACTATCCATCGGAGTCATACATTCGGAGAAACGCCTTGCAGATTAAGGCCAAGGCGGGCCAGTATATCTTATTGGACTGCATGATCTTTCATAGCGGCGGATTTAACGCCACAAATGCAGAACGACGCGCGGTCAATCACGTATATACCATCCCTTATTTTAAGCAGCAGATCAATCTTCCCGATCTCCTCCGACATGCCGATCTTAATCAAAATCAAAAAGAGATCTTTGGATTCGATTTTCAAGAATTCACATCAATTGATAACTATTTAAATGGGAGACCCAGATGAGGCACACCTCATCCAAGGAATAATATGAGCAGCCTACCACCTGGCACCATTCTACAACTGATGTACCTAAAAGAGCGCCTAAACAAGCTCAAGCCCGGCCGATTCATAGAAATTGGACCAGGTAGCGGTGAAATATCTGAATTGCTTTTAAAGCTCGGCTGGGAGGGTGTGTCGTATGATCTTGAGTCGCGCACTGTAGAAAGACTTCAAAGCCGCTTCATTGTACAAATTTCAGAAGGTCGATACAACGCAATAAATGAAGATTTTCTCAATGTCACCAAAATCAATTTTTGCAAGGTTGACTTAATAATATCGTGCATGGTTATGGAGCATTTGAATGATGACTTAGAAAATAAATTCATGGAGATATCTGCCAATCTATTGACAGAAGATGGATTAATGGTGGGTTTGGTTCCAGCATCTCCACGACACTGGGGTATAGAGGACGACATTGCCGGCCATTGCAGAAGATATACTAGGGATAGTTTGCGCAAGTTGGTAGATAGCAATGGATGGAAAATACTCCATTGCAGCGGATTAACTTATCCTACCTCAAATATACTTCTTCCAGTATCTAATTTTTTAGTCGGCCGCACCGAAAAAGCCAAACTTGAATTTTCTGATATAGAAAAAACCAAGGCATCCGGAATTCGAGATGTTCGATTTAAAACCAAATTCCCTAAAGTTCTGAAATTTATACTTAACAAGCATTCTCTAATGCCACTTCACTGGATACAAAAAGCATTCTCCAATTCCAGAAATTCTTTAATTTTATATTTCGAAGCCTTACCGCCGCAGATTATTCTAAAGGATAAATAAGAGTGCAGACAACCAACTTACTCGTCGACGTTGCGGCATATTATGAAAGCAAAATTGCCGAATACGGTGATACGCCTCGCGGCGTTGACTGGAATGGTGAAGAAAGTCAAACGGCTAGATTTGCAGAGTTATGCAAAATTATTGACTCGAACACTACATACTTTTCCCTGAACGATCTGGGTTGTGGCTACGGTGCCTTGTTTGATTATCTACGAGGTAAGTACACAGCATTTACATACCTTGGGGTAGATGTTTCCCCTGAGATGGTTAAGCTCGCAAAACAAAGAAACATAACCGTCGAAGGAGCTCGTTTCATCAACTCAGATAAGCCAGACAAAATCGCCGACTATTGCCTCGCCAGTGGTATTTTCAATGTCCGACTTGGTCGATCGGATACAGAATGGTTTGATTATCTGCAGGGCAACCTGGACATTCTTGACCGAAGCAGCAGACTTGGCTTTGCTTTTAACTGCCTAACCGCATACTCAGACGAAGACAAAAAGCGTGACTACCTCTATTACGCAGACCCTTGTCGACTGTTTGATTTATGCAAGCGCCGCTATTCCAGTCAAGTGGCATTGCTCCATGACTACGGACTTTATGAATTTACGATTCTGGTGAGAAAAATTTCATGAAAAAGCCACTTGTTATTTTCGGGTCTGGTGAAATCGCCCAAATTGCACATTACTACTTTAAGACCGACTCCAGTTACGAAGTCGTTGCCTTTACCGTAGATGCTAATTACATCAAGAAATTCGAATTTTGTGGACTTCCAGTTATTGCATTTGAAGAGTTGACCAGAAGATACCCACCCGAATTCTATGAAATTTTCATTGCACTTAGTTACTCAAACCTGAATGCTCTACGAAAAGAGAAATTTTTCGCTGTAAAGGAAATGGGCTACAAACCAGCAAGCTTCATTAGTTCGCGTGCGACGATCCTTAATGATGGGCAAATTGGTGAAAACTGCTTCATTTTTGAAGACAATACCATCCAACCGTTTGTAACGATAGGAAATAACGTGACCTTGTGGAGTGGTAATCACATCGGCCATCATTCGGTTATTCACGATCATACTTTCATAGCTTCGCACGTGGTTATCTCTGGTGGAGTAGAAATCGGTGAGCAGTGTTTCATAGGCGTAAATGCGACACTGCGTGATCACATTAAAATTGGTGACAAATGTGTTGTAGGAGCTGGAGCGCTTCTACTCGGCGATGCCGAACCTGAAGGCGTATATCTTGGAACAGCCAGTGAACGATCAAAGGTACCTAGCACAAGACTGAGAAACATATGACAAGGCATTGGATAAAACTTGGTCAACTTTATGCTCCCAGCAAAAGTAACCGACATCCTAAACTGCTTTCACACGCGGCAAATCCATTAGCGGTCCATATGACAGGAGATATTTATCGCGTCTTTTTTAGTGGTCGTGATGAACAACAGCGCTCCTCTGTGGGAGCCGTGGATATCGACATTGTTCAGCGGAAAATTATCACTGAACATCACAACCCTTTTTTCGAGAACGGGCCGCTCGGAAGTTTTTATTCTGATGGCATAAGCATCGGCAACTGCTATCAAGCGAATGGTATTCGATATATTTTATTCATGGGGTGGCAAAACCCACCAAATAGTCATTGGAGAGGTGATATCGGTCGCCTGACCTTGACTCCAGAATATACCCTTCAAATGGACAGCAAAGAACCCTTTATGGGGAGCAACTCGACAGATCCGATCAGCCTGTCTTACCCGTGGGTGCAAGAACGGCGATCGGGTGGATTTGATATGTGGTACGGATCAACACACTCCTGGGATGCGGGCAATGGGGAGATGCTGCATGTAATTCACCATGCCTCTTCTGATGACGGAAACAATTGGATCCGTACTGGCTTATCTGTGCCATACAAAATTGGACTTGCCCAGGCTTTTTCAAGGCCTGCGGTCATGCTCGATTACAAGGGCGATTTTGAGATGTGGTTTTCTTTTCGTAGCGGTGTTGGCGAGAAATACCGTATAGGTTACGCTCAATCCACTGATGGTAAAAACTGGACTTTGAACTTGAATAAAGCTGGAATTGACGTCTCTACAAGCGGCTGGGATTCTGAAATGATCGAGTACCCGTTTGTCTTCGATCACAACGGTGCACGCTACATGCTCTATAACGGTAACGGGTATGGCAGGACTGGATTTGGGTTGGCTGTATTCAAGGATAACACATGAATCGGTACTTAGACTATCTTTATATACTCGCAACCATCGGCTTTACCGTATATGGACAATTAATCTTAAAGTGGCGAATTGTGCAATTTGGTTCGCTACCGGTAGATTTCTCGGAAAAGATCAAGTTTTTATTTGGACTTTTTATCGATCCGGCAATATTTACAGGCTTCACGTGCGGATTTCTAGCCTCGCTTACATGGATGGCAGCCATGACAAAATTTGATCTAAGTCATGCCTACCCTTTTTTGAGTCTTAATTTTGCTGTAGTTTTGCTCCTAAGTAGTTGGTTGTTAAGCGAGCCTTTGACTTTTCAGAAAGCTCTAGGTGTGGGGCTGATCATTGTTGGTACGATGGTGGCAGCTCATGGCTAACTCGCTCTACTCAATTCCAAGCAAAAAAAAATCTCTGTTATTTTCTAGTTTTTTAATTTCCTCTTCGATAATATTTATCTTTTGCTTTTTTTTTAATCCTCACTGGGAAACTAATGATGATGTTGCGATGTCCATGGTTGCACATGGCTATGGTATTGCCGCAGTTGGCATGCCCAATTTAGTTTTTTCCAATGTCATTTGGGGCTATTTAGTTCGGTCGATACCCAAAATTTACGGTGTACTAGGATATTCTAGTGCAAGTATTAGCGTGCTTGTGATCATAGGCACAGTGTTATTACACGCTCTACGAAAGTTAGGTCTTGCTTGGCTGCTATCGTTGCCCCTATTATTACTCATACTGGTACGCCCTGTACTTTTTCCACAATTCACAATAAATGCTGGACTACTTACTGTAGGGGCCATTGTTTGCTGGTATTTCTATGAACAGGAGGGTGATAAGCGATCACTCGTGATCGGGTGCTGCCTTGCCTTCCTCGGTTACATCATTCGTAGCCAGCAATTTTTGATGGTTCTATTGATATCGGCGCCCCTTCTTCCCTGGTCAAAATTATTAAAAGATAGCAAGGTCATATTTTTTACATTCGCTCTCATTTTTGCAATTTGCACCGCAATCCTTATCGATCAATACGCGTATCAGAGCGATGATTGGCAGGCATTTAAGAAGTTAAATCCAGCCCGTGCTTATATTACTGATTTTGGATTTGATGTTTTACTTAAACAGCGACCAGATATTCTTTTCCAAAATGGTTACACACAGAACGACATCAATCTATTACACTCTTGGTTTTTCGTTGATACAGAATTAGCAAATCCCAGCCACTTAATCGACATGATTAATAAACTGGGACCAACTCCAGGGCAAAGTCATTTACTCACAAATGGCTTGCTAGGCATAAAAGCATTTGCAGATCCTGTTTTATTTTCAACTTTCATTGTTGCAATTCTACTACTATTCGCCTTACCAAGCCGCAAGCTGCTTTTAGTTTGGATACTTACTTTATTGGCCGTCTTCGGCTTAGGACTGTTGGGTCGACCAGGAATTTTAAGAGTTTATATTCCCCTACTTTCAATGCTGTTGATTGCACCATTTTTACAAAAGGGCTATGGGGCTTCAGCGCATCTTCCATTTCTACTGCGCTGCTCTTTAATAGGAATTATCACAGCAGGGGCATTCTTCAATCTAATAACAGTACTCTCTCAATCGAAAGTTGCTCAAGTAGATTCGGAGGTGGTGCACCATGACTTAAATTGGTTTCCAGAGGAAACTGTTGTGTTATGGGGTTCCTCATTTCCTTATGAGTCAGCCTACCCTGTCCTGTGGACAGAGGAGTCGATGAAACCATTAAAACTATACGGATTGGGGACTTTTACTCTTACGCCATTTTCAGTGGCATATCAGGAATCATCTAATGGGCGCGGCATGCTCGATAGATTATTTTCCAATGACGGAATTCCGATTTTAGCTCAACCATATCTTCTTGAATACTTAAGGATTTATTGCCTTGAACACTTTGATGGACGCCTTCAAGAACTCGGCGAACAGAAATTTGGACCACTTCACATTAGCAGGCAACGGTGCGATAAAAAAATCAAACCCAGATAAATTATCAGATCAATTAGAAACAAAACATCTCATCAATCCCATTAAATTACTCAAACACTCAATATATTTGAGAGCATCTTGATAAAACCACATCCCAGACACTGTTAATTGCTTCATATTTAACACAGGTTAGCGCCACGCACTCGGCTTCATTGACAGATTTTGAAGACAGCTCAAAACAAACAATATATACTCACTATCTCACACAACAGAAATTTAGCAAGAACTATCGCACCGTTCACCTTCGTCTATATTTTATATTATGCCCCACAACCGTGATATGCAGTATCAGTATCTCTAAATGATGATACGCCTACCGGATTGATCCAAATTCTTGATGACAAAGTAGCTACTCTTGCCTATCAAAGCAAAACACCCCAATACGGCATGCCGGAGTGTGACGAAAATCGTAACGCCAGTGCCTTTTATAAAAATGCTTCGTCAGCCGAAAACACCCCTATTTTAGACGACTACATCGAAGTCCATGAAAATATTCCAAATTAATCAAGCAATCAATCCATCAATACGAATCGATTTCTAGATTACGGATATCATTCTCGTATGCATACGTGACGGCGAACTGCAGTAACAACTTTACCTCGTCTTGAAAATACTTCAAGTACCGCCTATGCAAGGCCTGCACCTATACCGATGCGATCGTATATTGGTCATGCAACATGATAGTCTACTGACCAGAGGAGCTCTTAGCCAAATGCATCTCATTCTTGACCAGTTTTTTATCTTGATCGAAAATTTGCCAGCTTGCGAGTAAAATGATTATATGCATAGTGTTAATAATAAGCACCACTGACTGGAAGTTAGAATATGACAGAGAAAATTCATTTCAACCGACCATTCATGACAGGCAAAGAGCTTTACTACATCGCCGAGGCCAGGTTTGGCAACATCCTCGCTGGTGATGGCCCATTCACGAAGCGTTGCCACAAATGGTTAGAACATAAGAGTGGCTGCAATAAGGCCTTGCTGACCCACTCATGTACGGCAGCGTTGGAGATGGCAGCCTTATTGCTCGACATCCAGTCAGGTGACGAAATCATCATGCCCTCTTATACATTCGTTTCTACGGCCAATGCATTTGTGCTGAGAGGCGGAGTGCCGGTATTTGTGGATATCCGGGCAGACACGTTAAACCTCAATGAGAGCCTGATTGAGGCGGCGATTACACCTCGCACTCGAGCCATTGTGCCCGTACACTACGCGGGTGTTGCGTGTGAGATGGATACCATCATGGCGATTGCCAAGCGACACGGGGTTAAAGTTGTCGAGGATGCAGCACAGGGCGTAATGGCCTCTTATAGAGGATTAGCGCTGGGCAGCATTGGCGATTTGGGTGCCTATAGTTTTCACGAGACTAAAAACGTTATCTCGGGTGAAGGTGGTGCACTGCTCGTCAACGATCAAATGCTAGCGACCCGCGCAGAAATCATCCGCGAAAAAGGTACCGATCGCAGTCGATTCTTCCGAGGCGAAGTGGACAAATACACTTGGCAGGAGGTGGGCTCTTCATTTCTTCCCGGAGAACTAATCGCAGCCTTCTTGTGGGCACAGTTTGAGGAGGCAGAAAGCATTACGAGTCATCGCTTGGCAATCTGGCAGCGTTACCATGAGCTGATAGAGCCGCTTGAACAGAAGGGTCTGTTGCGGCGTCCGATCGTACCGGCGGACTGCCAACACAACGCACATATGTACTACGTGCTGCTGGCTCCTGGGATCGATCGACAAAAAGTAATATCCAAGTTGAAGGAAAACGAGATCCACTCAGTATTCCACTACGTTCCCCTGCACTCATCACCAGGTGGGCAGCGCTACGGTCGGACACATGGCGAGCTTGAGGTCACGATCAGGCAGTCTGAACGATTGGTCCGTTTGCCTCTTTGGGTGGGTTTGTCGTCCGAACAACAGGATCGGATTGTTGACGTGTTGAATGATGCTCTGGGTTGATCTTTCCGATCACATGAGCTCCCATCGGAGTTGCTTTTGCAAGGCCTCGGTGCTTTTCTAGTTGAACAGCATCTGGTGGAAATCAACGTCAAAGAGAAGGAGGCTTAGTTTGGTGATGAGGAAATACTGACCGTACCGGATCCGTGCAGATATCCGTCTGATTCAAGATGACTGAGCGGGATGCTTACCTTGATTCAGCGACGAAGCCGGGCCGCTAGGCAAACCCAGCGCCACACGCATGTGTTCCACAAACCGGGCCTGCGTGAACTGCTGAGCCCGGTCCATGCAGGCCTGGGACACCTCGGGCCCGTGCATATGCTCCAAGGCGTCCACGGCGGCCATCACGGACGTCGGAGTGGGCGGCTCGGCGACCAGAATGCCCGTCTGGCCATGGACAACAGTTTCGAGCAGCCCCCCCTGTGCCACGCCGATGACAGGCTTTCCAGCAGCCATGGCCTCGACCGGCGACATACCGAAGTCTTCGTCCAACGGTAAATAAACCACCGCCCGGGCTCGCCCCACCCAATGGCGCAACTGCTCATCGGTTTGCCAGCCCGTGAATTCGATATTTGCAGCACCAGCCGCCAGCGCCTTCAGGCGTTCAAGCTCCGCCCCACCCGACAACACCACCAGCCGCCTCTGCGGCATCTGCAAAAAAGCGCGCACGATAATGTCCACCCGCTTGTTGGGCACCAGCCGCGCCGTTGACAGGTAGTAGCCTGCGTCACCCAGCGATCTGAAATTTTCTGTGTCGACAGGCGGATAGACCACTGTGGAATCCAGTCCTGTATAGCGTCGCAAGCGCTGGCGCACATTCTCCGAGTTCACCAGAATGCGGTCCATGCGACCTATGGCCTTCTCGTAACGCCTGCGGAACCACCAGACAAACAGCCTGTACAGCGGGCGCAACGGCGCCGGAAATTGCGCCAGCGTGCTTCCGTAGAGATCGTAGGCAAAGCGAGGAATCGTGTGGCAGTAGTACAGGCGCAACCCGCTGCGCTGCTGGTAGACAGCGAAAGGCCCGTAAAAGCCGCTGTAGACCACCTGTTGCGCATCACACAGGCACTGCGAACGAAATCGAAAGCACCACATACTTTCAGGTATGCGCGGCAACCAGGCTGACCAACCGCCGCACAGCTCGCGCACGTGCACTTGCGAGCCGTCGAGCAGCGGCATGGCCTGCGCATAACAACGGCTCACCAGAACTTCAAAGCCAGGGAGTGCCTCTGCCAGCGTCAGGGTGACGCGCTCTGCGCCACCCGCCACCTGCATGAAGTCATAAAGAAGGAAATGTCGGCCCTCTGTTTGTTTCGTCATGCCAACAATGCCTCCAAGCGAGCCAGCATGGCCTGGGTGCGCGCCTCCCAGGCGTGCTCGCGCACGAAGTTCTGGGCATGCCCAGGAGGGCGTGCCTGTGCTTCGGCGCGCGCCTGCTCTATGGCCTGCGCGAAACCCCTCACTCCATTGCCGTAGCAAGCCAGCTCGCCCATACCGGTACGCAGAGCGCCAAAATTGGTACTGGCTACACCAAGACCGGCCGCCACATATTCGTAAAACTTCAGTGGCTTCTCCACATAGCGCATCCGTCCGTCCGTATCCTGGAATGGGATCAGTCCTACCTCGTATCGAGGCAGCAGTTCCACCAGGGCATCGCGCGTAATACTGCCGTGCCAGCGCAGATTCGCAGGATCCCCTGGGCGAGCTACGGCACCCGGGCCATAGATGTCGAAACGCCAGTCTGGCATATGCCGTGCCACCGCAGCCAGCAACCCCTTGTCCAGCCAGGCAGCCATGGCTCCCACATAGATGGCACTGCGCGGCAGCCGTGTTTGGACTGGCTTCGCCGATCTCAGCAGCCAAGCGTCCACCCCATTGGGAAAATACGGCACGGACATTCCTGGGCGAAGATTGAGGGCATATTCCTGCAGCGGCCTGGAGACAGCCCAGATCTCGTCAAAGCACGATCCGCGCAGCATCTCCTCCATGGCACGCAGCGCCACTGGATGCAGGTCCTTGGCAAAGCCCTGTGGCCAATCGTTGAGTCGACAAATGCGCGCACGCGCACTGATAGCACCCTGCATCAGCATATTGGGCGCGACATCGGCCAAGCACAGGTCGTAAGTGGTGCGGCGCAACCGTGCCGGTAGCAAGCTGCCATAGAGACCGGTCTGCCACGCGAAGCGGAGAAACAGGCGGTGCGCAGGAAACGGTGCTTTGGCTGTCCACTCGGTCAATCCCGGAGAAATTTCCCGAGCCATGCCCCCCCCACCCCATGCGCGGCAGAGACGGGCATGGCGCTGCCGACCTACCAGGTCCAGAGGCGATGACAGAGTGGGCACATAGTCCACGCCCCAACCAGCCTCGGCCAGCGCCTGGGCCAGATACTGGATGCCGACCTTGGTGCCGCCATCAATGAAGGACTGGGTGCCGAAGAGGATAGCCCGCATTTCAGGAGCCCTGGTTGGTGCTTGCCGCATCCGCGTACGGCCGCCGGTCCTCGAGCAGCGCGTTGACCTCGGCCAGCAGCCAGGCACGCGTGACCTCGGCGTTCCAGTGCGTCGCAGCCCTATCAGAGGCCTGCTTCATGGCTTGGATCTGCTCGCGTGAGAGCGCATTGAGCACGCCTGCCAGATCGACGGGCTCAAAGCCGGGCGCCACTACGCCACAGCCATGCGCGTCGACCAAGGCTTGCATCTGCGGTGACGGACCAATGGCGATTGCCAGACGCGCCTGCATGAATTCGAAGAATTTGTTCGGCAAAGCGTGCAGGTAATTGAAATTGACGGGAGGTAGCAGAAACAGACCGATGTCATAGCCGTTGGTGCGTGTTGCGATCTCCGACATGGCAACGGGCTCCACGAAGCGGATGCGCGGTTGGTTCTGCGCCCTTCGCCGCAGCGACGCCATATAAGCCGGGTCTTGTTCGAGCAGCATCAAATCAAGGGAGAAGCGTTGGTCCAGGTGCCGCACGAGATCGATCATGACTTCAATGCGGCGCGAGGCGATGGCTGCACCATGATGGATCATGCGTATCGAACCGTCGGCCACTGGACGCACAGGCAAATCCATGGGCTCGGGACAGTTGGGCATGACTGCCACCGGCAGCCCGTAGCGCATTGCGTACTCTTGGGCGATGCCGTCACAGACCGTGCTCATGCGCGCCACTCGACCCAACTCGCTCCGGCACACGGCGTCAAAGAAAGGTCCCAGCAGCAAGCGCCATGCTGTCCTGTCTTCAAATTCACGTGGCGCATATTCATGGGCATCAAGCCAGACAGGAGCCCCCCGCGCCAGCTTCAGTGCAGCAGGCAAGGTCATCACATCATTGGCCAGCACCAAGTCGAAACTATTGGCTGGCAGCCTTTGTGCAGCGTGCAACAGTGCGCGAACCTGAGCATGGCGCCAGTAATACCAGCGGTGACAGCGCGCCGCCAGCAGGACGGCATTGGCTGCAGAGGACCAAGTGCCACCCTCTACTTGGCGTACGGCTTCAAAGGCGTGGACGCCTGTTGGTCGAGGACCAAAGCCCAGTACATGAAGCTCATGCTCCTGGCCCAAAGCCTGGATCTGGCGCATGACGCGTGGGTCCGAAACAATGGGAGACAAGGACAGCAGCAACAGGCGAGCCATGGTATCAACCCCCGAACTGGCGCGCGTGCCAGCGCGTGAAGTTGATCCAACGCCAGACCTGCCAGCTGAAGGGACGCTGGCCAGCCACGACCTGATCGAAGGCCTTGAGGATTTCGTCTTGGCGCAAGAAAGGCAGGTTCAGCGGCTGGCGCAGCCAATCGCGCACCTGGGGAGCCATCTGCATCAGCCAATCCTTTTCCGGTGTGGCAAAACCGATCTTGTCGCGACGATTCAAGATCTCATCCGGGACCAGCCCTCTCATGGCGCGCCTGAGCAAGTGCTTGGTCTCTCCATTGGGAGCCACCAGATAGTCCTCCGGCAACGTCAGCAGAAAATCCGCAAGCGCCGTGGTCAGGAAGGGGACTCGGCTTTCCACGGAAAAGCGCATGGAATTTCGGTCGCCATGGCGCAGTAGCCCGGGCAGACCCAGCCCGTGCAGCGAACGAGCCAGTTCGGCAGCCATGCGCCTTCCCGGCGCTGACAAGAATGGTCGGTGCAGTGGAAAGCGTGGCAATACGCCAGCCTCGCCCAGCATGTTGCCATCAAGCCAGGACGGCGATAACTGCGCACCATTGAGCTGTCTCAGCAACTGGTAGGCGCCGTCGCCCAAGAACTCGGCCACCGCGGCCTTCAATCCATCCATCGGTGTTCGCCCAGGCCATTGACCCCAAGCCTTGAGAAAGGCTGCGGCGTGGCCCCAGTGCCCCAGCTCCAGCAGGCTGCGAATGCGCGGCCCCGGATAGCCGACATAGCCGCCACAGAGCTCATCGGCGCCCTGGCCATCCAGCGTGACGACCATGCCGTGTTCACGCGCCAATCTGAAGACCCTGTACTGGGCATATATGCTGGTACTGCCGAAAGGCTCGCCCTGGGCGACGATCAGGTCATCGAGGTCCGCGGCAAGCTCCTGGGGCTCGATTTCCAGCTTGTGTGCCGTGGCGCCGGCCTTGTCATTGACAAGATCGACCCAGCGCTCCTCAGACACCGCGCTGCCCGACGCGATAAAACTGAAGGTATGCAGCGTGGCATCAGGCTCCAAATGACGCATGCAGGCCACGATGGCCGAGGAATCCAGACCGCCTGACAGCGCGGCGCCCAATGGCACATCGCTGCGCAATTGCAGACGCACACTGTCCAATAGCAGGCGCCGCAGCTCTTCGGCGGCCTCGTCCAGCGACAGGCGCTGCACGGGCGCAATCGTCGGCTGCCACCATGCGCTCAACGTCAATTCGCCACTGCCGGTGTCGTAGCAAAAACGGTGGCCTGCGGGCAATTCGTGGACCTCTTTGAAAAATGTGCGTGTCCCGGTGTCATAGCTGCCATGCAGCAGATAGTCATAAGCAGACTGCCAGTCCAGCGTTGGCTTGTTTGGCCGAAGTGCGAGTAGCGCTGGGATCTCCGATGCAAAGCCAAAGCCCTGGGTATCGACGTGATAGTAGAGCGGTTTGATACCGAAGGCATCCCGTGCCCCATGCAATTGCCGGGTCTGCCGATCCAACAGCACAAACGAGAACATTCCGATCAGGCGTGGCAATGTTGCCGCCCCCCAAACCTCCCATGCTTGCAACAGCACCTCGGTATCCGAAGTGGATCGAAATTGCCGTCCCATAGCTTGTAGCTCACGCCTTAGCTCACGGTAGTTGTAAATTTCGCCGTTGAAGACCATGCAGAAACGCCCATCGCTGCTCCACATGGGCTGATGACCCGCAGCACTCAGATCGATGACCGCCAGCCTGCGCTGGGCCAGCGCAATCGTCCAACCGTCCAGCCCAAACAATTCGCGGCCTTCGTCGTCTGGTCCTCGCCGTTGCATGAGCTCCAAACTGGCCTGCAAACGTCGCTCGAGCATCAAAGCATCAAGACCAGCCCATGCTCCTCCTCCAATACCGCACATGCCGTATCCCTATCAGTTGGTACTATCCAACACGGACTCGTGTGCGCCAGCGTTGTGCAACGCAAGGCACTCCTCCAAGCCGCCCTCATGCACGATCCGCCCTTCGGACATCACAATGCCTTTGGAGCAGAAGGCCCGCAGAATGTCTTCGTTATGGGAAGCCAGTACCAGAATCTCCACCTGGCTCATCAGCTTTCCCAGCCGGGAATGCGCCCGCTCTATGAACTGGGAATCGCCCACCCCGATCATCTCGTCCATCAACAGGATATCTGGAACCACGGCCGTGGACACTGCGAATGCCAAGCGCAACAGCATGCCGGTGGAGTATGAGCGCACTGGCAGATGCAAGTAGTCGCCCAACTCGGTAAAGGCCTCCACGTCGGGGAACAGATTGCGGGCCTGGCTCTTGGTCAGTCCCATGACAATGCCTCGCGTCACGACGAAATCATAGCCACTGGCCTCGGGATCAACGCCCAGCATCAAGTCTGTAAGCGCCGATATCTTGCCACTAGAGTGAATCTCGCCTCGCTCGGGTTCATAAACGCCCGACATAACGCGCAGCATCGTTGTCTTGCCCGCCCCATTGCGACCGATCAAGGCGACGCGATCACCGGCCTTCAACTGCATCGTGATATCTCTCAACGCGTGAACAGTCACTCCAGCCCCCCCTTTGGACTCAATCCGGCGTTGGACAGAGCGATCGAAACGCAGCAAAGAATTGATCAATCCACGCGACTGCGAGGAAAAAATGGGGAAGTCCACGCTGACGCTGGACATTTCAAGATGGGCCATGGTTCGCTCAAATCCAGTACACAATCCTGCGCCGGCCCAGCACATAGAGCACAAGACACAGCACGGAAAGCACAAACAAGGTGACAAGCACCAAGCCCAAGGCGGCCATCGAGGGCATGGCGCCAAGCATTGGTGCTCTGATCAGCTCCAAAATGGCAGCCAAAGGGTTCAGCCGCGCGGCAAGCTGAGCACGATCCGTCAGTTGCTCCGGACGCCACATCACCGGCGTCACGAAGAACGCGATCTGCATGACACTGGTCACAATCATCGGCACATCGCGAAATCTTGCTGCGATCAGGCCCAGAATCGCGACTGCCAAAGTAGAACAATATACCAGTGCTAGTGCCCCAAGCAAGAGCCAGCCTAAACGTATCTGCCCCAACCCTGAAGTGAATCCGATGACCAGGATGACGACGGGAAAATTATGTGCAAATAAAAGCACATTGCGCCACACCACTCGAAAAATAAAAGCAAACTTTGGGAAGGGTGCCTGCTTCAGATAAGGCTCTGCCTGCATGAAAACCTGGCAACCCTCATTGATCAGCAGCGAAATATAGGTAAATACAACATGCCCCACACACAGATAGGGAAGATATTCATGCACCCCGGATTTAAAAAGCTGAGCCCCGATCAATCCAAAAACAAAAATGAACAACCCAGTATTCAGGGTAATCCATATCGGCCCCAGTATAGAGCGTCGGTATTGTCGTGCCACATCCTCCCAGCCAAGATGAACCCAGAAACGCCAGATACGCAATGAGTCCCACACATCTTTATATAACTTATGCAGTTGCATCATTGAAACCCCCAAAACACCCACCATCAACATTCTTTGTAAAAGCCATTTTTGAGCGACATCTTGTGATCAGCAGTACACCTTAATTTCAGCATGTGAGTCTACGGCCACCTAGCCTCTATTTCCGCCCTAACGCCAGTTGACTCAGTAAACATACATAGATTGAATTTTCCAGAGTGCTGCAGTCTGTTCATATCGCTTAGTCACGTCTCCTTACATAGTCGAAATGCTGTTGAACTTGACAAACAACTCCTTCCGCGCCAGCGACAACTAGCCGAGTTAGATCACTTTTCTGCAAGCCCATTCTCGATACCGGCCAGCAATACGCTCGCCTCCATGGCTCGATAAATGATGTACGCCAAAGCCATTTTATTTCGACCTCATGATGGAACATTTATCAAAACAACGGCATGTCGGCGGATAAATTTCAAAAAATTCCATGTATCGAATCACTTTCATTACTCCGCCAACCCAGATCTTCTCCTCATCCGCGTCATAGTCGGCGGTCCTTCGAAAAGGATAGAGGCATAGTTACAGGGCTCATTGGCCTCATCCATTCAGCATCCTCCACCTTTGCGCATTTACAGGCAATAGATATTTCCCGTTCCATATTTAGTTGTGTTACCGCCCCTAATGTCACATGAGAGTTTTCCAAAATAAGCGCCATTGACACCTGTGCCGTTTCAGCGAAAAAATAACATCACAGTCCCGGCATACTGAATCACTTGAACGGATTTTTGACGATGAAAATCAACAGGCATGACGATACTCATTCATAGTGTGGAATCCATCAATCCGGCAAACGAGTAAGAAATGCTTTTTTTAACGTTAGGCGTGAAATCCCATAACGTTCAATACCAATGCGCATCAACTGCACGCCCTCAGGCATGCGCATGCGACGTTTAAACATCAAAGAGGGTATCTGTGGCGAAAGCACGAAGTCACCAGCAAAATATGGCCCCGACCATCTCTCGACATTCGGCTCCCTCATCCATACCAATACTTTATTGAAACCCTCTCCTTCCACATCAAGGTTAATCACATACTCTTTTCCCGGGATAACATGAACGAGTTGCTCTATATTCCCCTCCAGCAAGCCATTGGAATCGCCATCACCCACCTCCAGAATATGACTATAGCTTTTAGCCAAAAGGCTGGAGTGTGACTCGGAAGTGGCTGGCAATTGTACAGTGCGAGAGAATTCTCCCTGAAGTGCAAAGGCTGGCCCTCCTACGCCAATACGTGGATATTCTCGCCATGGAAGAGCCGATAAGTCTATCTTCGAGGACTCGACCTCATTAAAATCAGCTATCGGCAGACTCTTTAATGCATATAGCTGGCTAAATTTCGCATCTTGCACAAGAACAGTCAACCGCGGGTCGCTTATTAAATCCATCAAAGCCGAGTTATTCACTGGAGGAATGAAATAATCAGGAACCTGAATGTAACCAACCCCCGATTTATGCAATTGCTCAAATAGCTGGCGCGCATCTTTACACCCATACATGGGAACCATGATCGGATCGAGATAACTTACCATTTTGCGCCGCGCATAATACATGTCGGCAGGCCTGATAGCGAGAACGAGTGCCTCAGGCGAAATATATGCATGCATATTCTGGGCTATCTTTATCCCATTCAAGTTGGCCAGCGGATCTTTGCGCATCGATATTTCCAGAGACATCGATGATTCAGGGCGCCTAATATCCAGCAACTGCGCCCACTGAGCCAGATTACCGTAGAGCAAGAATGCACAGGCATGTCCAATAAGCAAAACGGCAACCACTGCCACCAGAGCCCCGCTCCTCAAGTTAATGCCAGCTTGGGCATAGAGTGACATGCTGCAACTATGTATAACTCTGGCAATCCCACTTGCGGCCAGCAGAGCAATAGGTGGAGTGACCACCAGAAAATAGCGATCATTCTTGATCATGAGATCCGTGCCTATGAGCATGGATGCGAGTACACCTGCGTGATATATGACAAGCACTGCTAGAGAAACAAGCAGAAATCCATCGCCTTCATCCATGGAACGCATATAGCGTACATCTTTCAGCCAACGCCCGAGCATTCCGGTAAAAATGAGATAAACAAATGCCAAGCCGCCTAGCCAGAAAACAAACCCATAATTATGTACAGCCACCAGCCCTTTGAGTAGCCCATACTGCAAACGGGTTCCCCAGTTATAGATGGAGCGTGTATATCTAAAATATCCGGCCCAGTCCAAACTAGGCAAAGAAAAAACTTCCGGATTATCTGAAATCGGAACTCCATAGATTTCCATATTGTGCAAATACGGATATCCAGCCACTATAAGCACCACTACCAAGGCTAGACTCACCACCCTCAGGGATATTTTCCAATTCGCCACACCACCCGTTGCAAATAAAACCACCACCACAATAGGAAGATACAGAATCACCTGCGAATGCGTCCATAATCCAAGCCCAACCAGTAAACCAATATAGATGGGAGTCAACCAATTTTTTCGCTCCAAGCCTACGAGACTCAACATAAGCAAAACCATCCCGGCCACGGGTAAGGCATCGATCGCGGCATTCTCTGAACCGATGGCTAGCAGTGGGACGCCAATAAATAGAATACCGGCAAGCCAGGCCGTACGTACGCCTTGTAAGCGCCCCATCCCGATAACGCCAGCTGCTGCTGACAGCATGAACCAGGGTGCGATGAGCTTCATCCATCCTGCGATTTCGGCGCTTCCCTGCAATGCATATGCGACATAGATCAACGAAGAATAAAGCGGCGGGTGGGTCCAGGGAGCAAAAAAACCCGAAGCCGAAGCGCTGGTATCCAGCAGCGGGTATACGGAAAGGCTGCGAGCGTCATAGATAGCCCGGCCTACCAATCCATACTCAAGCGCGTCGTTTTCCGCGAGTGGCAGCTTCGCCGCCAGAAAAATCACATCAACCACGCATAGAAGAAAAATTGACACCAGAAGCCAATCGCTGAATTTTCTGATTTCCGCCGGTCGATCGGCTTTTCGCCATCGTGATTTTTTCGTAGCTAGCAAAAAGGCAACGACCAAAAGACCAAGAGCCAAATAGCGCAAATGAATATGTGGTGATACACCACCAAACACAACAAGAGTCAGTATTGTGCAGAGCCCCAATATAAATGGACCCAAGGCAAGGGCAAGCGGCCAGGCAAGGCAATAAAAATGAGTACTGCTGCGCCAGGGCGCCAAACGCACAACCCCATAGCCCACCCCCGTGGACAGCAGAATAAAAATGATAAAATCAACCATCAATGCAACGCCCAACCGAAATAAAATTATGCAAAATTCAGCCCTTGCAAATAATTTTTCTACAAAGCATGCCACCCAATAAAGTCACATCAACCCCAAACCAGAAGTAAAGGAATTCCATAAACTGAAGGGAATTATTTAATTTCAAGGACATCCCCATCACAAAAAGCCTCCACTTCAACCCCCTATCCTCACCAGTAAAAATTCATCAAAGCGCCACCCACCCGCACACACGGGCGGGTGTTTAACTCACGACACCCCATTTAAATGGGGTTCAAAATTATGATTTTCAATACATTTTTTTCACATTATCAATGATGCGCATGACAATATTAAAATCCACACCTATAATAGAACAGTATTCATGGATCGACGCAATGCGCGGCTGATTCTCCAAATAGACCAATCGCAGCGCCTCATCTCGGGAAATAACACCCTCCCGAATTTGATTGCTGCGAAAGGTCTCATACTCACTAAATCCGGCGATTGTTTGATAAATATAGTTATAGAACGGGGCAGTACCGTCGCCAATCCGCCAACTAGTCGGAGTATCTTTTGCAAGCTCCCACCCGTACTCACCAATCAGTGTACGGTTGATTTCCTGTTCATCCCAAGAAATATAATCAAACAAATAAAGAAAATCCTGCCTCACAAAATAGTAAGAAAGAAATGCCGTAAAAGTATCGCCCAGAGATTTATTTATATAACCCGGATTGAGGAGGTAATTTTTCAAATAATAAGCCACCATCCTTGCTTTGGACAGGAAGGACATTCGATTCAGCCGTATCCCGGCCGACGCAGGTGCTACCCCACAAAACCCCGTCTTGAAGTCTGTACGCTCATAGTGGTTCGTGGAATACACCATCAGACGGATATCCGTCTCCTTCATGAGCCGATTGGCGTGCCACATGAACTGTTTGTCTCCAGCCATGAAGAGCGGCACCATTCCCAAATCGGGACGCCGTAACCATGCCTCCACATTACGCCGAACATTTTTTCGCTTGGCTTTGATATCTGCAGAAACCCAGATGTGTTCGACGCCCAGCCTGCCACATAGCCTAGCCTGATTGCGGCGAGCCAAGTCGGTCACCATTCCCCAGTCATATGTGTACGCAATTGGGTTCATTCCATAGCGTGTCTTCAACAGATGCAGGCCATAACTGCTGTCGCGTCCTCCGCTGAAGCCGACCAAGCAATCGGGTTCGCCGTTATTGCTACGGTACTGGTCCAACAGTCGCAGCAGCGCCCCTTCGCCTGCCAGCGACTGGCGTTGATAGTTGCGGCAGTAGTTGCAGACGCCATCGGCATCGAACTTGATGAAAGGCATGGTCTCGGGGAGGATGCAACATGTGCATCGCCGCATACTGCGCCAGCGCTGTTGCACCAGATCCTTGCTGAGGGTGATGGTGCGTTGGCCGGGCTCCGTTGACACGGTATCTTGCATGGCTACGGCCGCTGCCGCATCGCTTCCCACTGAAAAATGGAGCCCAGGCTCTGCCGTGGCTAGGTCAATCAATACAGCGGTATTGGCCTTGAGCTGTTTCACCGTGCACGTCTTCCAACTGCCCCCCATCTGTTGTATGACCTTGCGGGCAATGGCCGCCTCCGAGCAATAGAAAGCCACTTTTCGCGATGCGTCCGCCACGAGGAACAGCGATCCGGTGTTGGTGGCCAGCAGCATGCTCTGCCTGGCAGAAAACAGCACGGCAAGCGAGGCTTCACCATAGATGCGGCCAAACACAGACGAGGTGGCACTTGCTAAGGAGACACCAGAAGAAATGGCTTGGTCCAGCATGGCTGCCACGACCTCCGTGTCCACCTCCGTCTCCTTCACCAAGGCCGGCTGTTGTGCCCAGAGTTGCGGCTCGTTGACGATGATGCCGTTGTGAACGCAAACCACACCGCCCTTGACCACAGGCTGGTTGTTGGCATCGATGCCTTGCAGCCCGTTCGTCACAAGCCTCGCATGTCCGATCACAGCAAGGGCACCAGCAACCGGCAGCTCTAATTGAACAAGTGCATCGTCCCGAAACCGTTGGTACTCCTCATGGGCCAGCAATTCCGATGCAGGCAATGCCTTACGGATAACCCGAATATCGGAGCCAGAACAGAACGCGGCGCCTGCAGCCTCCTTGCCCCGAGATTCCGATCTCAGAAACAACCGGGTCAGAAGTAGGTCGAATTCTCCGCGGCCAATGTCGCTACCCGCGCCGGCCACCACTCCAAAAATGCCACACATGTCTAAGCCCTAAAAGTATTCGACAGCAGATTCCAGCCGTGAATTCGCCTGGTGAGATAGATCAGCATCGCTGCTCCGGCCACGTAGCTCGCTGCCGTCCCTGCGGCGGCACCCGCCATCCCGAATGAAGGCAGCAACGCCGCTGCTACCAGCACATTGGCACCCACGGTTGCCATCTGCTGGACCGTCTGGTAGCCCGGGTGCCCCGACACCATCATGAGATTGTCGAAAGGCACCAGGAAAGACACCGCGACAAGTGCACACAGCAATACGGCGAGCGATAGAAACCCCTCCATGAGTCCCTTGGACGGCATGACGAAGGTAGCAAACAGGTAATAGCCAATCAGCAGCCCGGCAGCTAGCACCAGCGCTGTCGGCAGTACGTAGGCTGCGGATTGTCGCCTTAGCTTGACCATCGCGCCACGCTCCCCGTCGCGCATGGCTGCAACCATCATGGGATTGAAGTTGATACGGACCATGGCCAGCACCTGGTAGAGGCCATCCACCAACATCACTGCAAAGCTGTAGACCCCGGTTTCCCTTTCAGAGAGGAAAAAGCCGATCATCAGCACATCCACACGAGAATTGATCTCCGAGAACATGCCTGCCACCAAGCCCGTGGAACCAAACCGGTAGTGCGTGAGTGCCCACGAGCGAGTGAACCCCGGCGTTCCCGCGAGTCTGTTCCGGACAATGAACGCCATCACGGCTATCGTCGTACCTGCTTCGGCCACGACAAAGCACAGGGTTAGTGTCTCGGCAGGCATGGAGGTGGCGGCAATGCCTGCGACCAGCAGCATGACCACGAGGTAGCGCTGAGCCTGCAGCACGGAGAACGCCTTCATGGCCCGCAGTCCGTTGAGATAGGCCAGGAGCACCTTGTTGAGAGGGAAAACCAACAGCCCTAACGCCGAATTACCGATGGCCCGGGCCGTCACTTCACTTTGGAAGATGATCAAGAACAATGGCTCTGCCAGCACGACACCGATAGCGGCCAGCAGCCCCATGCCCAGGGCGCAGACGCCAGCTGTCCACAACATCCGACTGCGTTCGGACGCATCGTCTTGGTGGTAGGCCGTGTGCCTCAACACAGAGTAGTGCAAGCCCCACACCGCAAACTGCGAAGTGAGAATATATACGGCATAGGCAATGTTGAAGACCCCCAATGTGGCCACATCACGCTGTGCAGTGACAACGATGTTGATGACGATACCGCTGATGGCCAGCACTACGAAACTGCCTAAGCTATACGCTATGTCCTGGGACAGTTTCTGGTGGCGCAGGCTGTGCAACAGTTGCGCGCTCAGGGCCCGAATCATGCCAGTGTGGAGCGCTTGTTGGCGGTGTCGCGGTGTTTGAGCGGGGGATTCAGGTGCTTGTTTTCGTCATAGTCGAACCACATGGCGAAGAACAGCGAGTTGAAACCCAGTGAGAAGGAAAACAGCCAACTCAGGAACGTGATTTCCGGCACATGACCCAGATTGAACCACAGCCACATCAGGCGCAGAAACATTAACGCACTGAGCCCTACACCAAAGAAGCCGAAGGCATAGAAGAACACCAGCGGATGGAAGTTGCGAATGATGTACTTTTCCTTGAGCCGCCAGAAAAACAGACGCACAAGCAAGGAACCGATGGTAAAGACTACCTTGCGCACCTGGATGCCCGATTTCTCGCCCACGTTGTACACCGGCTCTATGGGCACATCAACCACACGCATTCCGGCCACGTTGAGCTTGACCAGCAAGTCATTTGGCTGTCCGTAGCGCTTGTACATCCGATCCCAGTTGATGGTTTGCAACGCCGTCTGGTTGAGGGCTGTGTAGCCCGTCTGCGAGTCCGCCACATGCCAGTACCCCGAAGCGATTTTGGTGAAAAGTGACAGGGCGGCATTGCCGAAAAAGCGAATTTTCGGAATCTTGCGGAATGCCTCTCCCGTGACTAGCCGATTGCCCTTGGTGTAGTCGGCCTCATCATCCACCACGGGATCAAGTATGGCAGGTAGATCATCCGGATCCATCTGCCCGTCGCCGGCCATGACAACAGCTATGTCGTAGTTATGATCACGCGCCCATTTGTAGCCCGTGGCAATCGCTCCGCCAACCCCCTGGTTCACTTCGTGCTCCAGCAAGGTGACTTTGCCGGCTGCATATCCAGGATGGGCTCTGATGACTTCGGACGTTCGGTCCTTGCTGCAATCGTTCGTGATGACGATCATGTCCACGAAATCTGGCATGGTCTCTATCACGCGGGCAATCTGGGTTTCTTCGTTGTATGCAGGCACAACAACAACGATTTTTTTCTCTCTGTACATTTTTCTCGGACTGGAGTCAGATGGATGCCATGGCTGCGACGACGCGACTCAGGTCCTGATCGCTGAGATCGGCGCTCATGGGAAGGCTCATGACCCGGTCTGCGGCCCAATGGCTGTGAGGCGTTTCCAGCGCCGACTGATCATCGCGGTAGGCCGGCTGCCGGTTCAGGGCCAATGGATAGTGGACTGCCGTGGGAATTCCCATTCCTTGGAGCTTTTGCTGAACCACGGCCCTGTCCTCCACGAGAACTGTAAATTGGGCCCAGACGCAATCCCTGTTCTCGCGGACGGAAATAAGCCTTGCGGCACATCCTGCCTCCTTGAGCTTCTGGCGATATGTTCTTCCCAGCTCCAGGCGGCGCTGGATCTCCCAATCGAAGCGCTGCAGTTTGCCCAAGATGACTGCGCATTGGATCGTATCCATGCGCCCCCCTACGCCGATGCGCGTATGGTGATAGCGCCGCTCCTGCCCATGCACCCTTATTTCGCGTAACACCTTTGCCAATGCATCGTCGTTGGTGAACACTGCACCGCCATCGCCATAGCAGCCCAATGGCTTGCTGGGAAAGAAGCTGGTGCATCCGACAGTGGAGAGATTGCAGCTTCTGCGCCCCTTGTAGCTGGAGCCGAAACTCTGGGCAGCATCCTCGATGACGCTCAAACCATGCACCTGTGCGATGGCGTTGATCTCATCCATATCAGCAACCTGTCCATAGAGCGATACTGGCATGATTGCCTTGGTTCGCGGAGTGATCTTGGCCTCAATCTGCGCGGCATCGATCAGGCAGGTGTCGGGCTCGATATCCACATAGACCGGCTTGGCTCCGGCGAGCACGATCATCTCCGCAGTCGCCGCGAATGTGAATGGAGTGGTGATCACTTCATCACCGGGGCCTATGCCTAGCGCAAGGAGCGCCATCAATAGAGCTTCGGTCCCGGAGGCACAGCTGATGCAGTGCCGGGCTCCGGTATAGGCCGCGAGTTGCGCCTCCATCTCACCAACCTCCGGCCCCAGGATGTATTGGCCATGCTCCAGCACTCGTTGAATCCGCGCATCGATATCTTTTCGAAGCACACGGTACTGGGCCTTGAGATCAATGAATTCCATGCGCTCGACGGCGGATTGCGGCAGATTGGCAGTCACGTTTCAATTCCTTGCTTCTCCAGAGTGCACACGCCGCCGGACAACGTATACCTGTCGCCAGTGTGCGGACAGACGGCTTCTCCCTCGCCAGACAACGGTAGATCGAGCCGCTCCCCAAAACGGCTCATCCATCCGATCTGGCGGGCAGGAACGCCTACGACCAGCGCGAAATCAGGAATGTCACACTGGACCACGGCGCCAGCGCCTACGAAGGCATAGCGCCCCACAGTCGTGCCGCAAACGATCGTGCAGTTTGCGCCAAGGGTCGCACCACGCCTTATCAAGGTGCGGCGGTACTGGTCTTTACGAACTACCGCCGAGCGGGGGTTGTAGACGTTGGTGAAAACCATGCTGGGGCCACAGAACACTTCATCCTCCAGCGTCACGGCGTCGTACACACTGACATTGTTCTGTATCTTGACGTTGTCCCCCACCTGGACATCGTTGCCCACGTAGACACCCTGTCCCAAAGAACAGCCGGCACCGATTCTGGCCCCGGAACTGACATGAACCCAATGCCAGATGCGCGTGTCCGCGCCTATGCTGGCGCCCTCATCCACAATGGCGCTGGGGTGTGCCTGATAGCTCATGACCGAATGGATGCAACAAATGGGTGGGCTCGGTCAGAGTCGACTCGCACAGCCGAAGCACCGCGAATGACATCCACGGCTTCAATGCAGTGCCGCGCATCCGCAAGACCATAGCCCCGGCCCTCAAGTATCTCGCGGTAGCTTGTGGTATGCAGGTCGGTAAAGCCTTCCGAAAATTCGAGTTGCTCGCCATTGATGTCGATATTCCGATACGTAGGCTTCTTGCCCCTGACCTCGCCAGGCAGATCATTGGCATCGATGGAAAGAAACCAACGGACTCGCGCGCGCTCATATTCCAGATACCCGGCGGCCTTCATTTCTTCGTTGAGATGCACGCGGTTGTCTTGCAGCTTGCCGAAGATGAAATGCAGCATGTCAAAGAAGTGCACGCCGATATTGGTTGCCACTCCAAAGGATTTGCGCGGATCGCTCTTCCAACTTTCCAAATACCATTTCCCGCGCGAGGTGATATAGGTCAACTCGACATCGAACTTCGTGTCCCTAGGGGCTTCGGCTACTTTTTCACGCAGGCGCAAAATTGCATCATGGTGGCGTAGTTGCAAAATGTTGAAGACCCGTTTGCCGGTTTCCGTCTCTATGCGTGCCAGCTCGTCAAGCACCGCAGGCGTGGGCACCAGAGGTTTCTCGCAGATCACATCGCAGCCCAGGCGCAGGCCCGCCGCAATATGGGCATGGTGCAGGTGATTGGGAGAGCACACAGAGACATAGTTCAGCGCAGATGCAGGGGTACGCTTGAGGCAATGAGCATGCTCGAGAAAGCGTTCGAACTCAGTGAAGAAGTCGCTTTGCGGTGAAATGCTGTCAATGATTCCCACTGAATCATTGATGTCATAAGCGACAGACAGATTGTTTCCGGTGTCCTTGATGGCGCGCATGTGTCGGGGCGCAATGTATCCGGCTGCGCCGATCAGAGCAAAATTTTTCATGGTGGAGTTTAGAGACGGAAGACGGTAAAGCCAGTCTCGGCGGCCTGCTGTCTGGAAAAAAGGCTCTTCACGTCAGCGAGTACAGGGCGGTCCCCACGACACAAGCTGCGCAGTTGCTGGAGAGAGGCCTGACGGTACTCGTTGTGCCCAACGGCAACGACCAAAGCGTCGACGGGATGCTCGGGGTCGATCTGGCCCAGAGTCAGCGCATACTCTTGAGCGACCTCTTCGTTGCTTGCCCAGGGATCGGCAATGACGACATTGGCTCCCCAGGTTTCAAACTCACGGATCATGTCTACGACTTTGCTATTGCGGATGTCGGGGCAATTCTCCTTGAAGGTGATGCCTAGCACACCAATCCGACAGCGCGGTACATCCATGCCGTTCTTGAGCATCATGCGGATGGTGTTGCGTGCAACATAGCGCCCCATATTGTCATTGATGCGGCGGCCGGCCAGAATGACTTGCGGGTGATAGCCCACTTCCTCCGCCTTGTGAGTCAGGTAGTAAGGGTCGACGCCTATGCAATGACCACCCACCAGTCCCGGCCGGAAAGGTAAGAAGTTCCACTTGCTACCAGCGGCCTCAAGAACTTCCAGGGTATCGATGCCGATGCGCTCAAAGATCACCGACAGTTCATTGACCAGTGCGATATTGAGATCTCGCTGAGTGTTCTCTATGACCTTGGCTGCCTCCGCCACTTTCAGGCTGGTGGCCTTGTGGGTGCCTGCAGTGATAATGCTGGCGTAAAGGGCATCCACGGCATCAGCGACTTCGGGCGTGCTGCCGCTGGTAATCTTCTTGATTTTGGTCAGCGTGTTGATCTTGTCCCCAGGGTTGATACGTTCGGGACTGTAGCCACAGAAGAAGTCTCGGTTGAAAGCCTTGCCGCTGAAGCGCTCCAGAACAGGCACACACACCTCCTCGGTTGCTCCGGGATAGACGGTGGATTCGTAAATGACAAGAGCGCCCTGCGGCATCGCACGCCCGACCGTCTCGCTAGCCTTGACCAGTGGGGTCATGTCAGGCCTGTTGGCCTTGTCTACAGGAGTTGGCACAGTCACGATGAAGACTTGGCAGTCTGCCAGTTCTCTCGGATCAGAACTGAAGCGCAGCAGCGTGGCCGCGTTCAACTCTTCAGGACTGACCTCCAAGGTACCATCCGTGCCACCCTGTAGTTCTGCGATACGCACAGGATTGATGTCAAAACCCAAAACCTTGCGACGCTTACCAAACTCCACGGCCAGTGGCAAACCCACATAGCCCAATCCCACCACAGCAATTTTTGCTTTATCTATTTGCATGTTTCAAGCGAAGGAAAAATTTGATGCAACCGTTATCGTTATCTGATCCGCCGTTTGGAACATGACGACCATAGATGCCCCCAAGCCTCACGAAATTATTTTCGCCTAGATAGGCACCGGAATGGACTTCGATGATCGGCGGCGGGCTTTCGCCAGGATTTGTCAGTTCAGCACTCTACCACCGGGATGTAGGTCGACTGATCCGACCTCCGCAGACAGGGGTTCTCACCATTTGCAACCACGGCCGCGCCCTGTACGTGGACCCGATGTATCGCAAGGTACCTATGCATCTGCAGACTCAGGCTTGCGCCTCACTTGACCACGCTATGCTTGAGCTGAAAGCACATGACTGCATTGATATTGTCACACCAGCCGCAGGGCCTCTAGACCTTTCTGGGTGTCATCGCCTAGGCATAACCTAAGTTCTGTAGATTCACCACGACCTGCCTCACTTCATACGTACGCCACGTGTCCGCGATCAGCACAGCGTCAGGCGTGCCGTAGCAAGATCTGCTTGAATCGCCCTGGTGCGATTCACTACTACATGGCGGCTTGCGCTCGCCTCAGCAGATCACCTCAATCGGAAGGCTGCGGAAATAGGGTCTTTTGAAAGAGTTTTACAACGGTGAGCGGCTCCACGACCCCGTCGCTGATAGGCTCTGCCACACAAGGCAGCACCCAACCTTCGGCCTTCTCTTCGCGGCTCAAGCCCGGCCATTCGATGCGATAGCGCACCTCACCCGCTATCAGACGGCACATGCAGGCGCGGCAGGTGCCGTTGCGACAAGAACTCAGCAAGCCGATGCCTGCCCGCTCGGCCGACTCGAGCAAGGACTCGCCGTCTTCAGCCGACCACTCGGCGTCCAGATCGGGGCAGCGGATGCGCCATTCCGTCATGGCTCAGACCACCATGGGCGTCACCGCGCCGTCCATGGCCAGGATGGCACCCGTGATGTAGCTGGCCTTGGGCGAGGCCAAAAACACCACGGCATTGGCGATCTCCTCGGGCGTGGCCAGGCGGCCCAGGGGCAGCCGGGCCCGAGAGCGCTCCAGGGCCTCTTCGGCGCTGATGCCTTGCAGACGGGCTTCGGCATTCAGTCCCTCGCGCAGGCGTTCGGTCAGGGTGGGGCCGGGATTGACCGCGTTGACCCGCACACCCCGCGGGCCATAGGCCGCGGCCAGGCCGGCACCGACCAGCATGAGCGCGGCGTTGGCGGCACCGCCGGGCAGGTGGATGGGGCTGGCCACCTTGCCCCCTGCCCCGACCACATTGACGATCACACCTTGCCCACGCTGGGCCATGCGCTTGATCGCAGGGTCGATCATGTGCAGGTAGCTGAAATACTTGGCCTGCATCGCGTCATGCCAGGCCTGGGGCGTCAGCTCATCGGGCGGGGTACGGCGGGCGGCACCTGCCGAATTGACCAGCACATCGACCGGCCCGAATCCCGTCTCGGCCGCGTCGAGTGCCGCTTGGGCCGCCTGCGCATCGCACAGGTCAGCAGCCACGGTGGCCACCCGCTGCGCATCCCCACCCAAGGCCTCGTGCGCCTGTGCCAGCGTCTGCGGGTTGCGCGCCACCAGGGTCACACGGGCCCCCTCGGCCAGAAAGCCTTGCGCACAAGACAGGCCGATGCCTTTGCTGCCGCCCGTGACCAACACATGCTGCGCTTTCAGGCCAAGTTCCATGCTCATCTCCAGGGTTGTCAAAAAATGCAGGCAGACTAACGCAATCGCCGCCTATGGGCGCAACCTCAGGAGAAAACCCCATGCCCGTGCTCGCCCGGCCCCGCGTCCAGTCCCCCATGAAACGCCTGGGGGCGTGCTTGTGTCTTGCCCTGTTCGCCTTGTCGGCCCACGCCGGTCCCGATCTGGTCGGCGACGTCAGCACCGCCTTCAAGCTGATCGGCCCCAACCACAAGATCGTGGTCGAGGCTTATGACGACCCGCTGGTGGACGGCGTGACCTGCTTTGTGTCCCGAGCCCGCACCGGTGGGCTTTCAGGGGCCTTCGGCCTGGCTGAAGACAAGGCCGAGGCTTCCATCGCCTGTCGGCAGGTGGGCCCGATCACGTTCAAGAAGCCCCTGCCCCACGAAGACGAGGTGTTCTCGGAGCGCATGTCCATCCTGTTCAAGCGCCTGCGCGTGGTGCGCATGGTGGACGCCAAACGCAACACCCTGGTCTACCTCACCTACTCGGATCGACTGGTCGATGGCTCGCCCCAGAACAGCCTGACGGCGGTGCCGGTGGATCGCGCCCAGGCCATTCCCCTGAAGTAAATCCTCAGCCCTCTGCCGGGATGCGGCGGCGGCGCACCGGCACCAGGCGCTGCATCTCCTCACGCAGCAGGGCCACCATCTCGGTGGCGGCGGGGCTCAAGGCCCGGCCTCGCCGCGTCACCAGGCCGATGGGGCGGCGGATATCGGGTCGGCACAGACGACGCTTCACCACCCCGGGCAAAGGGGCCACGGCGGCGGCCCATTCGGGCAGGGCAGCCACGCCCAGACCAGCGGCCACCATGGCCTGGATGGTGGCCAGGTGCTCCACCTCGTAACGCGGCGCGAAGCGCAGGCGGTGTTCCAGCAGGGCTGCGTCGGCGTATTGGCGCACGCTGGTGGGCTGGGGCATGGAGATGTGCACCAGATCGGCCACCTCGGCCCAGCCCAGGGCCTGCCGCCCTTTGGCCAAAGGGTGCTGGGCCGGCAACAACAACACAAAGCCGTCCGAGGCCAGGGGCTGATCGTCGAGGTCGGCATAGGCCGGGTTGGCGGCCGTCAGCGCAAAGTCGACTTCGCCGCGCCGCACCAGGTCAAACGCCGGCCCCGACAGGGTGTCGATCACCGACAGACGAATGCCCGGGTGCTGGGCGGCGAGCCGAGCCATCGCGGCGGGCACCACGGTGGCCGCCAACGAGGGCAAGGCCGCCAGCGTGACCTGGCCCACCTGCAGTTCGGCCACGCTGCGCACCGCACGCACGGCCTCGTCGGTCTGGGCCCGCAACACCTGCACCTGCTCGAAAAACACCTGCCCGGCCAGGGTGAGTTGAACACTGCGCGTGGTGCGGTCGAACAGGCGCGTGCCCAAGGATTCCTCCAGCCGCGTGAGCACGCCGGACACGGCCGATTGCGACAGATGCACCTGATCGGCGGTGCGCCGAAAACTCAGGGTTTGCCCCAGGGCCAGGAAGACATCGAGCTCGCGGGTGGACCAATTGATCTGCATGACCGATCAGTTTATTGAAAAAATCGTCTGGACGGTGCAATACCGGCTTCCTAGACTGCGCTGACTTTTTCAATTCGCCCGCACGGCCTCCGCGCTCAGACACCATGAACACCGATTTGCTTTTGCCTGCCCGTCCACGTCACACCCACGCCGTCGTCGTCGGCGCCGGCACCATGGGGGCCGATGTGGCGACCGTGCTGGCCCGGGGCGGCTGCCGCGTCACCGTGAGCGACCCCAACACTGTCCAGCGGCAGGCCCTGCCCTCACGGGTGCGGCAAGGCCTGCAGGCCCTGGGCCTGGCCCACCGCGTCGAGCGCGTGCAGGCTGTGGCCAGCCTGCAGGAGGTGGACTGGCACGATGTGGTGCTGGTGATCGAATGCATTCCCGAGAAGCTGGATCTGAAACAGGCGCTGTTCGCCGAACTGGTGCAGCGCGCCCCTGCCCAAGCGGTGCTGACCAGCAACAGCTCCAGCTTCCCCATCAGCGCCATTGCGGCCGGTCTGCCCACGGCCGAGCGCATGCTGGGCCTGCATTTCTTCATGCCGGCCCACCTGGTGCCCTTGGTCGAGGTGGTGCATGGACCAAGCACCGATGAGGCGCAGGCCGAGCGCCTGTGCCAGTTCATGCGCGGCTGCGGCAGCGTGCCGGTGCGGGTGCGCAAGGACAAACCAGGCTTTCTGGCCAACCGCCTGCAGCACGCGCTGGCCCGCGAAGCCTTTGCCATGATCGACGAGGGCGTGGCCACGCCGGAGGACGTGGACGCCGCCGTGCGCTTCGGTTTTGGCTTCCGTTACCTGGCCGCCGGACCGGTGCTGCAGCGTGACCATGCGGGGCTGGATGTGCATTGCGCCGCAGCGGCCACCATGTACCCCTCGCTGGCCGCCAATACCGAGCCGGCCAGGGTGCTGCGCGAGCAGGTGGCCGCCGGGCGCCTGGGCATGAAGACCGGCGCGGGCTTCTACGACTGGCCGGAGGATCGGCGACTGGCCGAGCGCCAGCGCTACGACGCCCTGCTGCAGCAAGGGCTGGCCCTGCTGGCGGCCGAACTGCCCCCGATCGATCGCGACTGACTGAATGCGCGCCGCCCTGCCTCTGGAGAACATCATGCCCAGCACACCTCTGATCATCACCTCGGCCCCCAACGGGGCCTACAAGCTGCACAGCGACCACCCCGCCGTGCCCCTGACCCCCTCGGCCTTGGCCGTCACCGCCCGCCAATGCCTGGATGCGGGTGCGGCCATGCTGCACCTGCACATCCGAGACGCCCAAGGCCATCACAGCCTGGATGTCGAAGGCTACCGCGACGCCCTCAGCGCGGTGCGCGCCGCCGTGGGCGACCAGATGGTGCTGCAGGTCACCAGCGAGGCCGCCCGCGTCTACCACGCCCCGGCCCAGATCGCCATGGTGCGCGAACTGCGCCCCGAGGCGGTGTCGGTCGGCCTGCGCGAGGTCGACCAGCCCGAGATCGGTGAGCACGGCCTGGCCGACTTCTTCGGCTGGCTGGCGCGCGAGCGGGTGATGACCCAGGTGATTCTTTATGACAGCGCCGATCTGCAGCGCTGGCAATCGCTGCGCGAGCGGGGGGTGGTGCCCGAGGCGCCCTGGTTCCTGCTGTTCGTGCTGGGCCGCTACACCGCAGGGCAGACCTCCAGCCCGCGCGATCTGGTGCCCTTTGTGCACGCCCACACCGGGCCCGAGCCCTGGGCCGTGTGCGCCTTCGGGGCCACCGAGCACGCCTGCGTGACCGCGGCCGCCGCACTGGGCGGGCATGTGCGGGTGGGCTTCGAGAACAACCTGCAGCTCAAGGACGGCAGCCGGGCCCCGCACAACGCGGCCCTGGTCGCCCAGGCGGCCGAAGCGGCTGCCAGCCTGGGCCGCCCTCTGGCCACCGCGCGCCACATCCGCGAACTGTTTGCAGGCTGAAACCAGCCCCCGAAAAAGAAACACCACAGGAGACAACACCATGCAACGCCGTTCCCTCATCCGCTCTGTCGCCGGCACCGTCACCGGTCTGACCCTGGGCTCGCTGGCCACCCTGGGCGCCCTGTGCAGCCCCCTCGCCCAAGCCGAGGAGGCCTGGCCCAGCAAATCGATCCGCTTCGTGGTGCCCTACCCGCCCGGTGGGCCGACGGACCTGATGGCCCGCCTGCTGCAGGGCGAGATGCAGACCCGGCTCGGGGTCTCGGTGATCGTCGACAACAAGAGCGGTGCCGGCGGCAACCTGGGCAGCGCCGAGGTGGCCAAACAGGCCCCGGCCGATGGCTACACCCTGCTGCTGGCGGCCAGCGGCCCCATGGCGGTCAACCCCACTCTGTACCGCAGCATGCCCTTCAATCCCTTGACCGATCTGGCCCCGGTGATCCAGCTCTCCGCCTTTCCGCTGGTGCTCGAAGTCAATCCCAAGACCGGCATCAAATCGGTCAAGGAGCTGATCGCCGCGCTCAAGAGCAAGCGCGCTGCCGAGTTGGCCTTTGCCTCGGCGGGCAATGGCACGCCCCAGCATCTGGCTGGCGAGCTGTTCAACACCCAGATCGACACCAAGATGCCGCACATCCCCTACCGTGGGGCGGGCCCGGCCCTGAACGATCTGCTGGGCGGGCAAGTGAACGTGATGTTCGACATCCTCGGCAGCTCGCTGCCTTACATCCAGTCAGGCAAGCTCACCGCACTGGCCGTGACGACCCCCAAACGCGTCCCCAACCTGCCGGATGTGCCGACCATGGCCGAAGCCGGCATGCCCGGCTACGAGATGACCGGCTGGCACGGCATTGCCGTGCGCGCCGGCACCCCACCGGCCGTGATCGACAAGCTCAACGGCACCCTGAACGCGATCTTCAGCCAACCCGAATTCCGCAAGAAGTGGGAGGCCATCGGCACCCCCGTGGTGGCCGGCAGTGCGGCTCAGTTCGGTGAGCTGATCAAGAAGGAGTCGGTGCGCCTGGGCAAGCTGGTGAAGGACTCAGGGGCAACGGTGGATTGAACCCATGAAAAAGCCCTGGGGCTTGCGCCCCAGGGCTCTTCCTTGATCTTGTGAGGTCAGAGCTTGAAAGCCACCACTTCCTGTCGCTGTTCTCCCAGGCCGCTGATGCCCAGGGTCATGACATCGCCCTTCTTCAGGAACACCGGTGCCGGCTGGCCATCTTTCTTGATGCCCATGCCCACGCCCGGCGGCGTGCCGGTGGTGATGATGTCGCCCGGCTCCAGGGTCACGAACTGGCTCAGGTAGCTGATGATCTTGGCCACGCTGAAGATCATGGTCTTGGTGTTGCCGCTTTGCATGCGCTGACCATTCAAGTCCAGCCACAATTCCAGTCGCTGCGGGTTGGGCACCTCGTCGCGGGTCACGAGCCAGGGGCCGACGGGTCCGAAGGTGTCGCAGCCCTTGCCCTTGTCCCAGGTGCCGCCACGCTCGATCTGGAACTCACGCTCGCTCACATCGTTCACGAGCACATAGCCAGCCACATGGTTCAGGGCCTCCTTCTGCGACACATGGCGGGCCTGCTTGCCGATCACCACGCCCAGCTCAACCTCCCAATCGGTCTTCTTCGAGCCCTTGGGCAGCATCACCGGGTCATTGGGGCCCTGCAGGCAACTGATGGCCTTGGTGAACACCACCGGTTCCTTGGGCACTGGCAGGCCGGCTTCAGCGGCGTGATCCGCGTAGTTCAGGCCGATGGCGATGAACTTGCGCACACCCGCCACGGGGGTGCCAAAACGGGGCTTGCCGCGCACCAGGGGCAGTTTGTCGACCTTGACCTTGGCCAACTTGGCCAGGGCGGCATCGCTGAGTTGCTCGGGACCCAGGTCCTTGAGGACGCTGCTCAGGTCGCGCAGCTTGCCTTCGGCGTCAATCACGCCGGGTTTCTCCTTGCCTGGGTTGCCGTAGCGTACGAGTTTCATGAGGTTCTTTCTTCATCCAATTTCACCTGTCCATCACAGGCAGATCTGTCGGACTCCCATCTCAAACAAGTTTGAGCAATGTGCCCAAAACCGACGCAGAGCAAATGATCAGTAGACGATCTCCAGCTTCAGATCATCGGCCCACAAAGCACCCGGTCCCTCCAACATATATCCGAATCGCAGGACATAGGTGTTCGGCGGGATGGGGATTTCGATGGAATGCTTGGTCCACGGCGTCGTGCCACGAACCTTGTTTTCATTCATGTGATTCCAGGACAGGATGTCGCCGCCGCCGCCATTGGCCTGGAGAACCAAAGCGCCCCCGACTTCCGTGACGTCCTGGCTGCGCAGGAAGCCACTGAGGACGGCCTTTTTGCCGACCCAACAAGACTTGATCACAAAGGTCTGCTGCAGAGACCCGAAATCCTCGTCACCCACGCGCTTCATCTTGGCGCTGACCGGGGGCGAATGCGGCTGCTGGGTTTCGCGCTCGAACACATAGTGGCCCGGATGCACGTGCTCGATGGTCTGCCAGTCGCGGATACCGGACGGGGGGCCCACTTCATCAAACGAGGCGTTCTTGATCGACACGGTTTCGCGGGTTCCAGGCGCACCGGCCACGCAGGGTTGAAGCTGCGCCAAAGCGGCCTGACTGCTCAGCAGAAAGGCCAGCGAAAGAAACGTGCGATCAAAAAAGGTCATGACAGATTCATCCTGAAAAACAGGCGGGCTGGCCAAAGGCCCCACCCGCAAAACTCGGAGGAACAAAATGCAGGGCTTGGCTCATGGCCCCGGTGACAACAGCAGGTCCAGAGTACCCTCGATTTGTTCCGAGGGCAGGCGCTTGAAGCCCGTGCGCGCATAACGCTGCAAGCGTCCCTGGAGGAAGGCGGTCAGCACTGCAGCTTGGGCCTGGGACTGCACCGACGGCTTGGCAGACCCCGTGGCCTCTGCTTGCGGACGCAGACATTGGCGAAACGTGAGCTCCAACCGTTCAAAGAACTGGTTCATGCGCTGCTGCAGGCGCTCGTGCTCGAGCACCAGCGCATCGCCACACATCACGCGCACCATGCCAGGGTTCTTTTCAGCGAACTGCACCAACAAGTACATCACCCGGGTGGCTTGGCGACGGCCCAAGGTGGCCGGGTCGGGGTTGGCACTGGCCTCGCGATCGATCATCTGCTTGGACAGCGAGAACACGGTCTGCTCAATGAAGTCGATCAGGCCCTCGAACATCTGGGCCTTGCTGGCGAAGTGACGATAGAGCGCCGCCTCGCTAACGCCGATGCGGGCGGCCAATGCCGCCGTCGTGATGCGTTCGGCGCCCGGTTGCTCCAGCATGCTGGCCAGGGTCTGCAGAATCTGCACCCGGCGCTCTCCGGGGCGCGGTCGCTTGCGGGTGACGGGGGCGTCGGCCTCCGCGCCAACCGGATGGACCTCGGCTTCAGATGCGGCGGGAAGTTCGTGCGTTTCAGACATCGGCATGGAAGATGGGCTCGAATGATTCTCGCACACCGACCTAAGCCGTCTGCGCCGGCAACACCAGCCTGACCAGCAGGCCGCATTGCCCCGGGCCGCTCATCAACTCCAGGCAGCTGTGGTGCACGCGGGCGATTTCGTGGGCGATGGCCAGACCGAGCCCACTGCCCTCGCCCACCGTACCCGGCACCCGGTAAAAACGTTCAGTGACCCGGTTGCGTTCAGCCGGTGCAATGCCCGGCCCATCGTCTTCCACGGCCAGGTATGGCAGCATGGCCTCGCCCACCTCCAACTGACCGCAGCGGATGGTCACGCTGCCGCCGCGCGGGGTGTAGCGGATGGCGTTGTCGATCAGGTTGGCCAGCAACTCGCGCAACAACCACTCATGGCCGGTGGCGTGGGCCACCTGCGCCGCAAGCCCCAGGTCGATCCCCCGTGCCGTGGCCGCATCGAGGTGGGCCTCCAGCAGCGACTCACACAGCGCCAGCAGATCGACCCGCTGCATCGGTTGTGCCTCCATGGCCCGCGCGTCGGCCCGCGACAACGCCAGCAACTGGTTGGCCAACTGAGAGGTGCGCCGGGTCGCCTGGCGCAGCTTGTCGAGCTGTTCGGCATTCAAGCTGATGCTGGTCGGTGCCGAACCCGACACCCCCAGTTGCTGCCGCTGCCGGGTCTGCAGCACCTGGGCCCAGGCCTCCACCTGGGCTTGCAGGCCGGCCAGCGGGGTGCGCAACTGGTGGGCCGCGTCGGCGATGAAACGACGCTGGCTGGCCGACTGGGCATTCACCAGATCGAAGAGGCGATTGAGCGACTCCACCAGGGGGCGCACCTCGGCCGGCGAGGCCTCCACATCGATGGCGCTCAGGTCTTGTGGCGAGCGTTTGCTGACGGCCTCGGTGAGCTCGGTCAGGGGCCGCAAAGCCCGGCCCACCGCCCAACTCACCGCCAGGGCCGCCGCCACCATCAACACCCCGTTGGGCAGCAACACACGCAGCAGGGCACTGAGCCATTGCTGGCGAGGGTCAGAGCCGTCGGCCAGCTGCACGATCAGATCGCCGGCCCGCGTGTGCACCCGCTGCGACACGATGCGGTAGGTGACGCCTTCGTACTCGGTGCTGTGGAACTCGGGCTCGCCCGTGGCCACCGTGATGGCGGGCAGCCACAGATCGCCATGCAGCAGACGGCCTTCCAGGTCGTTGACGCTGTAGCCCGCCAAGCCGGAACGCCCCTTGAGGAAATCCTCCACCGGGGGCGCCAACAACAGCACCGGTGGATCGCCGGCTTGCACGCCCGGCGCCAGCACCGAATCGGCCAGCAAGGGCACATAGCGCAGCAATTGCCGGTCATGCTGCACCGCCGCACTGTCAGCCGAGCGGTAATCGACCCAGACGTTGACCAAGCCCAACACGAACAGCGGCCCCAGCAGCAGCACCAGCAGCCGGTTGCGCAGACCCGACGCCATGCGGCTCAGCCTTCCTGCTGTTCAAGCCGGTAGCCGAAACCCCGGATCGAGCGCAGCGCAAGGCCATGCGGCTCGAGCTTGCTGCGCAGGCGCGAGATGTACACCTCGACCGCGTTGGGCGTGATCTCCTTGTCCCAACCGGTCAGGGCCGCGAGCAGTTTGTCCTTGCTGGCGGGCTTGGGCGCGTTGATCAGCAGGTATTCCATCACCGTCCACTCGCGTGGCCCGAGCTCGATCACCTGCTGGCGGGCCTGGCCGTCGACCACCGTGCGCACGGTGGCGCGGCGGCTGGCAGTGTCCATTTCGAGCGGGCCGAAGCTCAGCACGGCCGAGGTGGCGGCCTGGGAACGGCGCAGCAAAGCACGCAGGCGGGCCAGCAACTCGGGCAGCTCAAAAGGCTTGACCATGTAATCGTCTGCCCCCTGGTCCAGTCCCTGCACCCGGTCCTGCAAGGCGTCACGAGCGGTCAGGATCAGCACCGGCATGGTGCGGCTGGCCACATCGGACAGGCGCAGGCGCCGCGTCAGGTCCAGGCCGCTCATGCCCGGCAGACCGATGTCGATGATGGCCGCATCGAAGTTCTCGGCACGCAGCACCTCTTCGGCGCGCTCGGCACTGCCCACCCAGTCGACGGCATAGCCGGCGTCCGTCAGGCCCAGCTTGATGCCGCTGGCCACCATCACATCGTCTTCGACCAGCAGCAGCCTCATGGCGATGCCATCATCAACAGCGTGAAACCGGCGCCGCTCAATGCGAGCGGATCATGGTGCCGTAAGCCTGATCGGTCAGGATTTCGAGCAGCATGGCGTGC
>RXJO01000529.1 GCA_003987795.1 Curvibacter sp.
GTTCCAACCACGGAAGACAACCCTCATGACCGCCCAAACCCTGGCTGGCGCCACCGCTGCGCCGCCCGATCTCGAACGTCAGACCTACGCCAAAGTGTTCTGGCGCCTGGTGCCTTTTCTCATGCTTTGCTATGTCGTGGCCTACCTGGACCGCGTCAACGTCGGCTTTGCCAAGCTCCAGATGGCGCAAGACCTGGGCTTCAGCGAAACCGTGTTCGGCCTGGGCGCAGGCATCTTCTTTCTGGGCTACTTCCTGTTCGAGGTGCCCAGCAACATCCTCATGAGCAAGGTCGGCGCACGCATCTGGATCGCCCGCATCATGATCACCTGGGGCCTGCTCTCGGCGGCCTTCCTGTTCGTCAAGACACCCACCCAGTTCTACGTGCTGCGCTTTCTGCTCGGTCTGGCCGAGGCGGGCTTCTACCCCGGCGTGATCCTGTACCTCACGCTGTGGTACCCGGCCCACCGGCGCGCCAAGATCGTGGCCGTCTTCATGTCGGCCATCCCGGTGGCGGGCATCTTTGGCAACCCGCTGTCGGGCTGGATCATGGAGTCCTTCCATCAGGTGTCCTCGCTCAGTGGATGGCAATGGATGTTCCTGATCGAGGCGGTGCCCGCCCTGGTCATCGGCCTGGCCGTCCTGGCCTACCTCGACAACAACGTGGCCGAGGCCAAGTGGCTCAGCCCCGAGCAAAAGCGCCTGCTGCAGCATGAGATCGACCTCGATCAGGCCCATGGTCAAAAGGGTCCGCACACCGTGGCCGGCGTCTTCAAGGATGCCCGCATCTGGTGGATGGCCGCCATCTACTTCGCCTTCGTGATGGGCCAGTACGCGCTGACCTTCTGGTTGCCGACCCTGGTCAAGGCGACCGGCGTCAAGGGCAACTTCAACATCGGCCTGCTCAGCGCCATCCCCTTTCTGTGCGCCATCGTGGCGATGAACCTGTTCGGCCGCAGCGCCGACCGCCAGCGCGAGCGCCGCTGGCACCTGATCATCCCGGCCACGATGGGCGCCGTCGGTTTTGCCGTGGCTGCCTCGTTCGCCGACAACACCGTGGTCTCGCTGGTCTTCCTGTCGCTGGCCGCCGCCGGCGTGCTGACCTGCGCCCCGCTGTTCTGGTCGCTGCCCACCGCCTTCCTGTCGGGCACGGCCGCGGCCGCCGGCATCGCCGCCATCAACTCGGTGGGCAACCTGGCCGGCTTTGTCAGCCCCTATCTGATCGGCACCCTGAAAGACCTGACCGGCAGCACCGCCATCGGCATGTATGTGCTGGCGGGCTCGTTGGTGGTGGGGGCCGTGTTGGTGTGGCTCACGCCCAAGCAACTGGTCAATCGCTGAGCCAGACCCTCTCCATTCCCCTTCCAGACAAGCAAAAAGGAACCTTCACATGAGCACCATCGGATTCATCGGCCTGGGCGCCATGGGCAGCGGCATGGCCGCCTCACTGCGCCGGGCCGGCCACACGCTGCAGGTGTTTGACGTGCGCCGCGAGGTGGCCGACGCCTTTGCCGCCCAGGGCGGTCGCGCCTGCGCCTCGCCGGCCGAGGCCGCGAAAGGGGCCGATGTGGTGGTGTCGGTGGTGGTCAATGCCGCCCAGACCGAGGCCGTGCTGTTCGGCGAGACCGGTCAGGGCGGCTGCGCCGCCGCCATGTCGCCCGGTGCCGTGTTCGTGATGTGCTCCACCGTCGACCCCAACTGGTCGGCCGCACTGGAAGCCCGCCTGGAGGCCCTGGGCCTGGCTTACCTCGACGCGCCCATCTCCGGTGGCGCCGCCAAGGCCGCCAGCGGCCAGATGACCATGATGACCGCCGGCCGTCCGGCGGTGTACGACAAGGTCGGGCCCCTGCTCGATGCCATGGCCGCCAAGGTCTACCGCCTGGGCGACCGGGCTGGCGCCGGCAGCAAGGTCAAGATCATCAACCAGTTGCTGGCCGGCGTGCACATCGCTGCCGCTGCCGAGGCCATGGCCCTGGGCCTGCGCGAAGGCGTCGAGGCCAAGGCCCTGTACGAGGTGATCACCAACAGTGCCGGCAACAGCTGGATGTTCGAAAACCGCATGGCCCATGTGCTGGCCGCCGATTACACGCCCCTGTCGGCCGTGGACATCTTCGTCAAGGACCTGGGCCTGGTGCTCGACACCGCCAGGGCCAGCAAATTTCCGCTGCCGCTGTCCAGCACCGCGCACCAGATGTTCATGCAGGCCTCCACCGCCGGTTTCGGGCGTGAGGACGACAGCGCCGTCATCAAGATTTTCCCGGGCATCACCTTGCCGGGCGCCGAATGACAATCCGCTGAGCCTTCTCACCCCGCCTGTTTCGGAGTCACCCCATGCACATTCTCATCACCGGAGGCTGCGGCTTCCTCGGCGCCCGACTTGCGCGCGCCCTGCTCGCCGCCGGCCAGCTCAAGCTGGCAGGTGCATCGGCCAGCCCGATCACCCGCATCACCCTGGCCGATCGCATGCCCCCACCGGCCGATCTGGCGGCCGACCCGCGCATTGCCTACCTGGGCGGAGACCTCAACGAGCAGCTGGCGGCAGGCCAACTGCCCGCTGCCGACACCGCGCTGGTCTACCACCTGGCCGCGGCCGTCAGCGGCGAGTGCGAAGCCGACATGGACTTGGGCCTGCACAGCAACCTGGACGCCACCCTGGCCTTGCTGCAAGCCTGCCGTGCCTTGAAGACCTCGCCCACGCTGGTGTTCTCGAGCTCGGTGGCGGTGTTCGGTGGCTCGCCCGAGCTGTCGCTGCCTGAGGTCATCGAAGACCTCACCCTGCCCACCCCGCAGGGCAGCTACGGTGTGCAGAAGTTCGTCGGTGAGCAACTCGTGGCTGACTTCGGTCGCAAGGGCTTCATCCGGGCCCGCAACGTGCGGCTCATGACCGTCAGCGTGCGTCCGGGCCGCCCCAATGGTGCCGCGTCCAGCTTCCTGAGTGGCATGATCCGCGAGCCTCTGGCCGGCGAGCGTGCCAACTGCCCGGTGTCTCCCGACACACCGGTCGCCCTGTCTTCGCCCGGTCGCACCATCGCCGGCCTGCTGCGGGCCGCCGAGGCCAGTGATGCCGAGTGGGGTCCTCGCGTGGCCCTCAATCTGCCCGCCATCACCACCACGGTGGGCGAGATGGCCCAGGCCCTGGAGCGCGTGGCCGGCCCGGCCGCCACCGCCTTGATCGACTGGCAGCCCGATGCCCGCGTCGCCTCCATCGTCACCAGCTGGCCCAGCCGCATTGCAGCCCGCCGGGCCGAAGCCCTGGGTCTGCTGCCCGATGCCGACTTCGAAACCATCATCCGTGACTACGTGCGCGAAAACCCCGCCGCCGTCAAACTGCCCCTGAAGGCCTGAACCCCATGAACAAGATCGCCCTCGGCTGCATCGCCGACGACTTCACCGGCGCCACTGATCTGGCCAACAACCTGGTGCGCGCCGGCATGCGCGTGGTGCAGACCATCGGCGTGCCCACCGGCCCCCTGGCCGCCGAGGTGGACGCCGTGGTCGTGGCCCTCAAGTCGCGCACCATCGCCCCGGCCGAGGCCGTGGCCCAATCCCTGGCCGCCCTGCAATGGCTGCAGGCCCAGGGCGCACGCCAGATCTATTTCAAGTACTGCTCCACCTTCGACAGCACGCCCGAAGGCAACATCGGCCCGGTCACCGAAGCCCTGATGGATGCGCTGGGCACCGACTTCACCATCGCCACACCGGCCTTCCCCGACAACAAGCGCACGGTCTTCAAGGGCTACCTGTTTGCCGGCGAGGGGCTGCTCAACGAGAGCGGCATGCAGAACCACCCGCTCACCCCCATGACCGACCCGAACCTGGTGCGCGTCATGCAGGCTCAGACGAAGCGCCGTGTCGGCCTGATCGACTATGCCGTGGTGGCCCGGGGCGCCGAGGCCGTGCGCGAGCGCATCGCCGCGCTGCGCGCCGAGGGCGTGGGGGTGGCCGTGGTCGATGCCATCTCCAACGACGACCTGCTGCGCATGGGCCCGGCCCTGGCTGATCTGCCTTTGCTCACAGCGGGCTCCGGCGTGGCGATTGCCCTGCCGCACAACTTCGGCCTCGCTCCATCGCCGCAGGCGGCTGCCTTGCCGGCCGCGCGGGGTCTGCAGGCCGTGGTCTCGGGCAGCTGCTCGGTGGCCACCAACCAGCAGGTGGCACATTTCATCGCCAGCGGCCGACCCGCGCTCGCCATCGACCCACTTCAACTTGCCGCCGGGGTGGATGTGGTCGGCCAGGCCCTGGCCTGGGCCGCTCCTTTGCTGGCCAGCGGCCCGGTACTGGTGTACTCCACCGCTGAGCCCGGTGCCGTGAAGGCGGTCCAGGGCCAGCTCGGGGTGGTCGAGGCCGGTGCCATGGTCGAGCATGCGGTGGCGGCGATCGCCCGTGGCCTGGTGGCCCAGGGCGTGCGTCAGCTGGTGGTGGCCGGCGGTGAGACCTCCGGGGCCTGTGTGCAGGCGCTCGAGATCGCGCAGATGCAGATTGGCCCGCAGATCGACCCAGGGGTGCCCTGGTGCCATGCCGCTTCACCGGTGGCTGGCGAAGGCGGCTTGCACCTCACGCTCAAGTCGGGCAACTTCGGTTCCGTCGACTTCTTCAGCAAGGCGTTTGCCCTGCTCTGACCCGGAGCCCGCCCATGACCGAGAACCAGGCCCGCGAGGCCATCTGCCGCGTCGGCCGCAGCCTGTTCGAGCGCGGCTACGTGCACGCCACCGCTGGCAACATCAGTGTGCGGCTGGATGATGGCTACCTGATCACCCCCACCGATGCCAGCCTGGGCACGCTCGACCCAGCCCGGCTGGCGCGGCTCGATGCCCAGGGCCAGCAACTTTCAGGCGATCGGGGCAGCAAGACCATCGTGCTGCACCGGCAGATCTACGAGGCGGCCACCCGGTTTGACCCTGCCACCCGCTGCGTCATCCACACCCACAGCACCCATTGCGTGGCGCTGAGCCTGCAGGCCGGCCTGCCGGCGCCCGCCCCGCTCGGCGGTCTGGAGCTGTTGCCCGCGCTCACGCCCTATTTCGTGATGAAGGTGGGTCATGTGCCCCTGATTCCCTACCACCGTCCCGGCGCCCCCGAGGCCGCCCAGGCCGTGGCCCAGGCGATTGCCCGCTACGGCGAGCAGGGTCGGGCCATCCGCGCGGTGATGCTCGAACGCCTCGGGCCGAATGTGTGGCACGACAGCCCCGAGTCCGCCATGGCCACCTTGGAGGAGCTGGAGGAAACAGCCCGCCTGTGGCTGCTCAGCGCCCGCCAGCCCGAGCCCGTGGCCGAGGACCGTCTCGATGAACTGCGCCGCACCTTCGGTGCGCGCTGGTAACCCTGTATTCCTGACCGGAGAAATCCATGCCCCGTTTTGCTGCCAACCTGTCGATGCTCTACCCCGAGCTGCCTTTTCTCGAGCGCTTCGGCGCTGCCGCCCGCGACGGCTTCAAGGCGGTCGAGTACCTGTTTCCCTACGCCTTCGCCGCCGAAGAGATCCAGGCCCAGCTGAAAGCCCACGGCCTCACCCAGGCCCTGTTCAACGCCCCGCCCGGTGGCACCGATGCGGCCAGCATCGCCCACGCCTGGGACGTGGCCGGTGATCGCGGCACGGCCTCGCTGCCGGGGCGCGAGGCCGAATTCCGCGCCGGCATCTCGCTGGCGCTGCAGTACGCCCGCGTGCTCGACTGCCCGCGCATCCACCTGATGGCCGGCATGCTGCCGGCCGGTGCCGACCGCGCGCGGCATCGCGCCACCTACATCGACAACCTGCGCTGGGCCGCGGCCGAGGCCGCGCGCGAGGGCCGCGACGTGCTCATCGAGCCCATCAACCAGCGCGACATGCCCGGCTTCTTCCTCAGCCGCCAGGACGATGCGCATGCCGTGATCGCCGAAGTGGGTGCGCCCAACCTCAAGGTGCAGATGGACCTGTACCACCTGCAGATCGTGGAAGGCGACGTGGCCATGAAGCTGCGCCAGTACCTGCCCACGGGCCGGGTCGGCCACCTGCAGATCGCCGGGGTGCCGCAGCGCCATGAACCCGATCTGGGCGAGCTCAACTTCGACTACCTGTTCAGCGTCATCGATGAGCTGGGCTACGAGGGCTGGGTGGGTTGCGAATACCGTCCAGCCCGTGGCGCCACGCCAGGGGGCACTTCCGAAGGGCTGGGCTGGCTGCGCCGCATCGCAGCCTGAGCCGGGCTGCAGGGTGATCTGATAACTCTGATCGCCCGATCTGTGAATTGCTACGGGATTCCCGCAGTGTCGGGGCCGGCGTAGGTGTTTCAGAATGTTTTGACCGGGCGACCCACCTGACGTCATTCAACCGACCCGGAACAGGGGATCCTCATGGCCGAATCCACGTTTTCCAGTTCCAAACGCTCCGTGGCCCGCGAGGTGTCCTTGCTGGCCATCGTGATGCTCGCGGGCGTTCTGGTGGCCGCCAGCCTGGCCATCAACAGCATCACGGCGCGCACGGCTCGCCAGCAGGTGCAGGCCCTGGCCGCCGACAAGGCCGACAACGTCGTGCAGGTGCTGGAATCGCAGGACGCGACGGCCCGCGAACTGGTGCGGCGCTCTTTCAAATCCTTCAAGCTGGCCTTTCAGCCCACCATGAGCCTCAATGAGGAGAACGGCGAGCTGCAGAGTTACGGCATTGCGGTCAACAACGACTTCAGCCAGGTCGACAAGTTCACCAAGGACACCGGTGGCGTGGCCACCGTCTTTGCGCGCAAGGGCGATGATTTCCTGCGCATCACCACTTCGCTGAAGAAGCCCGATGGTGAACGCGCCATGGGCACGCTGCTGGACCGCAAACACCCGGCCTATGCCCGCCTGCAGGCTGGTCAGACCTACACCGGCCGTGCGGTGCTGTTTGGCAAGCCCTACATGACCCATTACGAGCCGGTCAAGGACGATGCCGGCAAGGTGGTGGGCGCGCTGTTTGTGGGCAATGACACCTCGATCTTCGAGGCGGCGGTGTTCAAACAGGCCCAGGAGACCCGCTTCTTCGACAGCGGCGGCCTGTACGTGATCGACCCGGGCAAGTCGGCTGAGGAGGCCCGTTTCCTGGCCCATCCTCAGGCAGCCGGCAAGCGGGTGTTGGAGGTGGTGGCGCAGGCGGCCCCCTTCCTGGAGCGTTTGCGCCAGTCCGATGGCGGCGACGCGGCCCTCGATGATGCGACACCGCTGCGCGGTGTCGACCTGGTCGACCCCTGGGCGGTGCGCCAGGTCGTCAAGACCCATGGCTGGTGGGTGGTGGCCGAGGTCTCCGATCGCGAAGCCATGGCCAGTCACCGTGCCACCATGGCCTGGGTCTGGGGGGTGATCGTTTTGGCCGTGCTGGGGCTGGGCGCTGGCCTGTTCTGGTTGCTGCGCCGGCGGGTCAGCCAGCCTTTGCGAGAGCTCACAGCGGCGGTCACCACTGTGGCCCAGGGCGAACTCACGCGCAGTTTCAGCAGCGACCGGCAGGACGAGATCGGCGCCCTGGTGCGCGAGGTCGATGCCATGCGCCAGCTCTATCTGCGCCTGCTGCTGCAGGTTCGTTCGGCCGTCGAGGGCATCACCAATGCCAGCGTCGAGATCGCCAACGGCAACCAGGACCTGAGCGCTCGCACCGAACAGACGGCCAGCAACCTGCAGTCCACCGCGCAGAGCATGGAGCAGATCACCGCGACCGTGCAGCACTCCACCGACGCCGCGCGGCAGGCCAATCAACTGGCGGCCTCGGCTGCCGAGTTGGCCGCCCGTGGCGGTGCGGTGGTCGGTGAGGT
>RXJO01000087.1 GCA_003987795.1 Curvibacter sp.
TGCCCTGGGCACCCGCAGCGCCCTGGCGCAGCAGAGAGAACTGCTGGCCGGCTCGCTGGCGGCCAGCCGACGCAGCGAGCAGCTCTATGAGGTGCGCTACCGCCAGGGCTCGGTGGCGCTGAGCCTGTGGCTGGATGCCCAGGAGACCCGGCGCAGCGCCGAGACCGCCTGGGCCCAGAACCAGCTCTCGCAACTCAAGAACCAGGTCACCTTGTACTTGGCTCTGGGCGGCAGCGCTCAAATGGCCCCTTGAGCGCCAGAGGCCTGGCACACAATGTCGAACGTGTCACACTCAGACGAAAATAGGCGCCATCGATGTACCTGCCACCGCAATTTGACAGTCAGGATCCGGCGCTGGCCCATGCGCTGATGCGTGCGCACCCGTTTGCCAGCCTGATTTCCAACGACGACGAGGGTCTGCCCTTCGTCACCCATCTGCCGCTTCACCTGCAGGCCGATGGCGGGGCAGGGCAGCCGGTGCTGCTGCTGGGCCACTGTGCCCGAGCCAACCCGCACTGGCGCTATCTCCAGCAGCGCCCACGAGCGGTGGTGACCTTCATGGGGCCTCAGGCTTATCTGTCGCCGAAGGTCTACCCCGATCTGACCCGGGTTCCCACCTGGAACTACCTGGCCGTGCATGCCACCGTCCAGGCCCGCCTGCTGGAGGATGCCGAGGCCAAGGATGCCCTGCTCAAACAGCTGATTGCCGATCACGAGCCGGCCTATGCCGAACAATGGCATGGGCTTGACGCCGATTGGCGCCAAGGCATGCTTCGGGGCATCGTGGCGTTTGAATTGAGCATCGAGTCCGTTCAATGCAAGCTCAAGCTCAACCAGCACCGGCCCGAATCCCATGCCGCCATGCACCAGGCCTACAGCAGCGCCGACAGCGAAGGGGCCCGTGGCCTGGCAATTTGGATGCAGCGACTGGGTCTGGTCCCTCAGGAGGATGTGTGATGCGCGGTGGAATCGGATTGATCGGTCTGGTGCTGGCCTTGGTCATCACGGGCCTCCTGGTGAAGCGGCAGCTCGGCACGGCGGTGGCACCGCCCCCCTTGCTCAGGCCGGCGCCGCCGGGTGCGACCGGTGCCTCGCCACAGGCCGTGCCCCTGAACCAATTGCCCCAGCAGACCAAGGAGGCGGTCGATGCCCTGATGCAGAAGCCCCGCCCCATGCCCGAGGAGCCCTGAGCCCATCATGACGACGTCGGCAAAACAGGCCTTGCCAGACCCGACCTCGGTGACCGATCACGCTTTCATGCAACTGGCTCTGGCGGAAGCCCGGCTGGCGGCTGCCTCGGGCGAGGTACCCGTAGGCGCCGTGGTGGTGAAGGACGGTCGGGTGATCGGACGCGGCCACAACCAGACGATTGCGCGCCACGACCCCAGCGCCCACGCCGAGATCGTGGCCTTGCGCGAGGCCGGTGCGGCCCTGGGCAATTACAGGCTCGATGGCTGCAGCCTTTACGTGACGCTCGAACCCTGCGCCATGTGCAGCGGTGCCCTGTTGCAGGCCCGTGTGGCGCGTGTGGTGTTTGGTGCTGCCGAGCCCAAGACCGGCGCTGCCGGGTCGGTGCTCGACCTGTTCTCCGAGCCCCGGCTCAACCACCAGACCACGGTGCAGGGCGGGGTGGCCGAGCACGATTGCAGCCTGGCCCTGCAGCATTTCTTCCAGGCCCGGCGGGCCACCCAACGCCAGCAGGCCCGCGCGGCCCACCCTTTGCGCGATGATGCGGTGCGCACCCCCGACCGTGCTTTCGCGGACTTGCCGGACTACCCCTGGACGCCACGCTACCTCAGTGACCTGCCGGCCCTGGGCGGTTTGCGACTGCACTACCTCGACGAAGGGCCGGTGGATGCCCCCGTCACCTGGCTGTGCCTGCATGGCAACCCGGGCTGGAGCTACCTCTACCGCCACATGCTGCCGGTCTGGCTGGCGGCCGGGCACCGCGTGGTGGCCCCCGACATGCCTGGATTCGGGCGCAGCGACAAGCCCAAGAAGCCGGCGGCCCACCGTTTCGAATGGCATCGCCAGGTACTGCTGGAGCTGGTGCAGCGCCTGGACCTGCAACGTGTGGTGCTTGTGGTGCAGGATTGGGGCGGCATTCTGGGCCTGACCCTGCCGATGGCCGAGCCTTCGCGCTACCAGGGCTTGCTGGTCATGAACACCCTGCTCGCCACGGGTGACGAGCCTTTGTCCCCAGGCTTTCTGGCCTGGCGGGAGATGTGCCGCAGCAAGCCCATGTTTGATGTGGGGCGTCTGATGAAGCGGGCTGTACCCCATCTCAGCGCCGAAGCCTGTGCGGCGTACAACGCCCCGTTTCCCGACCGGGGCCATCGCGCCGCACTGCAGGCCTTTCCACCCATGGTGCCTGAGCATCCCGACTCGCCCGGTGCAGAGGTGTCGCGCCAGGCGCGGGATTTCTGGCTGCACCAGTGGTCCGGCCGCAGCCTGATGGTGGTGGGCGCGACCGACCCGGTGCTGGGGCTGCCCGTGATGCGGCGACTTCGCGAACAGATCCGGGGCTGCCCTGAGCCCTGGGTGTTGCCCGAGGCCGGGCACTTTGTGCAAGAGCATGGTGCGCCCATTGCCTTGCGGGCTGTGGAATACTTCAAGCCATGAACCGCGGTGGCTGCAGGCCGCCGCCCAACCACGGAGCCGCGGCCCCCGGCCGACGGACATGCACTTTGTCAGACCAAGACGATCACGACCACGCCCAATGCGGCCATGACCATGGCCCCCGGCACATCTACATCTATTCCCCGTCGAGCGCGGTGCGCGACAAGGCCGCCTTCCGCCGTGGCGTGGCCCGGCTGCGGGCCCTGGGCCACGAAGTCGAGATTGACCCCGACGCCCTGGCCAGCCACACCCGCTTCGCGGGCGACGATGAAACCCGCCTGGCGGCCATCGGCCGGGCCGCCGCCAGCGGCGCGGACGTGGCCCTGATCTCGCGCGGGGGCTATGGCCTGACCCGCCTGCTGCCCAAACTGCCTTACAAGGCGATCGCCAAGGCCATCGAGCGGGGCACCGAGTTTGTCGGCATCAGCGATTTCACCGCCTTCCAGAACGCCGTGCTGGCCAAGACCGGCGCCATCACCTGGGCGGGGCCGGCGCTGGGCGCCGATCTGGGCACCGAAGACGAGCCGGACGACATCATGCTGGCCTGCCTCGACGATCTGTTCAGCGGCCATGGCGAGGGCGCGGGCTGGGAGTTGCCACGCCCTCGCAAAGGCACGGCCGCTGCGGCAGCGGCACCGGTGCAAAAGCCCTTCACAGTCAAACAGGGCACGCTCTGGGGTGGCAACCTGGCCGTCTTGTCCAGCCTGATCGGCACGCCCTACCTGCCCGAGATCAAGGGCGGGGTGCTGTTCTTCGAGGACATCGGCGAACACCCCTATCGGCTGGAGCGCTTGCTCACCCAGTGGTTGCATGCCGGGCTGCTGGCCCGGCAGAAGGCCATCGTGCTGGGCCAGTTCAATGAATACAGGCTCACACCTCACGACAAGGGCTTCAAGCTGGACTCGGTGGTCCAATGGCTGCGCAACCAGATCAAGGTGCCGGTGCTGACCGGCTTGCCGCATGGCCATGTGCCCACCAAGGTGCTGCTGCCGGTGGGGGCGCCTGTGTCGCTGTCGGTCGACGAGCGTGACGCCCTGCTGTTCTGGGGCCACCTGCGCTGACAAGCCACCCCGGCGCAGCATTTTCAGGAGATTTGCGTGGACGACGAATCCTATTTCTACGAGCCCAGGCTGGGGCACGGCCTGCCGCACGATCCCTTCAATGCCATCGTCGGGCCACGCCCGATCGGCTGGATCTCGACCTGCTCGCCCGGCGGTGGCCTGAATCTGGCACCCTACAGCTTCTTCAATGCCTTCAACTACGTGCCACCCATCGTGGGGTTCTCGAGCATCGGCTACAAGGACACGGTGCGCAACATCGAGCAGACCGGCGAGTTTGTCTGGAACCTGGTGAACCGGCCCCTGGTCGAGCCCATGAACCAGAGCTGTGCCGCCGTCCCGCCGGAGGTCAGTGAGTTCGAACTCACCGGTCTGACGCCCAAGCCCTCGCGGCTTGTGAAGCCACCCAGGGTGGGCGAAAGCCCGGTCAATTTCGAATGCCGGCTCACCCAATTGATCCAGCTCCAGACCGCCCAGCACGAAGTCGTGCCGACCTGGCTGGTGTTGGGCGAGGTGGTCGCGGTGCACATCGAGCGCAGCCTGCTGCGCGACGGCGTCTTTGACACCGCAGCGGCAGGCCCGGTGTTGCGCGGCGGTGGGCCGGCCGACTATTTCAGCATCGGGCCGGAGCAGCTTTTCAAGCTGTACCGCCCCCGGTGAGCGTGGACCCTGAAGAGAAACCCAGCCCCCCGGCGCCGGCGGGGGCGGGCCCCTGGGTGCGTGAAGAAGAGGTGGAGTTCAGCGCCATCCGCGCCCAGGGGGCTGGCGGACAGAACGTCAACAAGGTCTCCAGCGCAGTGCACCTGCGTTACCGCATTGCAGACGCCTCCCTGCCGGACGACCTGAAGGAGCGCTTGCTGGGCCTGCGTGACCACCGCATCACCGCCGACGGCGTGGTGGTGATCAAGGCACAGACCCAGCGCAGCCAGGAACAGAACCGACAGGAGGCCCTGCAGAGGCTGCAGGCCTTGATCGACTCGGTGGCGGTGGCACCCAAGGTTCGCAGGCCGACTCGGCCGACTCGGGGCTCACGTCTGCGCCGCCTTCAAGACAAGAGCCAGCGCGGACAGATCAAACAGCAGCGCAGTCGTCCTCGCGATGAGGCTGGCCACTGAGCCTGTTGCGCCGCCGCTGCAGCCGCAGGGCCCGAATTGCAAATCGAAATCCGGGAAGGCTGTCATTGCCGGTTTGCATTTATCATTCGCGCAAGGGAGAAATATATGCAACAAATTGTTCAACCCTTGCGTTCCGGCCCCGCCCAGCGACAGCGACAGATCTCGTGCATTCTGATTGCGCTGGGTCTGGCCGCAGCCTGGGGGCACATGGCAGGGCATGCCATGGGCCTCAGCAGCCACAGTGCCTCGGCGTTGACCCCGATCAGCATTCTGGCCTTGGTCGCAGGTTTGGCTCTGGCCGCCCTGACCCATCAGGAGTTGAAGGCCTGTCAAGCCCAGCAAGGTCTGTGGATGAACCCGGATGCCGCGGCAGGGGTTTCTGAGCAACCTGGCAGTGCAGCTCCCAGGCTTCAACTGATCGTCGGAGACCGCTCAGTCGAAGCCGGGCACTGAGAGCCGGTGTGTCGGCGGGGGTTGGAAGGGGTCTGCTCAAACAGTCGCCTCACTTGATCTTCAAACCCCTGCTTCTGCGACACAATCACGGGCTGGACGACGCCATTTCAGTGCGTGCTACCCATGATCCCCATCAAGACTGAATCCGCCTGGCGCGGTACTTCCGATTGCCGTGCCTGCGCCGTGCGAGACATGGCGTTGTTCGCCGAACTCGACGAGCGTGATTTCACCCAGATCCATGCGCCGATCGACGACCTGGAATACCGAGCGGGGGAATCCTTGTACTCCGAGGGGCAAGGTGCCCAAGGGGTGTTCACCCTGCGCAAAGGCCTGCTGAAGCTGGTGCGACTCACCTCAGATGGCCGTCAGCGCATCGTCCGGGTTGTTCGTCCCGGCGACGTAGCGGGGCTGGAAGCCTTGGTCACCAGGCGCTACGACAGTGAGGCCGTAGCGCTTTCTGATGCGCTGGTCTGCCGCATTCCGCTGACCGTCTTGCAAGACCTCTCTGCCCAAAGCCCGCGGCTGCATGGCGCATTGATGGCCAAATGGCAAGGTGCCTTGAAGGCGGCCGACGACTGGCTTGCCGAGCTCAATTTCGGCTCCGCGCGGCAGCGGGTCAGCCATCTGGTGTGCAAGATGCAGGCAGCGGAACAGCCTGACGAAGTCACGCTGTTCCGCCGCGAGGACATGGGTGCCATGCTTGACTTGAAGCTGGAGACGGTCAGCCGCGAAGTGAGCGCGCTGGTGCGTGACGGCATTCTGGAGCCGATGGACCGGTTGGGACGGCGCTACCGACTTCTCGACCAGGCCGCTCTGCAGTCGCTCCAGCAAGGCGATTGAGAAAGACGGTCGAGAAGATCGGGGCCGTGTTGCGGGCAGGGGGCCCAGGACGCGCTGTCAGTCCGGCTGGGGTGGCTTGACGATGAGCACGGGCACAGGCGAGGCCTGCAGCAACTCATGGGACACCGAGCCCTCTAGCACCGTTCGCAGCAGGCTCTTGCCGTGACCGCCCATGACCACCAGCGTGCAACGCTTGAGTTCGATCAGGTCCAGCAAGGCCTTGACCGGATCGCCGGTGACGACTTCGGTGTGGTGCGGCACCCCGGCCGCATGCAGCAGGGCCTGCGCTTTTTCCAGGGCATGGCTGCCGGCGGCCGTGCTGATCTGCTCGATCACCTCCGGATCGGGCGCCTTCACGAGCTCATACAAGGTTGCCGGTGACTGCACATTGGCCAGCAGAAGGTGGGCCTGCAGCCCGTCGTGGGCCAGGCGGATGGCGAAGCGCACGGCGTCCAGGGACAATTCGGTTCCGTCGATGGGCACGAGGATGTGCATGAGGATTCCTTTCATCAGCCGGCTGCCGAAGGTGGCAAGGCGGTGAAATCAATATACCTCTGGCAGCCCCCGGCCCGATGACGAAGACCCTGGAGGGCGGATGCCGCAGCGGGCTCTCTTGACGCAGGTCAGGAGATGCCTGACAGCTGGCCGCTTCAGTGCAAAGGCTTGGCCTCGGGGCGCGTGCGGTAGAAGGTCAGGGGCTCGGCCTTGGCCTGGTTGAGCACTGAGCGTTTGATCTTGCCCACCACGTGCATCTCGCACGGTTTGCAGTCAAAACGCAAAGTCAGCTTCTCCTTGCCGTTGATCAGTGTGAGGGGCTCGGCTCGTACCGTCCCCTGCACTCCGGTCACCCCTTTGGCCTGCTTGGGGCACAGGCTCATCGAGAAGCGCACGCAGTGTTTGGTGATCATCAGTGAGACCTCGCCTTCCTCCTCATGGCTTTCATAGGCCGCCGCGATCACCTTCACACCGTGGCGCGCATAGAAGGCACGGGCCTGGTCATTGAAAACATTGGCCAGGTAGGTCAGGGTGTCCTCAGGGTAGTTCACCGGGGGCTGCACAGGCTGGCCACGCTCAGGGCGTCGGTAGGCGGCCGCCCGGGCAGACTCCAACGCCTCGATCGCGTCCCGGCGCAGGGGATTGAGTACCGAGGCCGGAACGAACCAGGGCTGGCTCAAGCCCACGCTCACGTCGATGGGCTCGAACAAGGTGGCGCCGAACTTGCCCAGGTGCTCGCGCAGGCTGGCCTCGTTTCGCTGCGCATCGCGCGCCGGCTCATGCGGGTGCTGCAGTCGGGCACTGCCCTGATGACCGTCTTCGTCGGTCAACTGAAGCTCGAAGCCGTCGCTCGTGTCCTGAAAGCGGGCCCAGACGCCGATGCGCCGTTCGCTGGACTTCTTCTCCAGCAGGCGAACCCAGTCCATGTCGCGGTTGCGGTTGATCTCGGTGCCGCGTCGAAGATCCTTGAAGCTCTCCATGGGGTCTTTGGGAAAGACCCGCCAATGCCCAACCCGGCCTGCTGAGGCGGGCTCGGCACGGTTGATGGCCACGCCGACCAGCTCCTTTTGCAGGTCGTAGTAACAGAGACCGTCGCCGTTGTGCAGCACGGTGGCGGGGCTGCTGGTTTCCAGTTCGATCCAATTGGGGCCCACCTGGGTGACCCAGCCGATGGCCTGACCGGGATTCT
>RXJO01000374.1 GCA_003987795.1 Curvibacter sp.
GCGGGTTGTCGGTGCGGGTGTACATGCCCGGCCGCTGCTTGACGGGTTCAAGCCCCTTCAGGACGCGGATCGAGCCTTCGGAATATTCGGTCGTAGGTTTGACTGCCATGGCGCGGATTGTAGTGCGCAGTGCGGTCCAGACTGGATGTGCATACAGGCACCTTGAGCGGCCTTTGTCACGGTCACCCGGGTGATCTGCAAGCAAACGTTGAATTGGCTACATTTCCTGCATGAGCTCACAACCCAAAAATCTATCGATGGCCCAGGTGCTGATCTGCGGCGCGGCCATCGTCACACTGTCGATGGGCATCCGCCACGGCTTCGGCCTGTGGCTGCAACCCATCACCCAGGATCAGGGCTGGCCGCGCCAGACCTTTGCCCTGGCGATCGCCATCCAGAACCTGTCCTGGGGCCTGTGCGGCATCTTTGCCGGCATGGCGGCCGACCGCCTGGGGGCGTTCAAGGTCTTGCTGGGTGGGGCCCTGCTCTATGCGCTGGGCTTGGCGGGCATGGCTCTGTCGACCAGCCCTCTGGCCTTCGCGATGACCACCGGGCTGCTGATCGGTGCGGCCCAGGCCGGCACCACGTATGCGGTGATCTACGGCGTGTTGGGCCGTCAGATCGCCCCGGAAAAACGGTCGTGGGCCATGGGTGTGGCCGCCGCGGCAGGCTCTTTCGGGCAGTTCCTCATGGTACCGGTGGAGGGTCAGTTGATCGCCCAGCTCGGCTGGAAGGAAGCCCTGCTGGCCCTGAGCCTGCTCGTGCTGCTGATCGTGCCCCTGGCCTTCGGCCTGCGGGAACCGGGCTTTCAGGGCGGCGCCCCAGTCCAGCGCCAACAGACGGTGGCCCAGGCCCTGAGCGAGGCCTTCAAGTACCCCAGCTTTCAATTGCTGATGGCCGGCTACTTCGTCTGCGGCTTCCAGGTGGTGTTCATCGGCGTGCACATGCCGAGCTACCTCAAGGACAAGGGCCTGTCACCCCAGGTGGCCAGCTATGCGCTGGCCCTGATCGGGCTGTTCAACGTGTTCGGCACCTACATCGCCGGCACCCTGGGCCAGCGCATGGCCAAGAAGAACATCCTCGCCTTCATCTACTTTGCACGCGCAGTGGTGATCGGCATCTTCCTGCTGGCACCCCTGTCACCGCTCAGCGTGTATCTTTTCGCCGCAGTGATGGGCACGCTGTGGCTGTCCACCGTCCCCCCCACCAACGCCACGATTGCCCAGATCTTCGGTGTGCAGCACCTGTCTATGCTGGGGGGCTTTGTCTTCTTCAGCCACCAGATCGGCTCCTTCATGGGGGTCTGGCTGGGCGGCTACCTGTATGACCGTACCGGCAGCTATGACATCGTCTGGTACCTGGCCATCGCACTGGGCGTGTTCGCCGGTCTGGTCAACCTGCCGGTGCGTGAAGCCCCCATCCACCGGCCGCAGCGCCCTGCGGCGGCCTGAGCCTGGCACCATGCCAGCCCCGGCCATCACCACCTCAAGCCGCCCCAACTGGCGGATCAGGATCGGACGTGCGCTGGTCTGGGTGCTGGTGGCCGGCTTGCTCGCGGCGGTGTTTGCCCTCTATGCTCGAAGCGATTTCTTGTTGACACTCGCCAACCAGCTGTGGGCCTGTTTCTGAGCGCATCCCAAGGATGCGGGGCCCTGGCCACGCCAATGAATCAGAGGGGAAAGAGGGTAATCGGATGAAGACCATGGTTGTGACCGGTGCCTCGGACGGCATCGGTGCCGAAGTGGCAAGACAGCTGGCGCGCCAGCACGGACGGGGCCTGGCCCTGGTACTGGCCGCCCGCAGCGCCGCCAAGCTCAACGAGGTGGCCTTGCAGTGTGCCAGCCATGGTTGCGATACCCTGGTGGTGCGCACCGACGTGTCGGACGAGGAGGCCTGCCGCCATCTGATCGAGGCCACGGTGGCGCGCTTCGGCCGCCTGGACGTGCTGATCAACAATGCCGGCATGTCGGCCCATGCCCTGTTCGAAGACGTGGCCGAGAACGATCTGCATTGGTACGAAGACCTCATGCGCATCAACCTCTGGGGCAGCGTGTGGTGCACGCACGCGGCCCTGCCCCACCTGAAGGCCACCCAGGGCAGCATCGTGGCCGTGTCCTCGCTGGCCGGCCTGGTCGGGGTACCAGGACGCACCGCCTACAGCGCCAGCAAATTCGCCACGACCGGCTTCTTCGAGGCCTTGCGCGCCGAGTTGCGGCACAGCGGCGTGAGTGTCACCACCGCCTACCCCGGCGTGGTGGCCACCGACATCCGGGCCCGTGGCTTCAATGCCCAAGGCAAGGCAGCCGGACGCAGCGGCCTCAAGGAAGACAAGGCCATGACGGTCGAGGAATGCGCCCGGCTGATCCTGCGCGGCCTGGCCCGGCGCGATCGAGAAGTCGTGATGAGCCTGCAGGGCAAGGTGGGACGCTGGCTGCGCCTGCTGGCCCCGGGCCTGGTCGAGAAGATGGCCCTCAAGGCCTTGCACGACGATGTGCGGCCAGGGCACTGAACGATGGCCTCTCTGAGTGGTGGCCCGCCAACCCAGGGGCAGGTTTCCGATTGGGTGCGACGCTGGAGCCACCTGGTGCCCACCGGCGGCCGTGTGCTGGATGTGGCCTGTGGTTCGGGCCGCCACGCGCGTTGGTTCGGCTCGCTCGGGCATCCGCTCACGCTGGTCGACCGCGATGCCGAAGCCATCGCGTCGTTGGCCGGGCTGGGCGAGGCGGTGTGCGCCGACATCGAGGCAGGCCCCTGGCCGTTCGCAGGTCGGCTGTTTGAAGCCGTGGTGATCACAAACTATCTGTGGCGCCCTCTCATGCCCACCCTGATGGCCAGCCTGTCCCCGGGCGGCGTACTGATCTACGAAACTTTTGCCTTGGGCCAGGAGACCGTGGGTCGCCCCTCACGCCCCGATTTCCTGCTGCAGCATGGCGAATTGCTGAACCACGCAGCCGGATTGAGGGTGGTGGCCTACGAGGACGGATTCCTGCCCGGACCGGCCCGCTTCGTGCAACGCATCACTGCGATTCGCGAGACCGGACAACCTGATGAGCCCCTGCCGCGTTATGCGCTGACCGACCTGCCCTGAGCCCCGAGCACGCCCGGGGGCCCGGCAGCCTAGTTAGAATGCTCTTTTACCGTTTGAGACTGCGGACATGACCTCCCCAACCGGCCCTATCACAGGCAGCATCGTCGCCCTGGTGACTCCGATGCACGAAGACGGCAGCGTGGACTACCCCACACTGCGCAAATTGATCGACTGGCACATCGCCGAAGGCACCGACTGCATCGGCGTGGTGGGCACCACCGGTGAATCGCCGACGGTCAATGTCGAAGAGCACTGCGAGATCATTCGCGTGTCGGTGGAGCAGGCCGCCAAGCGCGTGCCCATCATGGCCGGCTGCGGCGCCAACTCGACGGCCGAGGCCATCGAGCTGGCCAAGTTCGCCAAGGGCGTGGGCGCAGACAGCCAATTGCAGGTCGTGCCCTACTACAACAAGCCGACCCAGGAAGGCCAGTACCGCCACTTCAAGGCCATTGCCGAAGCCGTGGGCGACCTGCCGACCGTGCTGTACAACGTGCCCGGTCGCAGCGTGGCCGACATGGCCCATGACACCGTTCTTCGCCTGGCCCAGGTGCCCGGCATCGTCGGCATCAAGGAGGCCACCGGCAACATCGAGCGCGCCCAATGGCTGATCCGTGAGGTGCCCAAGGGCTTTGCCGTCTACTCCGGTGACGACCCGACCGCGGTGGCCCTGATGCTGTGTGGCGGCCAAGGCAACATCAGCGTGACCGCCAACGTGGCGCCACGCCTGATGCACGAGCTCTGCCTGGCCGCCATCGCCGGCGACGTGAAGCGGGCCATGGAGATCCAGTTCAAGCTGATGCCGGTGCACAAGAACCTGTTCGTCGAGGCCAACCCGATTCCCGTCAAGTGGGCCATGAAGCGCATGGGCCTGTGCGGTGGCGCGATGCGCCTGCCCATGACCGAGCTGACACCGGCCAACGAGCCGGTGGTGGAAGCTGCCCTGCGCGCCGCCGGCCTGATCTGATCGCCGTCGACCGACACCCAATTCCTGCCTTGGAAGGACTTCCCGTGACCCCAACCAAACGACTGGGCCCTTGCAGCCTGCTCAGCCTGCTCAGCCTGTCTGTCGCTCTCAGCGCCTGCTCGTCGCTGGAGAGTGACAAGATCAACTACAAAAGCGCCACCAAGGCGCCCACACTGGAAGTGCCCCCAGATCTGACCCAGTTGAGCGGCGACACCCGATATGCGCTGGGTGGCGGCAACGCCGTCTCGGCCACCGGCTTCCAGGCCGCGATGGGCAAGCAGCCCGCCTCTGCGGTCCAGACCGCAGCGACCAGCCTGGGTGATGCACGCGTGGAGCGATCGGGCAATCAGCGCTGGCTGGTGGTGAAGCGCTCGGCCGACCAGCTCTGGACACCTGTGCATGATTTCTGGGTGGAGAACGGCTTCAGCCTGGTGACCGAGGATTCGCGCCTGGGCATCATGGAGACCGACTGGGCCGAGAACCGCGCCAAGCTCCCCCAGGACTGGATCCGCAACACCCTGGGCAAGGTGATCGACTCGCTTTACGACACCGGCGAGCGTGACCGCTTCCGCACCCGACTCGAGCGGGCCGCTGACGGCAGCACCGAGATCTACATCAGCCACCGAGGCATGGTGGAGACCTACACCACCAACAACAAGGACACGGCCCAGACCGCCTGGCAACCCCGACCCGCCGATCCGGAGCTGGAAGCCGAGTTCTTGCGTCGCCTGATGGTCAAGCTCGGTGGCGGTACCGCCGAACAGGCCCGTGCTCAGACCGCTGCAGCAGCGCCCGCCCCGCTGGCCCGCGCCACCCAGGTCAACAACCTGCCCGCGGTGCAACTGGACGAAGGCTTCGAGCGCGCCTGGCGCCGGGTCGGCCTGACACTGGACCGCACCGGCTTCACGGTGGAGGACCGTGATCGCGCCAAGGGTCTGTACTTCGTGCGTTACATCGCTCCGAACCCGGACAAGAAGGAGCCGAGCTTCATCGGCAAGCTGTTCAGCAGCTCGGAGACCAACACCGCGCCGGTGAAGTACCAGATCGCCGTCCGCAGTGAAGGCAACGCCACCACCGTCTCGGTGCTCGACGCCAATGGCGCACCAGAGGCCTCCAGTGCTGCGCAACGCATCGTGAAGGTGCTGGTCGACGATCTGAAGTAAGCGTCTGCGGCCCTCAGGTCGGCAAGACAGCAGGGCAGGTCCGGGTGACCTGCCCTTTCTTTTGCCTGGCCTGGCGCCGCGCACCGGCCCAAGCCTCAGCGCGCTCTGCGTTTCTCCGATGCGATTCAAGAACCTGGCCAGCGGCAGCACAGGCAATGCCACGGTGGTGGAAGCCGGTTCAGGCAGCCACTGCCGACGGTTGCTGGTCGATTGCGGGCTGGGCATCCGCCAGTTGGAGGCACGCCTGGCCCAGTCGGACCTGGTGGTGCAGGACCTGCACGGGATCTTCATCACCCACGAACATTCAGACCACATCGGCTGCGCTCTGAGCCTGTCAGCCCGACACCATCTGCCGGTCTGGATGAGCGAGGGCACCTGGCTGGCCCTGGGCCAGCCCGACCTCGGTGACTGCCTGCGGCTGGCCCGCGACCAGCAGGTGATTGATTTCGGCAGCATGAGCCTGCACCCCTTCACGGTGCCTCACGATGCCCGCGAGCCGCTGCAGTTGCGCTGCGAGGACGGCCAGTCGCGTCTGGGGCTGCTGACCGACCTGGGCCACATCACACCCCATGTGCTGACCCAGTTGAGCGGCTGCCATGCGCTCTACCTGGAAGCCAATCACGACGCCGAGATGCTCAGCCGTTCGCGCTACCCGGCGTTCCTCAAGCGACGCATCAGCGGCCCCTGGGGTCATCTGGAGAACCAGGCCAGCGCCCAGGCCCTGGCGCAGCTCAAGCACCTGGCCTTGCGCCATGTGGTGGCCGCCCATCTCAGCGAGCAGAACAACCTGGCCGAGCTGGTACGACAGACCCTGGCCCAGGCCCTGGACTGGCCCGAAGAGGCCATTGGCATCGCCAGCCCGACGCTCGGCTCGGACTGGTACAGCCTCTGAGCGGCAGCACCCCACGACCGGGTGGCAACATGCCCAGAAGACGGGACGAAAAAAAAGCCACCCGAGGGTGGCTTTTGCTGAAAGCAATGAAAAATTACTTCTTGGCAGCAGCGTCTTCAGCGGCCTTCTTGGCAGCGTCAGCAGCGGCGTCGGCAGCAGGAGCGGCGGCCGGGGCAGCAGCCGGAGCAGCGGCAGCGGCGTCAGCAGCAGGAGCGGCCGGAGCAGCAGCGGGAGCCTCAGCCGGAGCCGGTGCGGGAGCAGCAGCGGGAGCCGGTGCCGGAGCGGGAGCAGCTTCTTCCTTCTTGCCACAGGCAGCGAGGGCGGCAGCAGCGATCAGGGTCGCCAAAACGAGCGATTTCTTCATTTCAAGTTTCCTTGTTGGACAGAGAGAATTCCGTTGCGTCAGACCATCCCTGCGAACGGCTCTGACTGAGCGTGCGCTGCTTGAGCCGCGCTTTTTCACTCAACTTGAAATTATAGAAGGGAAACGTCAATCCCAACAAATACTGACAGTCGGAAATCAGTGGCCTTCTGTATCTGTCATGTAAAGCCGGCAGGCATGTGCCCGCCCGCCGATACCGCACCCGCCCAGCCGCATTCCATCGAGGCTCAGAGTCCCAGGGTGGATGCTGGAAACGCTGGCGTGGCACGACGCCAGGCTTCGTCGAGAAGCTCACGCAATGCGAGGCGGCGCTCGGGCAACGAAGTGCAGATGCCGGTGCTGCGCTGCAGATCCAGGCGCTGGAGAGACCAGGCGGTCGACCACAGGGCGCTGGGCCACTCGGACACCGACCGGCTGCGGCAGGCCCTGGCCTCGATCAGGTGGTCCCAGGTCTGACGCCAATGCACGAAGCGATGATGGCGGCGCCGAAGCTCGTCATAGGAGGCCGCGAGCAGCCACATTCGGCGCCCGTTGCGCGACCAGGCCGTCAAAGACTCGATCACGCTGCGCTCGCCCAGCGGCCAATCCTCGAAATTCTGATCACACAACACGATCTCACGCCAACCTTCTCGGGCCGCTGCCGCCATCGCCTGGCGGACGCGTTCGGCAAAGGCCTCACGCCCCTCGAAACGACCTTCGAAAGGCCAGTTCGGTACCGCCTCATCAGTCGGCCCGCCCGGATCGTGGTCGCCTGCCATGAGACTCAGAGGCCCGCAGGCAAGGGGTGCAGCCAGCCCGCCTCGCACCACTCGGTCAGAAGATCACGCGCATCGGCACTGAGCCTGGCCACGTCGCGCCCGCCCAGCACACGCAGGCTGGCGAGTTGCCGCATCAGCGTGGCATCGCGCCCGGCAGCCCGGAAACCCTCGCCGTTGATGAAGACGTGACGCTCGTCATGCATCATGCGGGTGCGGCGATCCAGCCGGACCCCTGCCGACACGTCAACCTCGGTATCAGCCGCCTCGAACCAGACCTGGGGCTTGGGATCGGTGAGCGATTCACCGATCACGCGGGCCAGGGCGTCGGGGTCGTTGAGCACGCGCTGCAGCGCATCGGCCGCGAATTCATGCAGCCCCTCCGGAATGGCGGCCGGGTCGGCCACGGCGGGCTGAGTGGCATCTCGGTACAGGTGCTCGCCCGCCAGGTCGTCGGCGTCCTCGGCCA
>RXJO01000380.1 GCA_003987795.1 Curvibacter sp.
GCAGGCTGAACAGCACGAAGCCGGTGGCGATCACCGACACGAAGTGGCGGGTCGAGGCGGGCAGGGCGGTGTTCTCGGCCACGCCCATCGCCAGCACCAGGGTCACCGCGCCGCGCAGCCCGCCCCAGGCCATGGCCAGCTTGTAGGCCGATGAGATGGGCGCGCTCAGGCGCAGCCGGCTCAGCACCGGCAGCATCAGGTACAACACCGCCAGTCTTCCCACAAATGCGGCCACCACGGTGGCCAGCAGGTAGGCCATGTCGTGCCAGGCCACGTCCTGCAGCAGGTGCGGCACCCGCACGGCCGCCAACAGAAACACGATGGCGCCGGCCAGCACCGCGATCTGCTGCCACACCAATTGAACATGGTCCCAGTTGCGGGGCTGCAGGCGGGTCTTGCCCAGGCCGTTGATCACCAGGCCGGCACACACCACGGCCACCACGCCCGACACATCGAGCCATTCGTTGCCGAACAGGTACAGGGCATAGGGCACGGCCATGGTCAGCGCGGTCTCGGCCGAGGCGATGTTGTTCATCGCCGGCAGCACGAAGGCCACGGCGCGCCCCACCACCAGGCCCAGCAGCACCCCGCCGCCGAACGAGTAGGCCAGGCTGCTCAGCCCGGCCACCCAACTGACCGAGGCACCGTGCCGGGTCAGCATGCTCATCAGCACGCCGGCCAGGGCGATGGCGGCCGCATCATTGAGCAGGCTCTCGCCCTCGACCAGCCGGATCAGTCGCCCGGGCGCCCCCACGTCGCGAAAGATGCCCACCACGGCCGAGGGGTCGGTGGTGGCCACGATCGCCCCCAGCAGCAGACACACCGCCACGCTTTGCGGAGCCACCAGCGCCAGGCCCAGGCCGATGGCGCCGGTGGCGACAAACACGGCCACCACCGCCAGCAGCAGGATGGGCGCTGCATCCTGCAGCATGTTGCGCACGTCCACCGTCAGCGCCACCTGGAACAGCAGCGGAGGCAGAAACAGCCACAGATAGGCCTCGGCCGGAAAGTCGGGGCTGATCAGTGGGGCAAAGAAGAAGTTGGCAAACTCAGGCGCCACCGAATCGATGGCCACATAGCTGGCCCCCAGGGTGATGCCCACGAGGGACAGCAGGGTGGATTCAGGTGCGCCCATTCGGGCGGAGGCCACCTGTATCAGGGCCACGATGGCGAGCAGGCAGGCGGTCAGGACAAGCAGTTCGGCAAGACTGGGCACGGGGGAATCAGGCGCCGGTCAGGCACCGTGGAGAAAGGCCAGGCCCATGATAGACCTGTCAGTGCCGCGACAACCGCTTGCAAGGCCTCCAGACCCGGGCAGGACATGCAAAGAGTGCAAGCCATTGCAAGCCTTTGCGAGAGGGCGTTGCCCACGGACACAGCGCTTGCGTCGGGCCTCTCAGGTCGGTCGCCGGCTCAGGCGCAGGCGATGCGCGCGTTTGGGCGGGGTTTTGCCTTCCGGGCGGCTGCCCGTGGATGTCGACGCTGGGGGCCGAGATTCTGCGGTGGTGGAGGCCGTGCCCGATTCGTGCGGGGCCTCCAGAAGCTGGGCCAGCGCCTGGGCCTGCCGGGCCTGCTCGCCCGCCCGGCCCTGCAGCAGGTGCTGGGCGCACTGGCGCAGCAGCATGGCCATCCAGTCGATGGCCGGACCGGTGGAGCGCCGGTAATGTCGGGCCTGCTGCCAGACGCGCACATAGCAGGCCTGCAGCACCTGCTCGGCCCAGGGGGGCGTGGCCACCAGCATCAGGGCCAGCACGTAAAGGCGGTTGGCCGTGGCGTCGTGCAGTTCGTTCAGGGCCGGTCGTTCACCTTGGGCAATGCGCTCCAGCAGGTGGATCAGGCGGTGGGGTTCGTTGGTGTGTGTCATGGGGCAGGCAGCTTGACCCGTCTTCGGCCGGAAGGTTCCGTCCGTCGCGGGCCCGGAGTGTGCCTTGACGGTCGATTCGTGGCTGCGGTGGTCGGCAATGTCCCTGCCTGGGCAGGTTTCATGGGCTGGGGTCGGGCAGGGCGGCGGCGGTCGGGGCACAATCGGCAGCCCTCCAGGGTCTTGTGGCGGACCCGAGGTCGTCTACAGGGTGTCTTGATTGTCCGAATTGCTGCAACATTTTTCCTGGGTCGCTGCATTGGCGGCCTGCTTGGTGGGCCTGTCCAAGGGCGGGCTGCCGGCCATCGGCATGCTGGCCGTCCCACTGATGGCCTTGTCCATGTCGCCCGTGCAGGCCGCCGTCCTGTTGTTGCCCATCTATGTGGTGTCCGACGTCGCTGGACTTTGGCTGTACCGTCGCGATTTCAGCGCGCCCAATCTGCGCATCCTGATCCCTAGTGGTCTGCTGGGTGTGGTGCTCGGCTGGGCCACTGCCGCCTGGGTGTCGGATCGGGTGGTCACTTTTCTGATCGGATTGATGGGGCTGGGGTTTTGCCTTTACGCCTGGCTGCGCCGGCAGAGTGAGGCGCCTCCTCGGCCGGTCAGTCTGTTGAAGGGGGGCTTCTGGGGCACGGTCACCGGCTTCACCAGCTTCATATCTCATGCCGGGGCGCCGCCCTTCCAGGTCTATGTGCTGCCGCAGAAGCTGCCCAAGGCCCAATTTGCGGGCACGGCCACCTTGCTGTTCGCGGCCATCAATCTCGCGAAGATCGTGCCTTATCAGCTTTTGCGGCCCTATTCGGCTCAGTCGCTGTGGGGCGCGGCTGTGCTGCTGCCTTTTGCGTTGGCTGGCACGGTGGCGGGTGCGTGGCTCACGCGGCGGCTGGCCGATGACTGGTTTTTCCGCCTGGTGCAGATCGGTCTGTTGCTGGTGTCCGTCAAGCTGATCATCGATGCCTGGGGCATGCCGCCGGCTTGAGTCCCGGATCAAGCTCCGTCGACCGGCATCACGGAGCGGGCCTCGAACTGTGCGCGCCAGGCCTGGAACTCTTCCGGCGGCATGGGTCGGGCGATGAAATAGCCCTGGGCGTAGTCGCAACCCAGGCTGGCCAGTTGGTCCCAGTGGTCTTGGGTTTCGACGCCTTCGGCGACTGTCTTGCGGCCCAGGTCGTGCACCAGGTCGATGGTTGAGCGCACGATGGCGGCCGAATCCTTGCTGCTGCACATGTCGCGCACAAAGGATTGGTCGATCTTGATGAAATCCACCGGCAGCTTCTGCAGGTAGCTCAGGGCCGAATAGCCGGTGCCGAAGTCGTCGATGTACAGGGCGATGCCTTCGGCGCGCAGGCTTTGCAACACGCGCAGGGCGTATTCCGCATCCTCCATGACGGCGCTTTCGGTGATCTCCATCTCCAGCAGATGGGGCGCGCCAGGCCAGGTCTTGCGAAGGTGGCGCAGGCGCTCCAGCAGGTTGTCGTCGCGCAGGTTGCGTGCCGACAGGTTGACGGCGATGGGCAGGGCGCAGCCTTGGGCGGCCCAGTCGTGGTTCAGCCGCAGGGCCGCTTCGATCACCCAGTCGGTCAATGGGGTGATCAGGCCGGTCTGCTCGGCCAGACCGATGAATTCCATGGGCGGGATCAGCCCGCGATGGGGGTGGCGCCACCGCACCAGGCCTTCGGCGCCGCACAGCGCACCGCTGCGCATGTCCACCTTGGGCTGCAGGTACAGCATCAGTTCGCCGCCCTCGATGGCCCGTCGCAATTGCCCGGCCAGGTTGAGCTGATGCGGTTGTCTCACGCTCTGGCCTGGATCGAAGATCAGGTGCGGCACGCCTTTCTTGCGCGCGAGTTGCAGTGCGATGTCCATGTGGCGGTACAGGTCGTGGGGGGTCTGGCCGTGGTCCGGGTAGAGGGCGATGCCGGTGCGGGCCGAGATGTCGATCTCGATGTCCGCCATGGGCAGGGGGGTGGCCAGCGATGCACGCAGGCGTTGCACCTGGGCCACCGCGGCATTGGCGTCGCTGTCGGGCAGCAGGATGGCGAATTCGTCGCCGCGCAGCCTCGCCACCTTGGCATTGGCGGGCACGCTCTGCTGCAGACGCTGGCCGAACTCGCACAGCAACTGGTCACCGAAGCTGAAGCCCAGCGCATCGTTGATCTCGCCGATGCGCTCGATGTTGGTCTGCAGCACCGCAAACCGGGTGTTGCCTTGCTGGCGTGCCACGGCCAGTGCCAGGCTGAGGTCTTCGGTGAAATGGGTTTCGTTGGGCAGGCCGGTGAGCACATCGTGGCGGGTGAGGTGCTGCATGGCCTCTTCGATCTGCTGCTGTTCCACCCGCGCCCGCAAGGTGGCGATGCCGAAGGCCAGGTCGTCCGCTGATTCGGTGAGCAGGCTCACCTCGTCGGGCTTGAAGGTGTCGGGCTCGTGGTCATACAGCGCCAGGGCGCCGATCACCTTCTGGCCCACCCGAAGGGGGCAGGCCAGGGCCGAGCGGTTGCCGTCCAGGTAGGGCAGCCAGGGGGTGTAGCCCGGGTCATCCAACACGTTCGAGACGACGATGGTCTTGCCGGTGCGCACGGCCTGCGCAGCCGCGCTCTGGCCGTTGGGAGCGTCGGCCCAGGTCAGGGGCAGCTGGTCCAGCAGTTGCGGGCTGTTGTGGTTGCCGCACTGGGCCATCAGCCTCAGGGTCTGGTCGGGGTCGTCCACCCGGTACCACACGGCGGCCATGCCGAAGCCCCCGGTGCTGACGATCGCCTGGCACATGTGCTCCAGCAGTTCGCCTTCGGTGCTGGCGCGCAGCATGGTGCGGTTGACGGCGCTCAAGGTGCGCAGCGCCCGGCCCACGTGCTCCAGCTCGTGCACGCGTTGCGCCAGCTCGCTGTTCAGCCCCTGGATCGCGGCCTCGTTGCGCTTGCGTTCGGTGATGTCGCTGCCCAGCAGGTAGTAGCCCAGGATACGACCTTGCGCATCGCGCTTCGGGAAGTAGTTCACCGCATGCCACAGGCCGGGCTCGGGCTCCCAGTCGAAGCTCTGGGGCAGGCCTTGCAAGGCCTTTTCGATCATGGGGGCGGCGATGGCATAGCGCTCGGGCCCCAGGATCTCACTCACTGTCTGGCCGGCGATGTCGCTGCGGTTCGGTGCAAACAGCCGACGATAGAGTTCGTTCACGTAAACATAGCGCTGTTGTGCATCCACATAACCGATCAGGGCGGGCACGGCGGCCATCACGCCGCGCAGGTGGTCTTCGCTTTCCAGCAATTGCCGGGTGCGCTCCTGCACATGCTGCTCCAGCATGGCTTTCTGACGCTCGATCTGCTGCTCGGCCTGGTGCTGATGGGTCACATCCCGGAAGACCAGCACCGCCCCGCGCAAGTGGCCGTTGGCGTCCCGGATGGGGGCGGCGCTGTCGGCGATCGGGCGTTCGCTGCCATCGCGTGCGATCAGGCTGGTGTGGTTGGCCAGATCCTGCTGCTCCCCGGTCTGCAGCACCCGGGCGATGGGCATGTCGACCGCAGCCCGGGTGGTCTCGTGGACGATCACAAAGACTTCTTCAGCCAGCCGGCCTCGCGCCTGCGCCTCGGTCCATCCGGTCAGCCGCTCGGCCACCGGGTTCAGGCGTGTGATGCGGCCGCTCAGATCGGTGGCCAGCACCCCGTCGCCGATCGAGTGCAGGGTGATGGCGAGGTCTTCTTCGCGTTCGGCCAGGGCCTGGCGGCTGCGAGCCAGGTGTTGCATCTGGCGCTGGATCAGTCGGAAGGTGGCGGCCAGCAGGAGCATCAGCAGGGTCGAGACCAGCAAGCCACCCCACAGCAGCCATTGGCGGCTGCGTTGCTGCTCGGCACCCCGCTCAGCCAGCAGGCGCAACTCTTCGTTGCGCATCGCGTCAAGCAGACCATAGACCGTGTCGCGGGTTTCGCGCAGTGGCGCGCGGGCCACATAGGCAGTGGCGGCCTCCTGGCCCTGGGTCTTGCGCAAGACCTCGACTTGGCGGGCGATCTCGATGCGCTGGTCAACGACCTGGCGCAGTTGCTGCCAGCGGGCCTGCTGTGCAGGATTGTCTGCCGTGAGCACGGCCAGTCGGCCCAGGGCTTCTTCGCGCGCACGTGAGGCCTTCTCGCGTTCGAGCAGGTGGGCGTTGTCGCCCGTCATGCGGAAGTTCTGCGTGCTCAGTTCCACCAGCAGCATGTCGCTACGGGTGATGCCCAGCGTGTTCAGCACTTCATGGGTGTGGTGCACGCTGCGGGTGGCGTCCGCGGCATCGCCGGCCAGCTTCCAGGTGAGCCCCAGCAGCGCCATGACCACCAGAGCGGCCGCGCCAAAGGCCAGCAGCACCTTGGTGTTGAAGGCGGCCTGCTGTTGTTGTAGCGGTCCCATGGTCAAACCCGCCATGCGGCATGGCCTGTTTTGAAGAAGTCCGCTTGATGCCCTCTCTGCGGCATGAAACACCCCCCTGAAGGCGTTGGTTGGCGGTGGATGGCGCGCATAGGCTCAAATCTCCGTTTGATCTGGATGCACGCGGCTTCTCCAAGATTAGCTTGATTTGAACTTTCCGGCCACCCCGGCAAATGCCGAGAAGCGGGTTGTTCCGGCCCCAAAAAAAGAGCCTCGCGTTGGGCGAGGCTCGAACCTTGGATGTCGTCAAAATGAAAAGTCGGCAAGCCAGGCCCGCTCAGTCGGGCCTGGCTTGCCTGGCGCGGCCTCAGAAGCTCACGCGCAGGCCGACATCGAAGCCGGTGGAGTTGCCGTTGACGTTGGAGGCGCCGGTGACGGGGCCGAGGGCGCCCGAGCCGAAGGAGTTGGCGGCCATGGAGGCGCCACCGGAGTTGTTGACGCGGGCGAAGGTGGCGTAGGCGGCAGTGCGCTTGGAGAGGTTGTAGACGCCGCCGATGGCGATCTTCTGGGCCTTGGCGGAGCCGAGCTTGACCTGGCCGAGGGAGGCGAGGACGTTGAAGGCGCCGACGGGGGCGTTCACACCGAGGCTCCAGCCCTTGATGCTGAGGTCGTTGCCGGTGGTGGCGACATTGGAGAGTTTTTGCTGGGCCACGATGCCCATGACCTTGGCGGCGCCGAAGTCATAGGCGCCGTAGACGCTGGTGTCGGCCATGTCGCCGGCCAGGGGGGCGGCGGCGCCGGAGGTGCCGGGGCCGGCGAGGCCGTTGTTGCCCAGGCTCTGGGTCAGGCCGGCGAAGGTGGTGCGGGTGTAGGCGCCAGCGACATCCAGGGGGCCTTGGCGGAAGCCCAGGCGAGCGCCGGCGTAGCGGCCGTTGCTGGAGGTGTTGATGCTGTTGATGGTGGCGTTGCTGGGCTGGTTGCCGAAGGCGACCATGGCCTGGCCGTAGAGGCCGCCGAGCTTGGAGGGGAGGAAGTAGCCCAGCGAGTTGGAGGCGCGCACGAAGGTGTTGGTGGCGGCGGAGCCGGTGTAGTCCAAGATCAACGTGCCGACGCCGGCGGCGGCGAAGGGGTCGGCGTTGAGGTAGTTCTGCCAGCTGGGGGTGGTGTCGCGGCCGATGCGCAGCTCGCCGAAGGAGCCGGCGAGGCTGACGGTGGAGCGGCGGTTGAAGGTGAGGCCGCCGGCGGCGATGTCGGAGCGCTGGTTGTTGGTGGTGGTGCCGCTGGAGCCGATGCCGCTGGCGGGGTTGATGGCGCCCTCAAGCCAGAAGCCGGCGCTCAGGCCGGCGCCGAGGTCTTCGGTGCCGCGAAAGCCGATGCGGCTGGCGCTGTTGCCGGAGGGGGAGACGCCGGAGATGCGGCCGGCGTTGGTCTTGACGTTTTCGTAGGCGAGGTCGAGCACGCCGAACAGGGTGACCGAGGACTGGGCCAGGGCCAGGCCCGGGGCGGCGAAGGCGCTCAGGGCC
>RXJO01000442.1:0-3025 GCA_003987795.1 Curvibacter sp.
ATGCTCATCTTGACGTTGGCAATGTCCACACCCGTGTTGTCCGACTTCACCCGGACTTTCACGTTGTAGTCCACCACGCGTTTGACGGGGACCAAAACCTTCATTGCTGCGGCTCCAAATTGATTAGTTGAATTGACGTGCACGTAAACCAGATGATTCTATGCGGCACAACGTCGATTGACCGTGGTGACGCTCGACATCGAGACGCCATCGCGCCAAAGCACAAAAAAGTACGACCGTGCTTTTTTCGGATTATACAAGGGGAAGATTGACGTTACGTCAATCAACAGCGCAGATTTGAGGGACTTTCAAAAAACAGGGCCGCAGCGGGCCCATCAGCCGCCAGGCCGTCCAGCGACCTGGGCTGCCGAGGCTTCGATGACACGGCGACCGTCTTCGTCGGCGGCATCGAACAACTTGAGCAGTGCCTGCTGGCGCAGGCCGGGCTCGGCACGAGGGATGGGCAGGCGCTCTCCGGTGACCACATAAAGCACATCCAGGCCCGACCGGGCCCACACCGCCAGGGCTTCGGTGGCGACATGGCCGGCGCCCGACTCCCAGTTGAACATGGTCTTGCGGGTGACCGGCACCAGCGCGGCGAAATCGTTCTGGCTGAAGCCCAGCCGTTCTCGTTCTTCGCGCAGACGTTGACCTGAACTCATGGGCATCCTCCTGATGTGTCTGGGATCGGGGTGCGATCAGCCCCCGGGCACCGCCGGGGCCGCGGCGGCCACCAGCGCAGTCTCGGTCGCAGAGGCCTCGTTGCCCTGCAAGCGGACCACCCGTTGCGGAAAGGGAATGTCGATCCGTGCCGCCCGCAAGCCAGCCAGCACGGCCAGATTGACGGCCGAGCGGATGTTGACCTGCCCGCTGGCCGGGTCCTTGATCCAGAAGTGCAGGCTGAACTCCAGCCCGTCAGGCGCAAAGTTGACCAGATAGGCCGCCGGCGCCGGTTCGCTCAGGACACGTTCCTGGGCCTTGGCCGCATCGCACAGGATCTGCTGCACCTGGCTCACATCGCTGTCGTAGCCCACCACCACGTTGGTGGTGATGTTGAAGCGCAGGTCCGCATCGGACAGGTTCTCGACCCGCTGCGACACCATGGTCTCGTTGGGCACGATGGATTCGCGGCCATTGGTGGCCCGCAGCAGGGTGTAACGGGTTTTGATGTCGGTGATCTTGCCCTCGAAGCTGTCGACCCGCACGTTGTCACCGATGCGCAGCGAGCGCTCGAGCAGGATCACGAAGCCGCTCACGTAATTGGCTGCCAGCTTCTGCAGACCGAAGCCCAGGCCCACGCCCACCGCACCGCCAAGCACCGACAACGCGGTCAGGTCGACCCCCACCGCAGACAGGGCGAACAACAGCCCCATCAGCAGCAGCACCGCACGCATGGCGTTGACGGCCACGCGCCGCATCGAAAGGTCGCTGATGGCATGGCTCAGCACCTTGCGCTCAAGGGTGGACGACACCCACAAGGCCACCACCAGCACCAGGCCCGAGCTCAGGCAGCCTTCGATCAGGGTGCGCAGGCTGATCGAGGTCTTGCCGAAGGCCAGGTGGATGGCGTCGAGCTCCTCGAGCACCGCCGGCAACAGGTCGACGATCCAGAGCACCGCCGCCAGCCAGGCCACCCAGGAAAACAGGCGCTCGATGAGCCGCATGGCCGCCGACTCCGGGAAAGCCGCCGACAGCACCCGGGCAAAGAAGCGGATCACCGCCAGCGACACCAGCACCGGGATCGCGATCTTGAGCAGGAACACGCTCTGGTGGTGCGAGACCACGGCCTTGGCCGCATAGACCAGGGCCAGGGCCAGGGCCGGGAACAGCAGGCCGTCAAGGGTGCGGCGGCCAAACCAGACCGAATCACCGGCCAGGCGCGCGCGGCGCCCGGCCCAGAACGACACAGCGAAAGCGGCCACCAGGCTGCCCAGCAGGCAGGCCAGTTCGATCCAGGCCCGCGAGGTCTGGAACTCGGCCTGCAGGTTGTCCAACAAATCCATCAATGCTTCAATCTCCCTGTGGGACCCAACGGGGCACCCGTTTCTCGGTAAAAGCCCGGGCGCCCTCCTGGGCAGCCGGGTCCATCATGTTGAGGGCCATGGTCTGCGCGGCCAACTGGTAGGCCGCCTCGACGCCCGCTTCACGCTGGCGGTAGAACAAGGCCTTGCCCATCGCCAACGCAGCCCGTGGCTTGTGCAGCAGGCTCTGCAGCAGAGTCTCCACGGCCCCATCGAGTTCCGCCGGGCTCACCACCCGATTGAGCAAGCCCTGGGCCAGGGCCTCCTGGGCATCGATGAAATCGCCGGTGAACAGCATCTCCAGGGCCTTCTTGGCCGAGACGTTGCGCGTCAAGGGCACGCTGGGGGTGGCGCAGTACAGCCCATAGCGGATGCCGCTGGTGGCAAATGTGGCCTCGGTGCTGGCCACCGCCAGATCACACTGGGCCACCAGTTGGCAGCCGGCGGCCGTGGCCATGCCCTGCACCCGGGCCAGCACCGGCACGGGCAGGCGCTGCAGCGACAGCATGAAGCGGCTGCAGCGGTCGAACAAGGCCTGGTGATCGGCCTGCGCCAACCCGGGGGCGGCCATGGCCTTGAGGTCATGGCCCGCGCAGAAGGCCCGGCCAGTGGCCGCCAGCACCAGCACACGCAGGCCTTCATCGGTGGCTGCCGCGTCCACCGCGGCCTGCAAGGCCACCAGCATCGGCTCGCTGAGCACATTGAAGCGCTCGGGCTGGTTCAGGGTCAGGGTCAACACACCGCGGGCATCGCGCCGGGTGAGCAACAGGTCGGACGGCGCGGCTTCAGGCATGGGATGGGCTCCGGTCTCAGATGTCGGCCAGCACCCGCACATGCGCTTCCACGCTGCGGGCCAGGGCGGCGGGGTTGTAGCCACCCTCGAGGCAGGACACGATGCGGCCTTTGGAGAAACGACGCGCGATGTCCTTGATGCGCAGGGTGATCCAGGCGAAATCCTGTTCGGTCAGGCCCATCTGGCCCATGTCGTCCTCGCGGTGGGCATC
>RXJO01000442.1:3075-7636 GCA_003987795.1 Curvibacter sp.
GGCGCTGACGAAGATCATTTCGGGCTTGAAGGCCTCGAGCCGCGGGATCCACATCATCTCGATGATCTCGCGCAGGTCCATGCCCCGGGTGTAGGCCGGCACGGGGATGTTGAGCATGTTGTCGGCCGGATGCTGATCGCCCGAGTACGGGTAGAAAGGGTGCTGGAAGAAGCTCACCATCAGTGCCCGCGGATCACCTGAGAGGATGTTCTCGGTGCCGTTGCCATGGTGCACATCGAAGTCGACGATGGCCACGCGCTGCAGCCGGTAGCGCTCCAGCGCATAGCGCGCCGCAATCGCCACGTTGTTGAAGAAGCAAAAGCCCATCGCCTTGTCTCGACAGGCATGGTGGCCCGGTGGGCGCACGGCGCAGAAGGCGTTCTCGAGTTCGCCAGCCATGATGGCATCGGTGGCCGCCAGCGCGGCGCCGGCCGAGCGCAGGGCCGCCTGCCAGGTGAAGGCATTGATGCTGGTGTCCTGATCGAGCTGGGCATGGGTGGGGCCGCCGGCCTGGATCTCTTCGACCAGGCGATCGGTCAGGCCTCGCAAGGCGGCGATGTGCATGCGGTCGTGCGCGAGTTCGACATCGGCCAGGGCGGCCGTGGGGGCCTCGCGGCGGTCCAGCGCATCGCTGACACCGGTCATCAGCAGGCGATCCTCGATGGCATCCAGCCGGGCCGGGCATTCTGGGTGATCATGCCCCATCTCGTGTTTCCAGCAATCACGATGGGTGTAGTAACCGGTTTTGTTCACAGGCGATCTCGTGTCTCTCATATTTTTGGGATAACGTCTCGGGCCATGCACACTCAGCAAAAACTCAAGGCGCTGCAAGACCAGCTTAACACGGTGATTGCGGGCAAACCCGCACAGATCCAGGACAGCCTGGCCTGCCTTCTGGCGGGCGGTCACCTGCTGATCGAAGACGTTCCGGGCGTGGGCAAGACCACCTTGGCCCATGCCCTGGCCCGCACGCTGGGCCTGCAGTTTGCGCGGGTGCAGTTCACCTCTGACCTGATGCCCAGCGACCTGACCGGCGTGTCGGTGTACGAACGCGGGCGCGAGGATTTCGTCTTCCACCCGGGCCCGGTGTTCGCCCAGGTGCTGCTGGCCGATGAGATCAACCGGGCCAGCCCCAAGACCCAGAGCGCCCTGCTCGAAGCCATGGAAGAGCGGCAGGTGACGGTGGAAGGCCAGACCCGCCCGCTGCCGGCCCCGTTCTTCGTGATCGCCACCCAGAACCCGCATGACCAGTTGGGCACCTACGCGCTGCCTGAATCCCAACTGGACCGGTTCCTGATGCGCATCTCGCTGGGCTATCCGGAGCGCGACGCCGAACGTGCCCTGCTGGCCGGGCAGGACCGCCGCGATCTGCTGGATCAGCTTCAACCCTTGCTGACCTTGCCGGAGCTGCAATCACTGCAACAAGAGGTGCTGGCCGTGCACGCCGCGCCCTCCTTGCTCGACTACGTGCAGGACTTGCTGGCAGCCACCCGCAACGGACGCTGGTTCATCCAGGGCCTGTCGCCGCGCGCCGGCCTGGCGCTGCTGCGCGCCGCCAAAGCGCAGGCCTTGCTGAGCGGCCGTGATTACGTGGCCCCGGACGATGTTCAGGCCGTGCTGCCGCAGACCACCGCCCACCGCCTGGTGCCCGTGGCGGAATCCGGACGGGGGGCGCTCGAACAGGTTCGGGCCCTGCTGGAGGCCGTGCCCCTGCCATGAACACGCCCCAGGCCACCCTGCCCCGCGGCTGGGCCCGCCTCAACCCGGCCGGCCAGGCGCGAGCCCGATTCCGGCGCTGGTGGCAGGGGCGGCTGCCGCTGAGCGACCTGTTGACGCTGAGCCAGCGCAATGTCTACATCCTGCCGACGCGCCCGGGCTGGATGCTGGCGGCCACCGTGCTGATCCTGCTGGTGGCCTCCATCAACTACCAGCTCAACCTGGGGTACCTGCTGACGTTTTTGCTGGCCGGCTGCGCGGTGGCGGGCATGCATGTGGGCCACGCCACCTTGAGCGGCCTGTCTCTGCGCCTGCAACCGCCGGCCGCCACTTTCTGCGGGCAGGTGCTGAGCCTTGAAGTGGTGCTGGACAACCCGCGCAAGACGCCTCGCCACGGGATCGGCCTGGCGGTGCTCGACAGCGGTGACTGGGTGTGGACCGATGTGCCGGCGCAGGGCCAGAGCGTGCTGCACCTGGCCTTCCGCCCACGCCAACGTGGGCTGCAGCGGGTACCGGTGCTGAGCGCCGAAACCCGCTTCCCGCTGGGCACCTTCAGGGTCTGGACGATCTGGCGCCCGGCCGCCCAGGTGCTGGTGTACCCGCAGCCTGAAGCCGGTGCACCGCCGCTGCCCCCGGGCCAGGCCCGCGACCAGGCGCCCGCTCTGGCGGCAGGCCTGAGCCGTGGCCAGGAGTTCGATGGCGTGCGCGCCTACCGACGCGGTGATCCGATGCGACAGGTGGTCTGGAAAAAGGCCGCCACCGCATTGGCCACCGGTTCGTCCGCGCTGGTCAGCCGCGACAGCGCACCGGCCCCGCTTCACGAGCTGTGGCTCGACCACACCCAACTGCCGAACCTGCCCCCCGAAGCCCGTTGGTCCCGTCTGTGTGCCTGGGTGCTGGCCGCCGATACGCTGGGCTTGCATTACGGTCTGCGTCTGCCCGGTCGCGAGATCCCGCCTGCGGCCGGCCCGGCCCATCGCCAACAATGCCTGGAGGCCCTGGCCCTGTGCTGAACCGACTGCTTCAGTTGCCGCGCGACAGCCGCGACACCCTGTTCCTGCTGGCCGTGGTGGCCTGGGTGATCCTGCCGCACGCAGCCAACCTGCCCGCCTGGGCCCTGCTCATGGCCGGCCTCTCGCTGGGCTGGCGCGGCTGGCTGGCCTGGCACGCCCGCCCCCTGCCGACCCGCTGGTGGCTGATGGGCCTGCTGCTCATGGCGGTGGCAGGCACCCTCTGGAGCCACAAGACGCTGCTGGGGCGCGATGCCGGAGTCACCCTGGTCGTGGCGCTGCTGGCCCTCAAGACGCTGGAGATGCGAGCCCGCAGGGATGCCTTCGTGGTGTTCTTCCTGGGCTTCTTCACCATGCTGACCCACTTCTTCTTTTCGCAGAGTCTGCCAGTGGCGCTGGCCATGCTGCTGGGCCTGCTGGGCTTGCTCACCGCCCTCATCAACGCCAACTTGCCGGTGGGCCGCCCGCCGCTGGCCACCTCGGCTGGCCTGGCATTGCGCATGACCGCCTGGGGCACGCCGGTGATGGTGGCGCTGTTCCTGCTGTTTCCCAGGGTGGCGCCCCTGTGGGGCCTGCCGTCCGATGCCCAGGGGGCTCGCAGCGGGCTGTCTTCGCGCATGAGCGTGGGCGACGTGACCGAGCTGGCCCTGGACGACAGCATCGCCTTCCGGCTGCGCTTCCTGAACGCCACAGGCGCCCCGCCAGAACAGCGGCAACTGTATTTCCGTGGACCGGTGTTCTCGGTCTTCGACGGCCGCGAATGGAAGCAGCGGCAGCCCGAAGAGTTGATGAGCCAGGCCCTTTACCGGCGCCCGCCGGTGACCCTCAAGACACAAGGCACGCCGGTGGTCTATGAACTGACCCTGGAACCCAACAACCGCCCCTGGCTGCTCACCCTCGATGCCAGCGCCGAAGCCCCCCGCCTGGGCACGGCGATCGCCTACGCCACGCCCGAGCTGCAATGGGTCATGCCTCGCCCCGTCACGGCGCTGCTGCGCTACCAGGCCGTGGCCTACCCCGACTTCAGCTACGGCCCCCCAGCCAACGATCCGGCGCTGCGCCTGGAGACTGAGCTGCCACCGGGCTACAACCCACGCACCCTCCAACTCGCCAGCGACATGCGCCGCGACCCCAAGCTGGCCGGCGCCGACGATGCGGCCCTGGTGCAACAGGTGTTGAATCGGCTGTCCACTGGCGGCTACACCTACACCCTGGAGCCGGGTCTCTACGGGCGCGACACCGCCGACGAGTTCTGGTTCGACCGCAAAGCCGGCTTCTGCGAGCATGTGGCCTCGTCTTTCGTGGTGCTGATGCGGGCGCTCGACATCCCCGCGCGGGTGGTCACCGGCTATCAGGGAGGTGACCGCAATCCGCTCGACGGCTACTGGACCCTGCGCCAAAGCGACGCCCATGCCTGGGCCGAGGTCTGGTTGAACGGGCGCGGCTGGGTGCGGGTCGATCCGACTGCGGCCATCGCCCCCGGTCGCGTCGGCTCGGTGCAACGCCTGGTGGCGCCACGCGGCCTGGTCGCCACCACCATGGCCACCCTCAGCCCGGGCCTGGTGCAACGCCTGCGCGGCATCTGGGAGGCCACCAACAACCGCTGGAACCAGTGGGTGCTGAACTACTCCCAGGGTCGCCAGCTTGACCTCCTGCGCAAGCTGGGTTTCGAGGCCCCCAGTTGGGAAGACCTGGCCCTGCTGTTGGGCGGACTGGTGGCCGCCACGGCCCTGGGCGCCAGTGCCTGGCAGCTCTGGGACCGACGCCAGCACGACCCCTGGTTGCGCCTGCTGTACCGTGCCCAGGCCATGGCCCGGGCCCGAGGCCTGGAGACC
>RXJO01000011.1 GCA_003987795.1 Curvibacter sp.
GCATCAAGGCCCAGGGCATCATGCAGCCCATCCTGGTGCGCCGCCTGCACGCCGGCCCGAACGACGGCAAGTACGAGATCATCGCGGGCGAGCGCCGCTTCCGCGCCTCTCGCCTGGCCGGTCTCGACAGCGTGCCGGTGTTGATCCGCGAGGTGCCCGACGAGGCCGCGGCGGCCATGGCGCTGATCGAGAACATCCAGCGCGAAGACCTGAACCCGCTGGAAGAGGCCCAGGGCCTGCAGCGTCTGGTGAAGGAATTCGGCCTCACCCACGAACAGGCGGCCCAGGCGGTGGGGCGCTCGCGCAGTGCCGCCTCCAACCTGTTGCGCCTGCTGAACCTGGCTGAACCGGTGCAGACCATGCTGATGGCCGGCGACCTGGACATGGGCCATGCGCGATCGCTGCTGTCGCTGGACCGCGCCACCCAGATCACGGCTGCCAACCAGATCGTGGCCCGGAAGCTGTCGGTGCGCGAGTCCGAAGGCCTGGTCAAGAAGATCGGTGCCGAGTTCAACCTGACCTCGCCCAAGCCCGCCAAGAAGGACAAGTCGCGCGATCTCAAACGTGTCGAGGAGGAACTCTCCGACCTGCTGACCGCTGCTGTGGAGGTACGGGTGAAGAAGCGCGTCAAGCGCGCCGGCCGCACCGAGGAAATGGGCGAACTGGCCATCCAGTTCGGCTCGTTGGAAGAGCTCAACGGCCTGATCGACCGCCTGCGCGGTGGTGCCTCGGGCGCCTGATGCGCCGCACCCAGTCATGAGCAAGGTGCCGCCCGGCCGCCGCCCGCCCGCGCGGCTGCGTCTGCCCTGGCCCCTGCCGGCCCTGTTGGTCTGGGCGGCGGCCTGGGGCTTGTTCGCCGTGCTGGCGCAGGGCGGGGTGGATGTGTTGCTGGCGTTGGGCTGTGCCGCGGCCTTGGGCGCCCTGGGCAGCGTGCTGGGGCCCAACTGGTGGCGACGCTTCATGATTGCGCTGGGTTTTCCCCTCTCGCTGCTGGTGTCGGGGGCTGTCACCCTGCCGGGCTGGGTGTGGCTGCTGCCGCTGGGCTTGGTGCTGCTGGTCTACCCGATCAATGCCTGGCGTGATGCGCCGATCTTTCCGACCCCCCGGGCGGCTTTGATGGGCCTGCCGCAGGCGATCCCGCTGCCTGCCGGTGCTGCCGTGCTGGATGCCGGCTGTGGCCTGGGCGATGGTCTGCGGGCCCTGCGGCGTGCCTGGCCCGAGGCGACTTTGCATGGCCTCGAATGGAGCTGGCCTTTGCGTCTGCTGTGCGCCTTGCGCTGCCCTTGGGCGCAGGTGCGGCGAGGCGACATCTGGCGTGAATCCTGGGCGCCGTACCAACTGGTCTATGTGTTCCAGCGCCCCGAGAGCATGGCCCGCGCCCTGGCCAAGGCCCAGGCCGAGATGGCGCCGGGCAGCTGGCTGGTGAGCCTCGAGTTCGAGGTGGTGGGCCAACCCCACCAGGCCCGGCTGATGGCACCCGACGGGCGCCCGGTCTGGATCTACTGCGTCTGAAGGCGTTTCTGATCCGGCTTTTGGTCAGCGCTGGGGCGACCTATCATCCGGAGCTGGCGAGCCGCCAGCCCACCGCGCCAGGAGCGCCCACCATGAACCGCCGTCCTCACAGCCTCCCTCGACGGGCCTTGCTGGCTTGCCTGGCCTGCAGCGGGCCGGTCTCTGCCTTGCGGGCCCAGGATCGCTCCCTGCAGGCCCCACTGCCTGCGTTGTGGTGGCCTTCAGAGCGTCACTGGCAATGGTTGCGGGAGCGCGCGCCGCAGTCGCTCGAAGTGCAGGCGGTCATGAAGGCCCAGTACCAGTTGCTGGCCCGCGGCTGGAGTCAGGCCCCGCACCCCTTGACCCAGTTGCCTGCCGGCCCCCGCTGGCAAGGCGAGGCCGCACCGCGCCGTGTGGCCGACAGCGTGGGCGAGTTCGAGCAACTCCAGGCCTTGGGTTTTCTGTTCATGCTCAACGGCCAGACCGCCTACCGGGACCGTGCCCTGGAACTGCTGCGCCCCTGGGCGCGCAGCCTGGCCCCGGTGGCCCAGCCCATGGCCCTGCGCTGGCTTGAGCCCGCCGTGTGGGCCTACCGGCTGTTGCGCCCCCACATCCCGGCCGCGGATCGGAGTCGCCTGGATGCCTGGTGGCAGGCCCACGCCCTGGCCCAGCAGGCGGATCGCCAACTGGATCGGCCCGATGCGCTGGATCGCCACAACAGCCACCGCCTGTGCAGCATCGGCCTGATCGGCTGGGCTGTGGGCGATGTCACCCTGGTGGAGTCGGCCCGGCGTGGCCTGCAGCAGCAACTGATGGACACCCTGCTGCCCACGGGGGAGAGCCTGGATGGCCGTCAAAGCGGCCAATTGGCCGACCACGTGGATGCCTTGCGCCCCTTGCTCACCCTGGCCTTGGCGCTGCGCGAAAGCGGTGATGACCTGTACCACTGGGCCACCCCGGCAGGCGCCTCGATGGCGCGCAGCGTGGCCTGGCTGCTGGCCCGCACGCAGAACCCCAGCCGCTACCCCGATCTGCACGGGCAGACCGTGGAGCCGGGCCAACTGCAGCCGCTGCAGGCCCTGATCGAGGCCTGGCAACCCGGTCTCACCCCACTCGGCACCCTGTCAGGGCGCCAGCACAGTCCGGCAGGCGTGCGTCTGCGACTGCTGCTGAACAGCCTGCCTGCGCAAGGCTGAGCGAGGTCTTATCGCGTGTCAGCGGCAAAGTTCCGCCCTGATTGTTTCTAAATGCGGAATAGCCATTTGCTCATGATGATGTTTTATTGTTGGTGTTAACCCTATAAAGTTCATCCCATCGATGAGCCAAACACCTCTGCAACGACTCACCGAGCTGGACAAGACGGCGCCTGATCCGGCAGCCGCCCTGCCCGGAAGTCCAACCACTTTGAAAGGAATCATCATCATGAACCGCCAACTGATCGCCTCCGCCCTGATCGCCGCCTCTGCCTTCGTGGCTGCTGCCCCCAGCTTTGCCGAAGGCCTGGCCGAGTACAACCAGCGCGCCGATGTGGTGTCGCAATACAGCCGCGCCGAAGTCAAGACCCAGGCCGTGGCCGCCGCCCGTCACGCCGCCGACGTGGACACCAACTCCCAGGTGCTGCCGGCCGTGAAGTCCGCCATCACCCGCCAGGAAGTGCGTCAGGCTGCCGCCGAAGCCAACCGTGCCGGCCTGCTGCCCCACGGCGAACTGACCTACTGATCCACGGATCAGCGTCGCTCGCCTGGAGGCCTCCAGGCGCAAAAGAAACCCCGCCTCGGCTCACGCCGGGCGGGGTTTCTTCATGGGTGATGCGCCTTAGAGCGTGAAGATCTTGCCCGGGTTCAGGATGTTCTTGGGGTCGAGAGCGCGTTTGAGGGTGCGCATCATGTCGACCGCGCCAGCGCCGGTCTCGTCAAGCAGAAAGCCCATCTTGTGCAGGCCCACGCCGTGCTCGCCAGTGCAGGTGCCGCCCAGCTGCAGTGCACGGTTGACGAGTTGGTGGTTGAGCTCTTCGGCCTTGGCACGTTCTTCAGCGCTGTCGGGGTCGATCAGGTAGCCGAAGTGGAAGTTACCGTCGCCCACATGGCCGACCAGGAAGTAGGGCAGGCCGCTGGCGTCGGTCTCGGCCACCGAGTCGAGCAGGCAGTCGGCCAGGCGGCTGATCGGCACGCAGGTGTCGGTGGAGATGGCCTTGCAGCCCGGGCGCGATTGCACGGCGGCAAAGTAGGCGTTGTGCCGGGCCGTCCACAGGCGGGTGCGCTCTTCAGGGGTGCTGGCCCATTCGAAGGCGTTGCCACCGAACTCGCTGGCGATCTCCTGCACGGTCTCGGCCTGCTCTTTGACGCTGGTGGGCGAGCCGTGGAACTCCATCAGCAGCATGGGCTCTTCGCGCAGGCTGAGCTTGGAGTACTGGTTGACCATGCGCACGGTGTTGTGGTCGATCAGCTCGACGCGGGCGATCGGTACCCCCAGCTGGATGGTCTGGATGACAGTGCGCACTGCTGCTTCAATGCTCGGGAAGGAGCAGATGGCGGCCGACACGGCCTCGGGCAGGGGGTAAAGGCGCACGGTGATCTCGGTGATCACGCCGAGAGTGCCTTCGCTGCCAACCATCAGTCGGGTCAGGTCGTAACCCGCGCTGCTCTTCTTGGCACGGGTGCCGGTGCGGATCACTTCGCCGCTGGCGGTCACCACCTCCAGGGCGAGCACGTTCTCGCGCATGGTGCCGTAGCGCACGGCGTTGGTGCCGCTGGCACGGGTGGCGGTCATGCCGCCGAGGGTGGCGTCTGCGCCGGGGTCGATGGGGAAGAACAGGCCCGTGGCCTTGATCTCTTCATTGAGTTGCTTGCGGGTGATGCCCGGTTGCACGGTCACGGTCAGGTCTTCGGCGTTCACGCTGAGCACCTGGTTCATGCGGCTGACATCGAGGCTGATGCCGCCTTGCACGGCCAGCAGATGGCCTTCGAGCGAGGACCCTACGCCGAACGGGATCACCGGCACCTCGAACTGGCCAGCCAGGCGCACGGCGTCAGCCACATCGGCGGTGCTCTGGGCAAACACCACGGCGGCAGGGGGCGGCACCTGGAACGAGGACTCATCGCGGCCATGCTGCTCGCGCACCACCAGGGCGGTGCTGCATTGCTCGCCGAAGCGGGCCTTGAGGGCATCGATCAGGGCAGCGGGCACATCGCGTTGCTGTACTTCGGGCAGCAGGTGCAAGGGGGCGGTGGGTGCGTTCATGGTGTCTCCAGTACGGCTTGCATGAGAGGGGGCGCTTGAGGCCGGTCTGCCATTCTAGAAGCCTGGGCGGCTTCGTGCCGGCGTTGCAGGGGGATGGCATGGCGCGACGACGGGAGGAAGCTTTCTCGCGCAAAATCGGCAGGATTTCAACGTTTGCAAGGACCCCCGCATGGCCAATCGCCTGACCCAGATCGCCACCCGCACCGGAGACAACGGCACCACCGGCCTGGGCGACAACACCCGGGTCTCGAAGAACAGTCTGCGCGTGCATGCCATGGGGGATGTGGACGAGCTCAATTCGCACATCGGCCTGCTGCTCAGCGAGAGCCTGCCCGAAGCGGTGCGCGAGTTGCTGACCGACATCCAGCACCAGTTGTTCAATCTGGGCGGCGAGTTGTCGATCCCCGGTTTCGAGTTGCTCAAGGCCGAGGCGGTGTTGCAGCTGGACGAGGCGCTGGCGCACTTCAATGCCGAGTTGCCACGCCTGCAGGAGTTCATTCTGCCGGCCGGTCGTCGCACGGCGGCCCAGGCCCATGTGTGCCGCACGGTGGCGCGTCGGGCCGAACGGGCGGTGGTGGCGCTGGGCAATGAAGAGGCCTTGAAAGACACGCCGCGCCAGTACTTGAACCGTCTTTCCGATCTGATGTTCGTGCTGGCCCGCGTGCTCAACCGGGTCGATGGCGGCGACGACGTCTACTGGAAGAGCGAGCGCCTGCAGCGCGGCGGCTGAGGGCGGTTTTCCCATGCGCCTGCGCCACATCGAGGTGTTCAACGCCATCATGCTGACCGGCAGCGTGAGCGCGGCGGCCCGGCTGATCAACATCACCCAGCCGGCCGTCAGCCGCACCCTGCAGCATGCCGAGATCCAGTTGGGCTTTGCGCTGTTCCAGCGCGCCAAAGGGCGCCTCACCCCCACCACCGAGGCGTTGACGCTGTTCCCGCACATCGAGCGCCTGTTTGCCCAGCTCGATGAAGTGCAGCGCCTGGCCACCAGCCTGCGTGGCGGCCAGGTGGCCGGCGAGCTGCGCATCGTCTCGGTGCTGGCCTTGAGTTATGACATCCTGCCCCGAGCACTGGCCCGCTTCAAGAAGAAGCACCCCGACATCGTCGTCAGTGTCGAGGCCCTGCATTCGCCGCAGATCGTCTCGAGCCTGATGCTGCAGGAGGCCGATGTGGGCTTTGTCTTCAGCACGCTCAGCCACCCCTCGTTGACCCATGAGCCGCTGGCCGAGTGCGCCATGGTCTGCGTGGTGCCCAAGGGCCTGCTGCCGGTGCGCAAGCTGCGCCAGGGGCAACTGAGCCTGGCCGATCTGGTCGATGTGCCGGTGATCAACCTCGATGCGCGCGACCCGGTGGGCACGCGCCTGAGCCAGGCCTGCCGCGAAGCCGGCGTGGGCCTGAATTCGTACGTCACGGTGCAGACCTACCACGCCGCGCTGGCCATGGCCCACCATGGCCTGGGCGTGGCCCTGGTGGATGCCTGCACGGCGGTGTCGGCCGATCGCAGCAAGGTCGATGTGCTGGCCCTGGAACCCGCCATCGCGGTGCCGGTGCAGGCCCTGCGCCTGGCCGACAAGCCCGGATCGGTGCTGGTGCGGGCCATCACCGAGGAGATGCAGCAGGCGATCCGCCAGGCGCTTTGAGCTGGGCGGCTTGAGTCCCGTCAGGGGGCGGGCTGCAAGGTCTGCAACACCTGGCCTTGTGCATCCAGCAACAGCAGGCGGCCGCCCTCGAGCCGGGCTGAGCGGGTGGCCTCGAGGCTGGCCAGGAAGGGGCCCTCCTGTTCGCCGCCCGGGGTCAGGCACATCATGCGGGTGGTGGCGAGCGGGCCCAGGCGCAACTGTCCACCCTCGATGCGCCAGCGGCCGCTGAACCGGTTACAGCCGCCGAAGCCGCTGGCCTGGCCGCTGGCGTCCAGCCGCAATTGGGTGGGCGGGTGGCCGTCGCCCTGCCATCGGGTGTCACTCAGCTCGGGCAGGGCAGGGGCCTGGGCGCAGGCGCTCAGCAGCGTGGCCGTGGCGAGCAGCGCTGGCAGGGCGCGGAAACGGGGGCGGACAAAAGAGCGCTGGACCATGGGCACCTCACACCAGGAGTGGCATCGAAGCGCGCATTCTGGCACCGACCGCGGCGGGCTGATCAGGCGCGCAAGGCTTCGCAGAGTTGGCGCGCGGTGCCAAAAGCCAGCGTGAAGCCCAATGCACCGTGGCCGGTGTTCATCCACAAGTTGTCGGGGCCCTTGGGCAGGCGGCCGACGATCGGCAGGCCTGTCGGTGTGGCTGGTCTCAGGCCGCACCAGGCCTGGACATCGCTGAAGTCATTGCAGCCCGGAAACACCTCGGCGGTGGATTGGCACAGGCTGGCAATCCGATCGGCCGGGATGTCGCGACCATAGCCCACGAGTTCCACCATGCCAGCCACTCGCAGGCGATCGCCCAGCCGGGCGAACACCACCTTGCGCGCGCTGTCGGTCACGCTGACGCGGGGCGCCCGGCCAGGCTCCTGACCCACCGGGAGCGTGATGCTGTAACCCTTGAGGGGATAGACCGGCAACTGCAGGCCCAACGGGCGGCACAACTCGACGCTGCCAGCGCCCAACGCCAGCACGAAGTGATCTGCCTGCACCGGCCCCCGGGCCGTGTGGGCCGCCACCACCCGACCCCCTGCCACCTCCAGCCGGGTCACGGCACGGCCATAGAGGCGCTGCGCACCTCGCTGATCCAGGGCCTGATCCAGCGCCTGGCAGACCTTCAGGCAGTCGGCCGCACTTTCGCTGGGGGTGTAGATCGCGCCGGCCATGGCGCTCTGGTAGCGGGCCAGCGCGGGTTCCAGGGCCACGCATTCGGCGGGTGAGACCAGGCGCTGGGCCGCGCCGCCGAGGCGGGCCTGCAATTCGATCTGCCGTGCCGCAGCTTGCAG
>RXJO01000017.1 GCA_003987795.1 Curvibacter sp.
GCCATCTACTTCAACAACCGCAAGCTGTCGATCTTCGGCGGCTCCAACGAGATCCAGAAGAACATCATCTCCAAGATGATCCTGGGCCTGTGAAGTGAGGGACACCGCGATGAACTTTGAACACACCGAAGACCGCCGCATGCTGGCGGACAGCCTGAACCGCTTCATCACCGAGCAATACCCCTTCGAGGTGCGCAATCAGGTGGCGGGCAGCGAGCAGGGCCTGAGCACCGCCGTCTGGCAGCAGCTCGCCGAGATCGGCGCCCTGGGCGCACTCTTTCCGGAATCCGTGGGCGGCTTCGGCGGCGCGGGCTTCGACGTCAGTGTGGTGTTCGAGAGCCTGGGCCGAGGCCTGGTGGTCGAACCCTTTCTCGGCGCCTTGATCGTGGGCCGGGCCCTGGCTGCCGCCGGTACCCCGGACCAGCAGGCCGCGCTGGCCGGCCTGATCGATGGCAGCACCGTGGCCGCGCTGGCGCACGATGAGCCCGGCAGCCACTACGAACTCTCTCGTGTGGCCACCCGCGCCACGGCCACCGCCGGCGGCTGGCAACTGGACGGGGCCAAAGCGGTCGTGCTGCAAGCCCAGGCCGCGCAGCTGCTGCTGGTCAGCGCCCGGGTGTCGGGCGATGTCGAGTCTGAAGAGGGCATCTCTCTGTTCCTGGTGCCGGCCGACGCGGCCGGGGTGCAAGTGCGTGGCTATGGCCGCATCGACGGCGGCCGCGCCGCTGAAGTCACTCTGCAGGGCGTGCAGCTCGGTGCCGAGGCGCTGCTGGGCACCGCAGGGCAGGGCTTTGCCACCCTGGAGCTGGCCATCGGCTGGGGCTTGCTGGCGCTGTGCGCCGAGGCCGTGGGCGCCATGGACGTGGCCAAGCAGTACACGCTGGAATACCTGCAGACGCGCAAGCAGTTCGGCGTGCCGATCGGCAGCTTCCAGGCCCTGCAGCACCGCATGGCCGACCTGCTGCTGGAGGTCGAGCAGGCCCGCTCGGCCGTGATCAATGCCGCCGCAGCGATGGACGCCGATCGCGTGACGCGTGAGCGCGCCCTGTCGGCGGCCAAGTACAGCATCGGGCGCATCGGTGCGCAGGTGGCCGAAGAAGCCGTCCAGATGCACGGCGGCATCGGCATGACCTGGGAGCTGCCCCTGGCCCACTACGCCAAGCGCCTGGTCATGATCGACCACCAACTGGGTGATGAAGACCACCACCTGCAGCGCTACATCGCGCTGGGCCGGAGTGCGGCATGAGCAACACCGACATCCTGCTGCAACACCGCGATGGGCCGGTACTGGTGCTGACCCACAACAACCCGGCCGTGCGCAATGCGCTGTCCCCCGAGTTCTACGCCGCGCTCACCGCCGCGTTGCAGCAGGCGGCAGCCGATGATTCGGTCGGCGCCGTGGTGCTGACCGGCGCGGGTGGCATGTTCTGCTCGGGTGGCGATCTGCGCCAGCTGATCAAGCGGCGCGAGCTGCCTGAGACCGAACGTCGTCAGCGGCTGGAGGGCCTGCATGACCTGATCCGTGCCCTGCGTGACTGCCCCAAACCGGTGGTGGCTGCCGTCGAAGGTGCGGCCGCCGGTGCGGGCCTGTCCATCGCGCTGGCCTGCGATCTGCTGGTCAGCGCCCGCGATGCCGTCTACTCGGTCGCCTACGTCAAGGTGGGCCTCACGCCCGACGGCGGGGCCACCGCCTTCCTGGCCGAGTTCGTGTCGCGCCAGGTGCTGACCGAGCTTTGCCTGACGGGCGAGCGCATCACTGGCGAGCGTCTGCATGCGCTGGGCGCGGTCAACCGCCTCACCGAGGCCGGCGATGCGCTGGCCCAGGCCGTGCACCTGGCCCGCCAGGTGGCCTCTGGCCCTTTGCAGGCCAATGCCGCCATCAAGGCGCTGTGCCGTTCCGCGCCCCAGGCCACACTCGAAGAGCAGCTCGATCTGGAGGCACAGCACATGGTGCGTGCCCAGGGCAGTGCAGAATCGCTGGAGGGCATCGGTGCCTTTCTGGAAAAGCGCAAACCCGACTTCGTGAAACTGCGCCAGCCCGGCTGACAACAACGATCCATCCGATTCGACGGAGACAAGACCCATGACCGCTTCCCCCTCTGGACTGCCGCTGGCCGGCGTCCGCGTGCTTGATCTCTCCCGCGTGCTGGCTGGCCCCTGGTGCGGCATGGTGCTGGGCGATTTCGGCGCCGAGGTGATCAAAGTCGAGCACCCCAAGCGCGGCGACGACACCCGTGACTGGGGCCTGCGCATCGGCCAGACCGAGACCGCCTACTTCAACAGCGTGAACCGCAACAAGCGTTCGGTCACCGTCGACCTCAAGACCCCTGAGGGCCAGCAGATCGTGCGCGACCTGGCCCTGCAGTGCGATGTGGTGATCCAGAACTTCAAGTACGGCGATGTCGAGACCATGGGCCTGGGTTACGAGCAGCTCAAGGCCCTCAAGCCCGACCTGATCTACTGCTCGGTATCCGGCTATGACCGCACCGGCCCCGAGGCAGCCCGCCCCGGCTACGACCTGCTGGTGCAGGGCGAGGCCGGCCTGATGGCTCTGAACGGCGAGGCCACGCAGCCGCCATTGAAATTCGGCGTCGCGGCGGTTGACATGTTCACCGGCATGTACTCGGCCCAGGCCGTGCTGGCGGCGCTGTTCGAGCGCCAGCGCACGGGGCAGGGGCGCCACATCGAGATGGCCTTGTTCGACTGCGGCCTGATGATCACCGCCTATTACGGCCTGGAGGCCTTGCTGCAGCAAAAAGATCCGCCTCGCTACGGCAACGCCCACCCTTCGATCGTGCCCTATGGCGTGTTCGACGCGGCCGACGGCCCGCTGGTGATCGCCGTGGGCAACAACGCCCAGTTCGAGCGCTTTGCCCGCGATGTGATCGAGCGGCCCGACATCGCCGCCGATGAGCGCTTCAAGACCAACCTGGGTCGGGGCTCCAACCGCGATGAGCTGGTGCCTCAGTTGCTGGCCGAGTTGAAGGCCCGCCCGCGCCAACTGCTGCTCGAGCGGCTGGCCGCTGTGGGCATCCCCTGTGGCGAGGTGCTGGGTCTGCACGAGGCCCTCACCTCCGAGCGCGCCGTGCGCGGTGGTCTGGTCACCGAGCAGCCGCATCCGGTGGCCGGCAGCATGGCTGTGCTGGCGCCCCCGTACCGACTCGATGGCGAACGCCTGCCGGTGCGTCGGCCCCCGCCCGTGCTGGGCGAGGGCACGCAAGACGTGCTGGGGGCCTTGCTGGGCCTGGATGAGGCCCGCGTGGCCGATCTCAAGGCGCGCGGCGTGCTCTGAGCTGGCCCGAACGCCCCCATTTCTGATTGGCAATACAAGCCGGCGAGGCCATGGGGCCCCAGCCTGCTGAAGGAGACTGTTTCATGAGCCGAATTTCTGTTGGCGCCACCGGCGCCGGAATGTCCCTGGGTCGTCGCTGGGCCCTGGGCCTGCTGAGCGGGCTGTTGGCCGCCCACACACTGGGGGCGGTGGCCCTGGCCGAGGCCTTCCCGAGCCGCCCGATCAAGCTGATCGTGCCCTTCCCACCGGGCGGCCCCACCGACACCGCCTCGCGCATCGTGGGCCAGCGCCTGGCCGAGCGTCTGAAGCAGCCCGTGGTGGTCGAGAACCGGGCCGGCGCTTCGGGCTCGATCGCTGCGGCCGCCGTGGCCAAGAGCCCTGCCGATGGCTACACCCTGATGATGCTGGCCACACCGACCCTGCTGGCCCCGCACCTCTACAAGAAGGCCGGGTACGACATCGTCAAGGATTTCAGCCCGGTGGCCACGGTGTACGACCTGCCCATCGTGATGGTGGTCAACCCCGCGGTGCTGCCCGACGTCAACACACTGGCGCAATTGATCGCCAAAGCCAAGTCCCAGCCGGGCCAGATCAACTACACCAGCTCGGGCGCCGGCAGCTTCGGCCACCTGAGCATGGAGCTGATCAAGCAGTTGGGCGGTTTTGACATGCAGCATGTGCCCTACAAGGGCGGCGTGCCGGCCATCACCGATCTGCTGGGTGGCCAGGTGCCGATGATGTATGCCGACCTGGTCGCGGCCTTGCCCCACATCCGCTCGGGCAAGCTGCGCGCCATCGCGGTGGGCTCGCCGCAGCGCGTCAGCATGCTGCCCGATGTCAAGACCGTGGCCGAGCAGGGCATCAGCGGCTTCGACGCCGTGTCCTGGGGTGGCCTGATGGCTCCGGCCGGCACCCCGAAAGAGGTGGTGAACCGCGTGGCCGATGAGGTCAAGGCCATCCTGGCCGAGAAGGACACCCAGGACAAGCTCTTGCAGGCCGGCACCTTCAGCCGCTTCCAGGGGCCCGAGCAGATGGCTCAGCGCGTGCAGCAGGACGATGCCAAGTGGGGCAAGGTGATCCGTGACAAGGGGATCGCCCTGGAGTGAAGCGAGTCGGAACCCGTTGTGCACGGGTCCCGCAGACGACTGACTGTCAGGCCAGACCCCCTTAACTTGCCGGGTGCGTTCCTCAACACCACGGCCACCTTCTTGACTGAGTTCCCATGCCTGTGATCCATCCGCCTTTCTCCCAAGCCCATCCGGTCCGCAGCCGGGCCGATATCCTGCGCATCGAGCAGGCCCGGCCACTGGCCCAAGCGCTGCCCGTGCGCAGCACTTACGAGATCTTCTGCAACTCGGCGGCGGCCTTCGGCGACAAGACTGCCTTGACCTTTCTGCGTACCGCTGACCCGGCCGATTCCAGCCAGCCCCCGATCCGCTGGAGCTACCGCCAGTTGCTGGCCGGCATCCACCAGACAGCCAACGCCTTGCACACCCTGGGCCTGAAGCCCACCGATGCGGTGGCCGTGCTGCTGCCCGGTTGTCTGGAGTACCACCTGGCCCTGTGGGGCGGCGGTGCTGCAGGCATCGTGCAGCCCCTGAACCCGCTGCTCAGTGATGACAAGCTGGTGTCCCTGCTGCAGGCCTCCCAGGCCCGCGTGCTGATCGCCTACGGGGTTGATGGCGACTCGGGCTACTGGACCAAGGCGCTGCACCTGCTGGAGCGTCTGCCGGGCCTGCAGACCGTGCTGCGGGTGCCCCCGCATGACGAGACCCAGACCCCCGAGCTGCCGGCCGGTGTGCAGTGCTTCCGCCACTGCACCGAAGCACAGCCCGACGATCGCCTGGTGAGCGGGCGCGAAATCGAACCTGGTGACATCGCTGCCTATTTCCACACCGGGGGCACCACCGGGGCTCCCAAGCTGGCCCGCCACAGCCATGGCGCCCAGGTGTTCTCGGCCTGGGCCAGCATCCAGGTGCAGGGCATGGGGCCTTCCGATGTGACGATCAACGGCTATCCGCTGTTCCATGTCGCCGGCGTGTTGGCCGGTGCGCTCACGGCCTGTTCTGCAGGCGCGGAGACCATCATCCCCACCACCACCCTGATGCGCAACAAGGCGGTGATCCAGAACTACTGGAAGCTGGTCGAGGCCCATCGCACCACCGTGCTGTCGGCCGTGCCGACCGTGCTGGCCGCACTGGCCAATGTGCCGCTGGCGGGGGCCGACATCTCTTCGCTTCGCTATGGCCGCACCGGCGCGGCGCCCCTGCCGCCAGAGCTGGCCGCGCGCTTTGTGCAGCTGTTCGGCATCCAGATCCATGAGTCGCTGGGCATGACCGAGATGGCGGGCATTTCCACCATCACCCCGCCGGGGGTGGTGGGGCCTGCTGGCTGCGTGGGCTTCCCCTTGCCCTTCGTGCAGATGCGCATCGTGCGTCTGGACGCGCAGGGCAATGCCAGCGACGAAGAGATGCCGGTCGGGCAGCCCGGCATGATCCTGTTCAAGTCGCCGAATCTGTTCTCGGGCTTCCTCGACCCGTCCGACACGGCCAAGGCCTTCACCCCCGATGGCTGGCTGGCCACTGGCGATGTCGGCTTCGTGGACGAGCAGGGGCGCTTGCACATCTCGGGGCGCTCCAAAGACCTGATCATCCGAGGCGGCCACAACATCGATCCCAAGGTGATCGAAGACGCCGTCGCAGCCCATCCGGCCGTCCAACTCAGTGCCGCGGTCGGCGCCCCAGACGCCTACGCCGGTGAACTGCCCGTGGTCTTCGTCACCCTGGTGCCGGGCCAGCAGGTCAGCGAGCAGGAGCTGATCGACTTCGCGGCCAGCCGGGTGGACGAGGCACCTGCCAGGCCGCGCCGCATCACCGTGCTGGAACACATGCCCATGACCAATGTGGGCAAGATCTTCAAACCCGATCTGCGCCTGCTCGCCACCCGGGCCGTGATCGAGGACCTGGCCCGGCAGTGCGCGACCGAAGCCGGCCTCGCGCAGGTGCCGGTCTTGCACATCGAGCCCGGCCCCACGGGCTGGACCGTTTCCACACCGTCGCCCGAGACCCCCTGGGCCCAGGCCTTGGCAGCCGCGCTCGGGCGTCTGCCGGTCAAGGTGCGCTGGCAGGCCGAGCCCGCTCAGTGAGCCTTTGACCGAGACTGATTCAACCCAAAAACAGGAGACATCATGAAACAGAACCAGGAACTCAATCGCCGTCAGTGGCTGGGCCATGCCGCGGGCGCTGCGGCGCTGCTGGTGGGCGCGAGCCCCTTGGGGGCGAGTGCCGCAGAACCCTGGCCGACCAAGCCCGTGAAGATCGTGGTCCCGTTCAACGCTGGGGGCGCCACCGACACGGTGGCCCGGGTGATCGGCGAGAAACTCTCGGCCCGTCTTGGCCAGCCGGTCCTGGTCGACAACAAGGGGGGGGCCGCCGGCATCCTGGGCACCGATGCAGTGGCCAAGGCCGCCCCCGATGGCTACACCTTGGTGCTGTCGCTGAGCACCTCGCTGCTGATCAACCAGTTCCTCTACACCAAGATGCCCTACAACCCCCAGCGGGATCTGGCCTTGGTGTCGCTGATCGCGGTGGCCCCCACCGTGCTGGTGGTCAATGCCAGCCTGCCTGTGAGCAATGGTGCCGAGCTGATGGCCTACATGGCCAAGAACAAGGGCAAGCTGTCGTACGGCTCCTGGGGCGTCGGCTCGCAGGCCCACCTGGCCGGTGCCCACATGAGCCAGGCCCAGGACGCTGAAATGTCGCATGTGGCCTACAAAGGCGAGGCGCCGATGTTGCAGGATCTGATCGGTGGCCAGATCCAGATGGCTTTTGCCAGTGCCCTGGGCGCCAAACCCCACATCGAAACGGGTAAGCTCAAGGCCATCGGCGTCACAGGAGAGCAGCGCATGACCGTGCTGCCCAACGTGCCCACCCTCCCTGAACAAGGGCTCAAGGACGAGGTTTACCGCACCTCGGGCTGGGTGGGCATGGCAGCACCGGCCAAAACCCCGGTGGACATCGTGCAGAAAATCTCGTCCGAGGTGCGCGCAGTCTGCGCGCTGCCCGACGTGAAGGAGCGCATAGCGTCCATGGGTTTCATGGCGGTAGGCAACACCCCCGAACAATTCGGTACATTCTACAAACGCGAATATCCTGTCTGGGAGCGGCTGGTCAAGCAGTCCGGTGCCCAGCTCGACTGAACACAGCATTCAATCAAGAGGAAGCAACATGAAAATTCTCGTCCCCGTCAAACGCGTGGTGGACTACAACGTGAAGGTCCGGGTGAAGTCGGACAACACGGGTGTGGACATTGCCAACGTCAAGATGAGCATGAACCCCTTTGACGAGATTGCCGTCGAAGA
>RXJO01000140.1 GCA_003987795.1 Curvibacter sp.
TCGAACTCGATTTCGAGGAAGTTCTCCAGGCCCTGCTCCTGCCGCAGCTTGTGGGTCCACCAGGCGTTGATCTGCTGCACCAGGCCCGCCGCGAGGGCATGAGCCTCGGGGGCCGGGTAGGGGCGCTTGAGCCAGATGAAGATCGAGTCGGTGTCGCCGTAGATGACCTGGTAGCCGCGCTGCTCCACCCAGGCCCGGGTCAGCTTCATGAGCTCGTGGCCACGCAGGGTCACGGCAGACACCAGCTTCGGATTGAAGAAGCGGCACTCGGAAGCGCCCAGCACACCGGCAAAGGAGTTCATGAGCAGCTTCAGGGCTTGTGACAAGGGCTGGTTGCGCGCACGCTTGGCCTCGTCCCGGGCCGTCGACAGGGTGGTGACGATGTCGGGCAGGCAGTGCGTGTCGCGCGAGAACCGCGTGCCCTGAGGCCCGTGCACCAGAGCGGCCCCGGCATCCGCGTGCGACCCCTCGGCCAGGCCGACCGGGTCGACCAGGAAAGTCCGGATGATCGAGGGGTAAAGGCTTTTGTAGTCCAGCACCACGACCGAGTCGTAAAAGCCCGGCGTCGAGTCCATCACGTAGCCCCCCGGGAAGGCCTTGGCCGCGATATCGCCCACGTTCGGCGCCACATAGCCCAGACGGTGCATGCGCGGCAGGTAGTGGTGGCTGAACGCAGCGATGGAACCGCCGAAATGATCCACCTGCAGACCCGTGGTCTGCGCACGCTCGAGCACAAAGGGCAACAGCTCCAGCCGCTCGAAGATGCGCAGCACGAGCGCGCAGTCGCGGATGTTGTAGCTGGCCAGCGCCGGCTTGTCGTGCTGGTAGCGCCGCTCGATCTCGGCCATCTTGTCGTAGGCGTCACCGATCTCCTTGCCTTCACCCAATAGGGCCTGCGACACCGACTCGAGGCTGAACGATGGAAAGCTCCACATGCCTGCCCGCAGCGCCTCGATGCCATCGACCACCACGCGTCCGGGCATGGGCGCGAACAGGTAGCCCTGCCGGCCCGGGTGGGTGCGCCATGCGATGGGACGGCGCTCACGCCCCAGCAGCAGGGGCACGGCGTGCGCATCGGCTGTTTTCTGCAGCACCCGCAGGTCGAACTGGATCACGTTCCAGCCGATGATGACGTCGGGGTCGTGGGCCGCAAACCAGTCGTTGAGCTGCTCAATCATCGCGCCACGCGTCGGACAGTGGACCAGCCTGAAATCCGCTGGTGCGGCGGCCGGCTCGGGCGCCTCACACAGCATGAAGACGACCCGGTCGGCCGCGCTGTCGAGCGCGATCGAGTAAAGCGCTTCGGTCGCACTCGTCTCGATGTCCAGCGACACCAGCTTCAAGGCAGGACGCCAGCCCGACAAAGGCTTCAGCCTGGGGTTGACGACGGTGGCCCCCTCGTGAAGCCCGCCTTCGACCCCCACACCGGCGGTGATGAAGCGCTCCATGAGGTAGCGGTCGTGCGGGCGCACATCGGCCTCGTAGAGCGCGATCTGCAAGGGCTGCAGCGCACGCGCCAGCCGGTCGAGATCGCGAAACCTGCGGGCATAGACGCCGAGCACAGGCTCATGCTCGAAGGTCTTCAGGGCCAGCGCCTTCAATGCCAGGCCCTGCAGGCTGCCCAAGGCGGCCTGCACCGCCGCCCGATGACGGGCCGGCACAAAGGCGACGGAGGTCTGCTGGGTCAGCAGCACCTTCTTCGGCCCCTCATCGGTGGCCAGCCAGTACTCGATCTCGGTGCCCTCCGGCAGATCGCGCCAGTGGCGCGTGAGGATGAATCCCGAGAGTTCGGTGGAGGCAAGGACGGAGGACATCTTGGGTGCGGACGACGCTGGCACCCGCCCATTCTGACGACCCGGCTCAGGTGCAGGAAGGGGCGGCAGTGCCACTTGCGCATGATACTGATATTTTGTACAGTACTGAACAAATACACACCCATCAGACCATGTACCAAGACAAAACACTCCGCTACGTCTTCCGTCCCGCACGACCGGCGCCTGCCTTGCTGCGCCGCATCTGGGCCTGGTTCTGATCGGCCACCGCGGTGCCTGATTGCTTTTGCAGGCCTTCATAGAAGGGCCGCGTGGCCCCGTCTCAGTCGGGGAAGCGCCAGCCCTCATCACAGGCCTTGAAGACGTTGCCAACGATGTCTCTACCGTCCTTTAAAAAGTATTCAGAAATCTCTTGCACAGAAGCCCTCACCGCCCTACATTAGTACGGTTGCAGCAGCTTTTGCTTACTCGCGCTGCAAGCAGGTTCGATCTGGGCAGCGGTACCCCAAAACCGCACACCTCCACCGCACACCACTTCACTGTGCACTCTTCGGTGGTCTGACTTTTCCCTAGGCAAGCTTCATTTCGACGACTTTCACGCAGTCGTCATTGCCCATGCTCCGTCGCACATCGCGACGGCATGAATCCGGGCTTCATGCGCCCGAGCACCATTGTTTTTAATGTCATTTGCAAGTACCCATCCGTTCGCTGTCGGCAAGTTCCGGTTCACACCGCTGAGCCGCGCTCACGGTAACGACCAACACACGGCGCTGCTCTCCATCAAGAGTGGACAAGGCAGTCAGACACATGACCGTGTCTACACGTTCAAACCCGAGTTCAAGACACAGGACAGCGCCCTGATGTATGCCGTCGCACAAGGCCGCCGCTGGCTGGTCAACCCCGCATCGCTGGCTTAAACCACAACTTCAAGGAGGCTCTATGGCCAAGGAAGAACTCATCGAAATGAAAGGCAAGGTAGACGAAATGCTGCCTGACACTCGATACCGAGTGACCTTGGACAACGGCCACAAATTGATTGCCTACACCGGAGGCAAGATGCGCAAGCATCGGATCCGGATTCTGGCGGGCGACAACGTCACGCTGGAGATGTCTCCGTACGACCTCACCAAAGGCCGGATCACCTTCCGCCACATCGAAAACCGTCAGCCTCGTGCTGCGGGGGCGCCTGCGTTCAAACGCAAGCACTGATTTCTCTCCCAACTGTTTTAACCTGCGCCCCAATCTTGCAGGGCGCATTTTTTGAAAGGCACAAAATGAGCAACAAACTCTATATCGGCAACCTGTCTTACTCGGTTCGTGACGACGATCTGCTTCAACAGTTTGCTCCGTTTGGCCAGGTCCAATCGGCCAAGGTCATGATGGAACGCGACACCGGTCGTTCAAAAGGCTTTGGCTTTGTCGAGATGTCGAGCGGCTCGGAAGCCGAGGCAGCGATCCAAGCGATGCATGGCAAAAACATGGGCGGTCGTGACCTGACCGTCAACATTGCCCGCCCCATGGAAGCTCGCCCCCCCCGTAGCGGTGGCTTCGGCGGTGGCTACGGGGATTCCCGTCGCAACAGTTATTGATCGTTGACGGATCGCCCCCAAAAGAGCCAGCGCAAGCTGGCTTTTTTCATGGCGACTGTTGAAAGACAACTTGGACGTTTGGCAACTCTGAGATTGACCGCCTTGCAGCCCAACAGCAGTCCATCGAGGGTTCATTCATTGAGTGACCACCCTGTGCCACCTCGTTGAGCGCAGGGTCAGCCGTCATGAAGCAGGACCGCTTGCCTGCGTACCCCACTGGACGTGGATTGGAATCAGGTCTCCAACGACGAAGCCAGCCCAAGGATGCCAACGCCTGCAGCCAACCACCGTCATAGCCATCAATCCACCCGCGCGCCCGACTCCTTTGCCACCTGGCCCCACTTCGTGGTTTCGCTGCGGATGAAAGTGGCCAGGCGTTCGCCCTCCAGATCGCCGGCAGTGACGCCGAGCTCCTCGAAGCGGCGGGTCACGTCGGGCAGCGCCAGCACCCGGTGCAGAGCCTCGCGCAGGCGTTTCGTGATGGCCTGCGAGGTGGCGCGGGGGGCCATCAGGGCGAACCAGGTGTTGACCTCATAGCCTTTGACGCCGGCCTCGTCGACGGTGGGCACGCCAGGGTACAGCGGCGAACGCTGCAGCGAGGTGACGGCCAGGGCGCGCACCTTGCCCGAGCGAACGGGCTGCGAGGCCGAGGGGCTGGTTTCGATGGCCATCTGGATCTGGCCCGCCATGAGGTCGCCCATCATGGGCGCGCCGCCCTTGTAGGGCACATGGGTCATGGGGGTGCCGATGCGGGCGCTGAACAGCGCACCCGAGAGGTGCTCGGTGCTGCCGTGCCCCGCCGAGCCGTAGTTGACCTCGCCCGGGTGGGCCTTGATGTAGGCCAGCAGTTCGGGCACCGTCTTCACCGGCAACGAGGGGTGGACCAGCAGCACATTGGGCGTGGTGGCCACCAGGCCGATGGGCTCGAAATCGCGCAGGAAGTCGTAGGGCAGGCTTTTGTACAAGCCCGGGGCCATGGCATGCGCCACGGTGGCCAGGAACAGGGTCTGGCCGTCGGCTGGCGCACGAGCCACCGCAGCCGCGCCCAGGGTTCCGCCAGCGCCGGCTCGGTTGTCGACCACCACAGGCTGGCCCAGGTTCTCGGACAGCTTCTGGCCGATCACGCGGGCCAGGATGTCGGTGGTGCCACCTGCTGCAAAGGGCACCACCAGGGTGACGGGGCGGTTGGGCCAGTCGGTGGCCTGGGCGGCCCCCCAGGGGGCCAGGGCGGCCAGCGTGGCAAGCAGGCCGGTTTGCAGCAGACAACGCCGCGACGTGGGTGATGACTTCATGATCAGGTCTCCGTTGAATGAAATGAGGAGGGGCTGCGCCGTGGCCCGGGGCTGAGGCCCGGCCCAGGGGCAGGCCGCAGGGGATCAGTCCGATCCCAGTTGCAGGCGGTTGGGTTGCCGTTTCTCGACCGCGTTGCGCAGCAGCGCCGCGCTGCGGAACACGCCGTGCGCAAACTTGCCGTAGGGCAAGGTGGCGAACAGCGCCATCACCGCACCCAGGTGCAGCACCAGCACACTCGGCAAGGCTTGGGTACCACGGGCGGGCAGCAGGCTCAGTCCGGTGAAAGCCACCAGCCAGAGCAGGGCGATGAAAGCCATGTCCATGGGCTTTTGAGCGACGTCGCCGTGCAGCGGGTGGCGGCGCAGGCGCAGCCATCCCAGGCCAGTGGTGCCCGCGAGCAGGGCCAGCCCGCCGCTCACGCCAAACAGCTTGGGCAGGCTGAAGCCACCATAGGGTGCGGCCTGGCCCAGCCCGTAGTGGTAGAGCGTGGCGACCGAGGTGGCGGCAAAGCAGGCCACGAAGCCGTAGAAGGTGAGGTGGTGGAAGCGCCGGCGCCAATGGGTGTGGGCGTCGTCTTCGTTGTGGCAGCCGTCGCCGTGGCCGCCGTCGAGGTAGCGCAGCGTGAGGGCCTGCTGGGCCGCCTCCAGCCCGGGGCCGACGCTGGCGGGCGCGTCACTGGTGCCGGGCCTGAGCTCGCGCAGAAAGCGTCGTACCCCCAGCCCCAGGGCCAGGACCGCAAAGCAGAACACCGGGGCAAACAAGGACACCAGCAGGTTGTGCGGGAACACGTCATAAAAGCCCCGCAGCGGCACCTGCCACAGCGTGCCCTGTGCCGCCAGCGCCAGCGCCATGAACAGCGCCAGCCCCAAGGCCAGCGCGATGGCCAGGGTGACCCCGTTGCGTTGGTAGAGCCGGCCCAGGGCGGGCGGCCATGCGTAGTCGACATAGGTCTGGCCACGCACCACGGCCATGGCCTGTGGCACGTTGACTGCAAACTCATGCGGCGGCGCGTACTGGCAGGCATGCAGACAGGCGCCGCAGTTGTGGCACAGATTGGCCAGGAAGTGCACGTCCACCGGTTCGAAGCTCAGGCGCCGGGTCATGGCCGGGAAGACCGCGCAGAAGCCTTCGCAGTAGCGGCAGGCGTTGCAGATCTGCATCTGGCGGGCCACTTCGGCCTCAGCCGGCGTGGGCTCGCCGTTGGCCAGGGCGCGGGCCTGGCGGGTCAGTTCATCAATCGATTGCATGGGCGGCGCCTTTCTCGTTGTGCTTCTGGGCCAGAGCGCCCAGGGCGGCCTGGTGACCCGCGATGCGCCCGAAGGCGGTACCGATCGACATGCCCACCCCGGCGGTATAGCCCTTGCCGAGCACATTGCCGGCCATCATCTCGCCGGCCACATAGAGGTTGCTGCTGGGCCGGCCACCGAAATGGGCGCGGGCCTCTTCGTCCACCTTCAGGCCCAGGTAGGTGAAGGTGATGCCGGGCCGCAGCGCATAGCCGTAGAAGGGCGGCGTGTCGATGGGGCGGGCCCAGTGGGTCTTGGCCGGGCTCACGCCTTCGGTGCGGCAGTCGTCCAACGCGGTGTGGTCGAAATGGCCCGGCCGGCAGGCGGCGTTGTAGTCGCCCAGGGTCTGCAGGAAGGTGGCCGGGTCCAGGCCCAGCTGGCGGGCCAGGTCTTCCAGGGTATTGGCCCGCACGCCGGGGAACACCGGCGGCATGAAGCGACCCACCGCCTTGGCGTCGATGATCGAGTAGCCGATCTGGCCCGGCTGCTGGGCCACCAGACGGCCCCAGATCGCGTAGCGCTTGGGCCAGAAGTCTTCGCCCTCGTCATAGAAGCGTCGCCCTTGCTGATTGACCACCACACCCAGACTCACGCAATCGATGCGCGTGCAGATGCCACCGTCGTACAGCGGTGCACGGGCGTCGATGGCCACGCAGTGCGATTGGGAAGGGTCGCCGATCATGTCGGCGCCCTGCTCGTCTTGCAGGTGCTTGAGCAGCACGCCACGGTTGAAGCGGGTGCCACGGATCAGGAAGTTGTCAGCGGGCCAGCTGCCATCGGGGTTCTGGCCCCAGGCCTCGCGCAACCACTCGCGGTTGGATTCGAAGCCGCCGGCCGCCAGCACGCAGGCCCGCGCCGTGATGCGCTGCCCGCCCTGCCAGGCGGCCACGAAGCGGCCATCTTCCAGCTCCAGCCGGTCGACTGGGGCCTCGTAGCGGATCTGCACGCCCAGCTTCTCGGCGCTGCGGTAGTAGGCATTGACCAAGGCCTTGCCCCCCCCCATGAAGAAGGCATTGGTGCGGGCCACATGCAGAGCCCCTGACAGCGGCGGTTGGAAATGCACGCCGTGCGAGCGCATCCAGTCGCGGCAACTGGAAGAGGCGCGGATGGTCAGGCGCGCCAGCTTCTCGTTGGTGATGCCGCCGGTGACCTTGAGCAGGTCCTGCCAGTATTCCTCTTCGGGGTAGGCGTCGACCAGCACATCTTGCGGGGCATCGTGCATGCAGCGCAGATTGCGGGTGTGGGCCGAATTGCCCCCGCGCCAGGCGCGGGGGGCGGCCTCCAGCAGCAGCACGCTGGCCCCTGCTTCGCGTGCCATCAGGGCGGCACACAGGGCGGCGTTGCCGCCACCGATGACCAGGACATCAACGTCCATGGTTGTCTCCTTGCAAAACCGCAGGGCCTACCGGCAGGCCCTGCACAATGGTTTGCCACTTTAGGAAGACGGCGCCCTGCCGTGCAGGCCCCCGCAGGCATGGGGGCATCAGTTTTCGTGATGACCGAGACGACCGCGCGGGCTCAGAACCCCAGACGGGCGCCCACCCAGAGGCCCTGCTGCACCCCTTGGCGCACGCAATCGGCCAGCACCACCCGGGTGGCCAGCGCCACCGGCGAGAGCTCGTCTTCGG
>RXJO01000550.1 GCA_003987795.1 Curvibacter sp.
GCCGAACTCCATCAGGCCGCGGTTGTGGGCCTCTTCCAGCAGGTTGCCGAAGGTGCGAAAGCCAAAATAGTTCTCGTTGAAGTCGGGGCGGCGGCGCTTGATGGCTTCCTTGAGCACCGAGGCCCAGATCTTGCCGCTGTCGCCGCGCTCGGCCATCAGGGCGTCGAAGGTCTCCACGGCCAGCTCCAGGGCCTCGCTGCGGCGGGCCTCGCTGGCCTCCTTGCGCTTGCGCTCCTCTTCTGGCGTGCGGCGGGCTTGTTGCGGTGCATCGGCCGGCTGCTGGCGGCGCGCCAGGGCGCGCTGCTTTTCACGCACCAGGTCGTCATAAAAGATGAATTCGTCGCAGTTGGCAATCAGCAGGTCGGAGGTGGACTGCTTCACGCCCACGCCGATCACCTGCTTGTTGTTCTCGCGCAGCTTGGACACCAGGGGTGAGAAGTCAGAGTCGCCACTGATGATCACGAAGGTGTTCACATGCGACTTGGTGTAGCACAGGTCCAGGGCGTCGACCACCATGCGGATGTCGGCCGAATTCTTGCCCGACTGGCGCACGTGCGGAATCTCGATCAGTTCGAAATTGGCCTCGTGCATGGTGGCCTTGAAGCCCTTGTAGCGATCCCAGTCGCAATAGGCCTTCTTGACCACGATGCTGCCTTTGAGCAGCAGCCGCTCCAGCACGGGCTTGATGTCGAACTTTTCGTAGTTGGCGTCACGCACGCCCAGCGCCACGTTTTCGAAATCACAGAACAGCGCCATGCTGAGGTTGTCGGGTGCGTTAGCCATCAGGCTCTCCATTGGGAATTCAGACCCGGATCATCACATGGATTGCCCTCACCCTGGTACTGGGGCCGTTCAGGAGGCCAGTGCCGCACCTTTTTCCTGCAGCAGGGCGCGCAGCACCGAGCGGTGGCAGTGCGCCTCGTCTTCGCAATAGCAGCCCAGCGAGAAGTTGCTGTGGCGCGAGAGAGCGGCCAGCACATCGAGGCTGCGGCTGGCCTCGGGCTGGGCCATCTCCTTGCGGAACTGGCGCTCGAAGGCCTGCCATTTCGCGGCCGTATCGGCCTTCTGCCCGAGCTTCATGGTCTCTGCCGAGGGGGCCAGATTGGGGTACCAGACGTCATACCAGTTCTGGCTGGCGAATTCGGTCTTGGGCACCCCGCGTGGCGGGCGTCGTACCGTGCCGATGCGGGTGCCTTCGTCTTCGCTGCGGGGGCTGCCGAGTCTCACGATGCGCAAGGTCATGTCAGAAGTCCGTTCCAGGGTCAGATATGACCCGTTTGGGGAATTGATGAGAGGGGAAGAGGCTGTTTTTCCTCAGGCTGAAATACCCGGTAACAAATATACGCGGGCCGTTTGCCTTGGCTGGTGCGGGACGGCCTAGCATCGAAACAGAACAGAAGTTACAGGGGCAAACATGGCAACACCGCAGATCCACCTGACCAGGGTGCAGGAGACCCCAGCAGGTCAGGCTTTGCTGCAAGGCGTGTTGAACCACGCTCGGCAGTATGTCGAGGAATCTTTCGGCCATCGCCTAGTCGGTATCGAGGGTGCCCAGCTTTTCGAGCAACTGCACCGCGACGTGGATGCGGCGGAGCATCGTGTCTACACCATCGATCTGCAAAACGGGGTCAACAAGACCATCGGGTTCATCACCCTGGGCCTCGGCTACCCGCATTGGGATGGTGGCTATGTCCATTTCCTGGTGATCGATGAACGCTACCGCGGTGCGGGATATGCGCGCCAGGCCGTCCAGAAGCTGGAAGCCATTGCAGCAGAAGAGACGACGCGCATGCGTCTCAAAGCTTATCCACCCGATGGTGCGGTGGTCGGGTTCTGGCGCGCCCAGGGGTATGTCGAAAGTGGCCGATTTCCGGTCAGCTTCGAGCCGCCAGCCGGGTTGCCCAGGCACTACAGCCTGCTCGAAAAGCAGATCGTCTGCGTCGATGCCCCCTTGGCCCGGCGTGCCTGAGGGCAGGGGGCGCGTCCTCTGAAGCCACCTGGCCGTGCAGGGCCAGAATGCCACGCGGGGCCGGCGTGGCTGGGCAGAGGCTAAACTGGCGCTCGGGTTGCATTCGCACCCCTCAGTTTCCCTCCCCACCCCTTTGCGCCATGGACCTTCAGCACCTCAGCCAGACCCTGGAGCGCGACGCGCTCGGCGTGGTGTTCATCAACGTGCTGCTGCAGCAGCTTGGCCTGCCGGTGCCGGCCGTCCCCACCCTGCTGCTGGCGGGCAGCCTGGCCGCCACGCCCGGATCCCTGGGCAGCCTGGCGGCGGCGGCCGTGCTGGCCTCGGTGTTGGCTGATTGGGGCTGGTACCACACCGGCAAACGGTTTGGCTACCGCGTGCTGTCGGGGCTGTGCAAGCTGTCGATCAACCCCTCGTCCTGCGTCAGTCAGACCGAGGCCCGCTTTCTGCGCTGGGGCCCTGCCTCGCTCGTGGTGGCCAAGTTCGTGCCCGGCTTCTCGACCGTGGCGCCGCCAATCGCGGGGGCGCTGCGCATGCACCAGCCCGGTTTCCTGCTCGCGGCGGGGGCCGGCGGTGCCTTGTGGGCCGGGCTGGCCCTGGGCACGGGCTGGCTGCTGCGTGACACCGTGCGTCAGGTGATCGCGGCGCTCGAGCGCAACACCACCGAGGCGCTGAGCGTGGTGCTGGTGCTGGCGGCGGCCTGGCTGGGCTGGAAGTTCTGGCAGAAGCACCGCTTCCAGCGCCTGGGCTCGGTACCCCGCATCGGCATCGACGAATTGCGCACGGCCTGGGCGCGTGAACCGCGTCCGCTGCTGCTGGACCTGCGTGGCGCCGTGATGGTCGCCCAGACCGGCCCCATCGATGGGGCCCGGGTCGCAGAACACAGCCAGCTCGAGCAGGCGGTGCGCGACTGGCCCCGCAACCAGCCCATCGTCACCCTGTGCGCCTGCCCGCAGGATGCCGGCGCCATCATGGCGGCGCGCCGCCTGTTGGACATGGGCTACTTGTCGGTGCGCCCGCTCGAAGGGGGCTACGAGGCCTGGACGGCCCCGAAGCCTTTGGGCCCGAACTGATGCAGGCGGGCCTGGTTTCTTTTCTTGGCCGGCCTGTCGGACCGGTCCTCTGGAGTCGCTCATGAGCCCAGCCCCGCGCCGTCCCGCCAAGACCACTGTACCCAAGGTTCGAAAAGCGTCCCAGGACGATGCCCCAAGCCAGCATGCCGATTACCTGATCGTGGGGGCCGGCCTGGCCGGCGCCACCGCGGCCGAAACCCTGCGGACCGAAGGTGCCACCGGGCGCATCGTGCTGCTGGGGGATGAAGACCAGCCGCCCTACCAGCGGCCGCCCCTGTCCAAGAGCTTTTTGACGATGGGCCAGACCCCGCGTGCCAGCACGGTGCTGGCCGAAGGCGCCTGGCGCGAGCTGGACATCGAGCTGGTGCTCGGCTGCCGCGTCAGCCGCCTCGACACGGCGCAACGCACCCTGCACACCGAGGCGGGCCTGCCGTGGACCTACGATCAACTGCTGATCGCCACCGGGGCCCGTCCTCTGCGGCTTGAGTTGCCCGGTGCCGACCTGCGGGGCATCCACTACCTGCGTTCGCTGGCCGATGCCCAGGCCCTCCGTGCCAGCGCCCTGAAGGCCAGGCGAGCGGTGGTGATCGGGGGCAGCTTCATCGGGCTGGAGGTGGCGGCCTCGCTGCGCCAGCGCGGCATCGAGGTCACGCTGATCGAACGCGGCGACCTGTTCGGCCGTTTCAACACGCCAGCCTTGTCCGACTTCTTCCACCGCTGCTTCATCGAGCGCGGTGCCCAGGTGCTGCTGGGAGACGCCCCCACCCACTTCAGTGGCACTGACCGCGTCCAGGCCGTGCACACCCAAGGCGGCCAGGTGCTGCCCTGCGACATGGTGGTGATCGGCGCCGGTGTCAGCCCCGAGACCGGCTTTCTTGAAGGCAGCGGCCTGGCGCTCGACGAAGGCGTGGTGGTCGATCGCTTTCTGCAGGCCAGCCAGCCCGGTGTGTTCGCCGCTGGCGATGTGGCCCTTTTCGACGACCCGGTGCTGGGCCGCCGACATCGGGTGGAGCATTGGGACAACGCGATCAAGCAGGGCCGACTGGCCGCCCGCAACATGCTGGGCCAGCGCCTGCCCTATGACGAAGTCAGCTACTTCTTCAGCCAGGTGTTCGAGCACAGCTTCAACCTGCTCGGCGAGATCGAGCCCGGGCTGCAGCGCATCGACCGGGGCTCGCTGCAGGCGGGCTCGTTCGCGGCCTTCTACCTGCGCCACGATGTGCCGCAGGCGCTGTTCTCCCTAGGGCGCCCTTCGCAAGAGACTCGCCTGGTCGAGAACCTAATCAAGCGCCGCGTCAACCTGAGCCGCCTCAAGTCTCAGCTGTCCGACCCGCAGTTCACGCTGCAGCAGATTCCCAACCAGACCTTCCTGATCCTGCAGGGCGGGGGGGCCTACGGGGCTTTCGAATGCGGCGCGGTGCAGGCACTGCAAGAGGCTGGGGTGCGGCCCGACGTGGTGGCCGGTGTGTCGATCGGGGCCTTCAACGGGGCCATCATCGCGGGCAACCCCGATCGCCCGGCCGAGGCCCTGCAGGCCTTCTGGGCCGAACTGGCCACCCTCACCCCGGTGGTGCCCGACGAGGCCTTGCGCCAGAGCCTGGCCTGCCAGCAGATCGCCACCTGGGGTGTACCGCCGTTTTTCACGCCCCGCTGGCTGCAACCCGTGCTCGGTGCCGCGCAATGGCCGTCCAACTGGACCAGCCTGTACGACACCAGCCCGATGCGCTCGCTGCTGGCGCGCTACGTGGATTTCAGCCGCCTGCGGGCCAGCCCGGTGCGGCTGATGGTCAGCGCCGTCGACCTGGAGACCAGCGAGCTGGTGGTGTTCGACAGCTATGTCGATGAGCTCACGCCTGACCACATCCTGGCCAGCGGCAGCCTGCCGCCGGCCTTCCCCTGGACCACGGTGAATGGGCGGCATTACTGGGATGGCGGCATCGTCAGCAATTCGCCGCTGGAGCGTGTGGTCGAGCGCTGTGGCTCGGCCGGCAAGCAGGTCTACATCATCGACCTGTTCCCGGGCCAGCGCCGCCGCTTGCCCGGCAACCTCAGCGAGGTCATGGCCCGACGTGACGAGATCCTCTACTCGGAGCGCGTGCGCAGCGATGTGCGCGCCCGCGAGCAGGCCCGCGACTACCAGCGCCTGGTCGACGACCTGATGGCCGAGCTGCCGCCCGAGGCCGCCGCCCGTCTGCGCCATCAGCCGCGCTACATCCAGCTGATGGGGGGCGACGCCCCCATGACCATCACCCGCATCGTGCGCGAGGACAGCGACGACGCGCCGTCCTCGCGTGATTACGACTTTTCGCGCGAGACGGTGGCCCAGTTGCAGGCGGCGGGCTTGCGCATGACCCGCCGGGCATTGCAGCGCTGAGGCGCCGATCTACTTGGCCTGCCAGCTTGCCTGACACATCGCCTGAAACATCGCCCGCATTGCCCGTCATGCTCGACCGCAGCCGCATCGCGTTCCGCACCTTCCTGATTCTGGCCCTGCTGCTGGTGCTGCTGCCCATCGTGGTGGCCAGCGGCTGGTTCTTCTACCGCTCGGCCCTGAGTGCGCGTGAGGAGTTCGCCCAGCAACTGGCCGACGAGGTGTCCAGCCGTGTGCGCGAGAAGATCGTCAGCTTTTTTGACGTGCCGCTGCGGGTGGTCACCTTCAATGTCGAACAGGCCCGGGCCGGTCAACTGCTGTATGCCCAGCCCGAGGCCTTGATGCGCCAGTTTCTGCTGCAGATCGATCAGCAGCCTCAGCTCACCTTCATCTCGATGGGGCTGGCCGACGGCCAATACTATGCCGGCAGCCGGCCCCCCATCGGGGCCGATCGCCCCTTGCAACTGCTGCGCGCACGCATCGCCGATGGTCGCGCCATGGAGGTGCTGCGCCTGGACGAAGCCAGCCGGGCGCTGGTGCCGGTGTCACGCAGCGAGATCGCCTACGACGCCCGTACCCGACCCTGGTTCCAGTCGGCCCTGGCGCGCGACGGCATGGCCTGGTACGCCCCCTACCGCTACCTGATCAACGATGCGCAGGGCGCGTATGCGGCCATCGGCATGGGGGTGTCCGCCCCCGTGCGCGACCGACAGGGCGCCTTGGTGGGCGTGGTCACGGCCGACGTGGCGCTGTCCCAGATCAATGAGTTCCTGGCCCGGGTGGCCCGCGAGTCTGGTGGCCAGGCCTTTCTGGCCGATGAGCAGGGCGCGCTGCTGGCCTCGTCCACACCCGAGCCCGGCCTGCCGGCCGACGGGCTGCAGGCCCGCAAGGCCGAAGACAGTGCCGACCCCGTGCTGCGGGCCGTGGGCCGTGCAATCCGGGCCAGCGAGCAGCCCGAGGGCAACCGCTTCATCGATGTCGGCTCCACCCAGCACCTGGCCCGCTGGTGGACCCAGCCCCTGCACAACGGCCCGAGCCTGACCCTGGGCGTGATCCTGCCCGAGAGCCGCTTCAACACCCCGCTGCGCGGCGTCTTGCACAACACCCTGTACCTGACCCTGGCGGTGATGCTGGCGGCCTTGCTGTTCTCGGTGCACGTGGCCAACCGGGTGGTGCGCCCGCTGGCCCGCCTGGGGCATTGGGCCGGTCGTCTGACCCGGGGCGAATGGCATGCCAGCGCCCCTGCACCCAGCCCGATCCGCGAGCTGGGGGCCTTGTCTGACGCCATGCGCTACATGGCCCGCCACCTGCAGGAGCACGCCCAGGACCTGGAGCAGACCGTCACCCTGCGCACCCGCGAGCTCAAAGAGGCCCTGCTGGCCATCGAGCAGACCCTGACCGACCAGCGCCATTTCATCGCCATGCTGTCGCACGAGGTGCGCTCGCCGCTGGCCGTCATCCACACCACGGCCCAGCTGATGTGCCTGCGGGCCAAGGATTCGCCCGCCCAGCTGGCCCAGGCCGAGCGCATCCTGCGCGGGGCCATCCGGCTCAACTACTTCTTCGACAACTGTCTCACACAGGATCGCATCGACAGCGATCGCTTCGTGCTCGAGCCCGTCCCTGTCGACGTGCCCGAGCTGATGGCCTGGGTGCTCGACAACGCGATGCAGCTGTCCCCGGCGCACCCGCAGCAGATGCAGCTGGCGCCGGGTCTGCCGGCGCTGCAGGGTGATCAGGTGCTGCTGCGCATCATGCTGATGAACCTGGTCTCCAACGCCTTCAAATACGCTCCGGAGGGGACGGAGGTGCTTCTGTCTGCCTGGCAGCAGGGCGATCGACTGTGCCTGGCGGTGGACGATGCCGGCCCCGGCATCCCGCCCGAGGAGGCCGAGCTGGTGTTCGACAAATACCGGCGCGGCCGAGGCGCCGAGGGCAAGCCCGGGGCCGGCCTGGGTCTGGCGCTGGTGCGCCGCATCGCGCAGCTGCATGGCGGGCGTGTCTGGCTCGAGGCCCGGTCACCGCGCGGCAGCCGCTTCGTGATCGAGTTGCCCCTGAGGTCGGGGCCGGCCAATCCCCCGGTTTGAGCCCACTGGGGAAAACCCCGCGCACCGCAC
>RXJO01000241.1 GCA_003987795.1 Curvibacter sp.
CAATCCAGGGCCGACCCGATGCTCGACGCCGCCCTCGTGACAGCCTCCTGGCCGGCCGCGTCGCGGCAACCGCTAAGATGGACAGGCTGAATTCGTAATTAAGAATTCAATTCAATCTCAACCCAAGGAGTCAACATGTCCCGTGAAGTCGTCGTCGTCAGCGGTGTGCGCACCGCCATTGGTACCTTTGGTGGAAGCCTGAAGGACATCCCCCCCACCGCCCTGGGGGCCCAGGTGGTCCGCGAATCGCTCAAGCGCGCCGGGGTCGAGGGCGCCGACGTCGGCCATGTGGTGTTCGGCCATGTGGTCAACACCGAACCGCGCGACATGTACCTGTCGCGCGTGGCCGCGATCGAGGGCGGCTGTGCCGAAGGCACCCCCGCCTTCAATGTGAACCGCCTCTGCGGCTCGGGCCTGCAGGCCATCGTCTCGGCCAGCCAGGCCATCTTGCTGGGCGATGCCGACATCGCCATCGGCGGCGGCGCCGAGAACATGAGCCGGGCGCCCTACGCCAGCCTGGCCACCCGGTTCGGGGCCCGCATGGGTGACACCAAGATGATCGACATGATGGTGGGCGCCCTGCACGACCCCTTCCACAACATCCACATGGGCGTGACGGCCGAGAACATCGCCGCCAAATGGGGCATCACCCGTGCCGACCAGGACGCCCTGGCCGTGGAAAGCCACAACCGCGCCGAGCGCGCCACCGCAGCGGGCTACTTCAAGGAGCAGATCACCCCGGTGATGCTCAAGAGCCGCAAGGGCGAGGTGGCCTACGACACCGACGAACACTTCCGCGCTGGCGCCACGCAGGCCGACATGGACAAGCTCAAGCCCGTGTTCATCAAGGAAAACGGCACCGTCACGGCCGGCAATGCCTCGGGCATCAACGACGCTGCAGCCGCGGTGGTGCTGATGGAAGCCGGCACGGCCAAGGCCCGCGGCCTGCAGCCCATGGCCCGCCTGGTGGCGTATGCCCATGCCGGCGTCGACCCGAAGTACATGGGCATTGGCCCGGTGCCCGCCACCCAGTTGGCGCTCAAGAAAGCCGGGTTGACCGTGAACGACCTCGACGTGATCGAGGCCAACGAAGCCTTTGCCGCCCAAGCCTGCGCCGTCACCCGCGACCTGGGCCTGGACCCGGCGAAGGTCAACCCCAATGGCTCAGGCATCTCGCTGGGCCACCCGATCGGCGCCACTGGCGCGGTGATCACGGTCAAGGCCCTGTATGAGTTGCAGCGCATCCAGGGCCGCTACGCGCTGGTGACGATGTGCATCGGGGGCGGTCAGGGCATCGCCGCGATCTTCGAACGCCTGTGATCGGACCCAGCTGAGGCACTTGGCCTGCCGCCTGCCCCCTGCGGCGGGCCAGGGCCTCAGGGCTGCTGGACCATGCCTGTCTTGGCCCAGTTGCGCAACGCGGTCAGCGTGTTGCTGACATGCTTCATCGGGTTCAGGCTGGTGTATTGGTAGATGATCTTGCCATTCGGGGCGATCACATAGGACACCCGGTTCGCGTAATCGGGCCGGAAATGCAGCACCGCGTCATAGGCCTTCATGATCGACTGATCAGCGTCGGAGGCCACCGGGAACTTGCCCCGGCATTCCTGTACCGAGAATTTCTTCTGGGTCTCCAGGTCGTCGCGGGACACCCCCACCACTGAAGCTCCCAAGGCTTTGTAGTCGTCCAGCGCCTCGGCAAATTGATGCGCTTCAATCGAGCAGCCCACGGAGAAAGCCGACGGAAAGAAATACAGCACCACCGGGCCCCGACCCAATTCTTCATGCAGAGAATAGCTCTGCACCTGGCCGGCCAGCGCCACCTTTGCCGTAAACTCCGGCGCAGTCTCACCAATGTCGAGCGCGGCCTGGGCCGAGCCCCACAACAGGCTCATCCCGCAAAAGACAACCGTCCTAGACCATGCGTTCATCGCGTTACCTGATGGCAGCTTTGTATCCATGTCAGTATAGCGAGCACCATGGCACGGCCCCGGTGGCTCGTTCATACCCGGGGCGTCAGCCCAGGCTCTCGACCCGGCTGCTGTGGTGCGGACTCATCCTCGTCTTGATGGCGCTAGGGGGCTGTGCCACCCGCCTGCCCCAGGTGGACCGGGAGCAGCTGGCCAGCGAAGCCATCCCGGCCTCGGCGACCAGCACCCTGGGCCGCATCGCACAAGAATCTCAACCCAGCCCTGACCAGTCGGGTTTCCGACTCATGCCGCTGGGCACCTTCTCGCTCGATGCGCGGCTGCAACTGGCTCGCCGAGCTGAGGTATCGCTCGACGTGCAGTACTACAACATCGAAGCCGATGCCACCGGTCGCTACTTTCTGCGCGCCTTGAGGGACGCGGCACAACGAGGCGTGCGGGTTCGTCTGCTGATCGACGACCTCTACACCGGGGGACACGATCCTCTGTTTCTGGGGCTCGCCGCCTACCCGAACGTCGAGGTGCGGCTTTTCAACCCCTTCTGTTGCGCCCGAGATCAAGGCCAGATCACCCGGTTCCTGGCGTCTACGGGCGACTGGGGTCGGCTTGATCACCGCATGCACAACAAGATGTTCATCGCTGACGGCGCGATGGCCATCATCGGTGGACGCAATGTGGCGAACGAGTATTACCTGAGAGGCGCCACGGACAATTTCGTCGATGTCGACGCCTTCACCACCGGGGCCGTCCTGCCGGCCATGCAGGCGCTGTTCGACCGTTACTGGAACAGTCTGGCGGTCTACCCCCTGACCCGCATCGCCAGCAGCCCCCTGGGCCCGGAGGCGCTGCGGCACCAGTTCGAGACCGCCACTGGTCCGGCCACCACGGCGGCACCAGCCCCTTTGCAGCCCAATGATGTGCTGGGCTACGCGCCGATTGCCGATGACCTGGACGCCGGCCGCCTGGGCCTGAACTGGGGTCAAGCCTATGTTTTTGCAGACCATCCCGACAAGCCCTTCGACGGGGTTGCCGGCGGCGAGCTCCTGGAAACCAGTGTCACCTACAACGTTCTGGAAGCCGTGGCCAAGGCCAAACAGGAAGTGGTCGCCTCGTCGCCCTACTTTGTGCCCGGCCCGAAAGGCATGGCATTTTTGAAGTCACTGCGTGACCGGGGCGTCAAGGTGACGGTGCTGACCAACTCGCTGAGTTCGACCGACGAACCCGCAGTCCATGTCGGCTACAGCCGTTACCGCGAAGACATGCTGAAGTTGGGGGTCGATCTCTACGAGCTCAGCCCTTCGAAGGTCAGCAACAACAAGCATCCTTTCCTGTTCGGCAAATCCCTGGGACGGCTGCATGCCAAGCTGTTCGTCATCGACCGGCGGACCTCCTTCATCGGCTCGATGAACCTGGACCCCCGCTCAGCCACGATCAACACCGAGTTCGGTGCCGTGATCGACAGCCCTGAAGTGGCGCGTGAGTTGATCCGCATCATCGACATCGACCGGCTTCAAAGCGCCTACCGGCTGCGGCTGGCCCCAGATGGCCGTGGCCTGCAATGGCTGGGCTTTCAGGACGACAGTGAAATGGTGCTGGACACCGAGCCCGATGCCTCTTTGAAGCTGCGGCTCAAGGCCTGGCTGCTCGGGCCGCTGGTGCCTGAAGAACTGCTCTGAAACCGGCAAGGCAGCAGCACCTGGGGCAGCCGCTGCGGTCTATTTGGTCATGTACCACTGAATCACGAACTTGGCCGCAAAACCCACCATACCCAGGCCCAGGCCCAGAAACAGCACAAAGGTTCCGAACCGGCCCGCCTTCGACTCCCAGGCCAGATGGCCAATGATGAACAACATGTAGAGCATGAAGCCCCCCACCCCGAACGTGAGACCGAAGGTGGAGATCTGCTCTTCTGAAAAACCAAACATCAGTGACTGACCTGAACTAGAACGGGCGCCAGGCCGGCATCCCGGGCCGGCAACGTCGTGACGTCCACCAGGTCGCGGTAAGCGTGCCAGCTGGCGTGCCCCAACATGGGCATGACCGCGATCAGGCCCAACAAAAGTGATCCCACCCCCAGCAGCGTGAAGCCGGCAATCAAGGCCGCCCAGAACGCCATCGGGATCGGGTTGTAGAGAACGGTGCGCCAACTGGTCAGCACCGCCTGCATCAGGGTGATGCGACGGTCGAGCAGCAGCGGGATCGACACCACACTGGAGGCGAAGATGGGCGCGGCAAGAAAGCCCCCCAGGGCCAGCCACAACTCGAACAGACCGGTTTCGGAGTCAGCCACCACGACCCGCAGAAAATCGACCGGCGTGCGCACCGGTTCAGGGGCCAGCAGGGTGATAAGGGCCGCCGAGGTCAACACCCAGGCCGTGGCCGCCAGCGCCAGCAGCACGCCAAATTGCACCAGGCACCAGTATTGACTCGTCCATTTGTTGAAATGGCTGTGCTGCCAGTTGAACCAGGTTTTGAACACCACCTGCATCGAAGCCGGCTCGCCCCGCTCGAGCGCCCGGCTCAGCGCATAGAGGCTGGTGGCCAGCACCGGCGCCACCACCAGGAAGCCCGACAAGGCTCCGGCCAACAGCCAGAACCGATTGCCGGCCAAGGCAATGATGAGCCCGCCGACCAAGGTCACCGCCAGACCATGGGCGAAGCTGATCCAGCCCGCGCGAGCCATGTCGCGCCAGGCCAGAGCCAGCCAGGTCAGGGGTTGCATGATGCCGATGGTACGAACCAGGGGGAGCGTTTCCGGTGTGGAAGACATGGTGGTGTGGGCCTGGGGCGCAAAGTGCAGATCGTGCAAACATGCTATCAAGCCTGCCCCACGGAGAAGGCCCCCGGGTGCCCCAACCTAGGGACAACCATGAGAGCCATTTCCCGCCCCTCGATCCGAAGCCCCGCAGGGCCGGTTGACCAGGTTCAGTCGCGCACCACCAGCACGGGCAGGTGAGCGTCAGACAGCACCTTCTGGGCCACGCTGCCGAGCACCAACTTCTCGATGCCGCGGCGGCCGTGCGAACCCATCACGATCAGGTCGGTGCCCAGGGCCTGGGCTGTGTCCAGGATGCCGCGATGAATGGCATGGCCCTCCACCACGGTGGTCTTCACGGGCACGGCGGCCGCCTCGAAAGCAGCCCGTGCGCTGGCCAGCGCCGCATTGGCTTCAGCGGTGGCCGCACTCAGGTACTGCGACTGACCGTAGGCGAAATCAGCACCCACACCAGTGAACGGATAGGGATCGATGACGTAGATGACGGTCACATCGCTGGCGAAGGCCTTGGCCAGACCGATCGCCTTGTCCACGGCCAAGGTGGCGGTGGCAGAACCGTCGACCGGAATCAGGATGTGCTTGAACATGTTGAACTCCTTGTGGGTTGATGTCAGGAAGTGTGCCGGATTGTTCGCCAGCGACATTGACACGCATCAAAACCGGAAAGAACTGCGTCAAACCGGCAAGCCTTGGAAACCACCAGAGCGGCAGGTGAGCACCAGGGTATCCCGGTGAGCGCCCTCGGTCAGCGGCTGGATCGGAGTGGATTCGTGGATCACGCGCGCATCGTCGAGCAACAACAGAGACCAGGGCTCTGACAATGTGAAGCGTTGTCCGTTGGGGCCGTCGGCTTCGAAGACACGGGTTTCACCGCCTTTGATGCCGCTGCGCTCGACCAGAAAAACGGCCACCAGATCCACACCGTCACGGTGGGCGCCCTCGGGGGTCGGTCGCCCGATGCCATCGGTGGTGTCAATGCGGAATTGATGCGCCTCGATGAACCAGGGCTCGGGCGGAGCTCCCTCGTGGCGCTTGAGTGCGGCCGTGACCGAGGCCACCGCACGCAGCAGTTGCCCCCAGGCCGGCTGTGCCACGGAGCCGGGCATCATCGGCTCGAACCAGCGCTCCATGCCGCCATGCAAGGCGTTGTACTCCAGCGGCTGCCAGTGGGATCGATGAGGCACCTGCTCGACCTGCGCGCCCTGCACCACGAAGCAGGAATGGCGGCGACGGCGGTAACGCCCCCCATCCTTGAGGAAATTGTCAGGCGGCAGCCCGTCCCAATCCGGTCGCAAGCCTTGCAACTCAGGCAGCGAGCATCCAGCCCACTGGCTGACGGTGGCGGCATTCAGCACCGCATAGCCCCGCTCGCGGAGCTGGGGCAGCACTTGGTCGGCCTCGACGGCCGGAGGAGGGAAAGTGGTGGTGGTCATGGGCACGAAGCTTACAGCGTGGCGACCCCGCTCACGCCCACCACAGGATTCAAGCGACGTGACTTCTTCTTATTCTGCAGCGGCCGGCGAAGTCAACTCGGCGGCTGGCGCAGCCTGCTCGCCCCGCAGCGTCTGGAGCCGGGCCCAACGCTGGGCGTCGACAAAGTACACCGGCGTGGCACAGGCCCTGTGGCGCACGCAATGCTGAGCCCAGTGGCGACGTTCGGCAGCCGGTACGTTCAGATAGATCGGCTCGCCCACCTGGCCCGCCGTCTTGCGCACCAGCACCGGCTGCTCGTTCAATACAGGCGGCGCCTGCTCCCCCCAGTCACTGACACGCCCGTAGACACCGGGCACCACGCCATCCACACGCGTTGCGGCCCCCGAAGGTCCAGCCCAGGCCAGGACTGCCACCCCACAGCCCAGGCCAAGCTGCAAAAGGTGACGGGCGGTCACAGGCCAGCTCCAAATGTTCGGTCAAAGAGAGCCGCCCAATGATCCAGCAATGAGGGCAGAAGAGATGGGGGCATGGGCATCCATGCGGCGACCAGGCCGCAACTTGTCATCAAAATCCCGTTATTTGTAACTCATTTCAATGACAAGAGCGCCAACGAGCCGGGCTCATGTGTGACGGATGTCATTCAACGCCGCACGGGTCAGTCTGTTTCAGGCAGGGGGGCGCCGCATTGATGGCAGAAGCGGGCCGTGGCCAGATGCCCTTCGGCAAGACACTCAGGACAGCTGCGAGTGCTGGGTGCAGACACGGCCTGTCGGCGCTTCTGGGCCATTTCGCTGGTCACGATGCCGGTGGGCACCGCCAGGGTGCCCCAGCCCAGCAGCATCATGGCCGAGGCGATGAAACGCCCGAGATCGGTCTTGGGGGTGATGTCACCAAAGCCCACGGTGGTCATGGTGGTGATCGCCCAGTACATGGCCGTCGGAATGCTGGAGTAGCCGTTTTCAGCCCCTTCGACCAAGTACATCACCGTGCCAGCCACCAACACGATCATCAGCACCACCGACATGAAGATCAAGATCTTGCGCCGGGTGGCCACCAAAGCCTCGGCCAGCATCTGGTACTCGTTGACATAGGCCGCCAGCTTGAACACCCGGAACACCCTGAGCAGACGCAACACACGCACGTCGATCAACAAGTGCAATTCGGGCACGAACAAGGCCAGGTAGGTGGGCAGCAGGGCCAGCAGATCCACCAGACCGAAGAAACTCAGGGCGTAGCGCCACGGATGGCGAACGCACAGCAGGCGCAACAGGTACTCGACGGTGAAGATCGCGGTGAAGAGCCACTCCAGCAGGTTGAAGGTGGGTCCGAAATGTCCGCGCAAGGCCTCCACGCTGTCGGCCATCACCACGGCCACGCTGAGCAAGATGGTGACGATCAGGCCATAGTCGAAGACCCGGCCGGCCCGGGTATCGGCCTCGAAGACGATGCGGAACAGGCGCTCGCGCCAACCGGCGGCCGGCAAATGGGTCAAACGGGCGGCGCCCTGGGGTGGAGACGACATGATCCCGAGTTTAGAGGGTGGGTCCAGCCGTCTGTCGGCGCCCCGCGTCAGGCAGGCAGACGGAAACGGGACACCTGGCCCGCCAACTGGGTGGCCTGATCACGCATCGCGCCGGCCGCCGCTGCGGTCTGCTCGACCAAGGCGGCGTTTTGCTGGGTCATGCGATCGAGCTCCTGGAGCGCCTGCCCCACCTGCCCTACGCCCTGCGCCTGCTCTCGTGCACCCACCGAGATCTCGCCCAGCAGTTCATTGACGCGCCGAGCCGAATCCACGATGCCCTGGATGGTCTGACCGGCGCGCTGCACCACGCCCGTGCCCTGCTCCACCTGCTCGACGCTGGTGCCGATGAGGCTCTTGATCTCGCGGGCCGCCTCGGCGCTGCGCTGGGCCAGCATGCGCACCTCGCCGGCCACCACTGCAAAACCACGCCCCTGTTCGCCGGCCCGGGCCGCCTCCACGGCCGCATTCAGGGCCAGGATGTTGGTCTGGAAAGCAATGCCATCGATGGTGCCGATGATTTCGGCGATGCGCGCCGACGAGCCGCGGATGCGGTCCATGGTGGATACCACCTCGCCCATGACCTGCCCGCCCTGCGTGGCGGATTCGGCATTGTGGCTGGCCTCCCGGCTGGCCTCGTCGGTGTTGGCATACGTCACCTTGACCGTGGCCGAAATCTGCTCCATCGAGGCGGCCGACTCCTCGAGGCTGGCCGCCGCCTGTTCGGTGCGCGACGACAGATCCATGGCGCCCTTGGCCACTTCATTGCTTGAGTGGACGATCTGGTCGCTGGACTGACGCACCAACGCCACCATGTCCCGCATCGAGCTCTGCATGTTGCGCAACTCCAACATGAGCTGTGCCGCCTCATCACGCCCCCAGGGCGAAGGCGAGGTCGTCAGGTCACCGTCGGTCATGGCACGAAGGTGCCGGCGGGTTTCTTTCAGCCCTCCGTCCATCACCCGGTAGAAGCTGAGAAACAGGTAGCCTGCCACCAGCACGGCGGCCAGCACGATGGAGACGCTGAACATCACGGTGCGCTGCACATCGGCGCGGAGATCGTCCACATAGATGCCTGAACCGATCACCCAACCCCAAGGTGCGAAACCCTTCACGAAACTCACCTTGTCCACCGGCTTGTCAAATCCGGGCTTGGGCCACTGGTAGTTCACAAAACCCTCGCCTCGGCTGCGGGCCATGTCCACAAACGCCTTGAACAGAGCCAATCCATTGGGATCCTTGGCGTCGGAGACGTCCTGCCCATTGAGCTCGGGCTTGTACGGATGCATCACCACTCGGGGGTGCATGTCATTGATCCAGAAATACTCCTGCTTGTCGTAGCGCAGACGGGCAATCGCTTCCTTGGCCACCTCCTGGGCCTGCGCGGTGCTCAGCTTGCCCGACTTCTCCTGCTCATGAGCCCACTCCAGCAGACCGTAGGCAATCTCGACATGCTGGCGGGTGGCCGTCTTGCGGGCCTCCATCGCCTTTTCGGCGTGGGAATCCAGTTGCCAGCTCAACAGCCCCAGCAAGGGCAGCAGAAAGGCGAGCGAGATGATCAGGGCTTTGGAGGCGAATCTCAGCTTGCGAAACAGGCGCACGCCGGGCGCCCAGACACCGTGGTAGGCGAAAAAGCCGGAGTCCTGACCGTCTCGTTGGGTTGCGGAGGCCGGTCGGTTGGAGGCAGCGGAAGGCATCAGGGCAGACATGCGTTAAGACTCATGGAGATGAACGTAAATGTCAGAAATGACATTCTTAATTTCTCTACATTATGTCCACTCACATATTAAGGTTTTCCACTAGCCTCACCTCATGCGCCGCCCTTTCGTCATCCGCCTCCATGGATTGCGAAGCCATTGCCCGCGCACCGCACCGGGATTGGGGCGCATCGACCGAGAAAACGCGAAATCACCAGCTTGGTGCGCGCGCATGACGCGCAAACCACGGCGGATCACCGGTCAAACCAGCACCCGACTTGTTAAACAAAGCGCAATGACAAGCGTCAGCCATCGCAAAAAACGATGGCTGACGCTCGCCTCAGGGGCATACCCATTCAGTCGCACCCGGGAAACTCAGCTTGACCAGGCCAGCCGGGATCGTGCTGCCGAATCAGACGGAGCCGACAAGCCGCGGGTTTCGACAGACCCTTCAGGCAACCGGAACAGCGACACGCCATTGAGCAGCTCCTGAGCTTGCTGACGCAGACTGGAGGCGGCAGCTGCGCTCTCTTCCACCAGCGCCGCGTTCTGTTGGGTGACCTGATCGATCTGGCCGACCGCGGCCACCACCTCCGAGACCCCTGTGCTCTGCTCAGCGCTGGCATCGCTGATGGCTCCGACCACTTCGCTGACCCGTTCGATCTCCACGACCACATCCTCCATGGCACGACGCGCTGCATCGACCAGACGGCTGCCCTGGTCAACCCGTTCGACGCTGGCACCGATCAGGGCCCTGACCTCGCGCGCCGACTCTGCACTGCGCTGCGCCAGGCGTCGCACCTCCCCGGCCACGACGGCAAATCCACGGCCCTGCTCACCGGCGCGGGCGGCCTCGACCGCGGCGTTCAAGGCCAGGATGTTCGTCTGGAAGGCAATGCCATCGATCGTGCCGACGATGTCGGAGATCTGGCGTGAGCTGTCATTGATCCCCCTCATGGTGTCGACCACCTCGCCCACCACCGAGCTGCCTCGGGCGGCGACCTCGCGCGCGCCATGGGCCAGTTGCTTGGCCTGACGGGCGTTGTCAGCGTTCTGACGAACGGCTTCATCGAGTTCAGACATGGCGGCAGCCGTCTCTTCCAAAGCCGAGGCCTGGCGTTCGGTGCGCTCGCTCAGATCATGGTTGCCGCTGGCGATCTCAGCACTGGACTGTGCCACCTGCTGCGCATTGCCACGGACCTGACCCACCGTCCGGACCAGGCTGTCCTGCATCGTCCGGAGTGCGCCCTGCAACTGGGCGGTCTCGTCTCGCCCTTGGACTTCAATGGGCTCGCTGAGATCACCGGCCGCCACCCGGTTCGACACCCTGACGGCTTCCATCAGGGGGCCGGTGATGCTGCGGATGATCATCACCGCGAGACCCAAGCTGGCCAGCACGGACAACACCGAGATCAGGATCAGAAGGGCCGTGTTGCGCTCGATCTCCTGAGCTGCGGCCGCCTCATCCTGCTGGGTCAAGCGACTGGCCACCGTCACGGTGTCATCGATGGCTTGACGATGGGCCTCGTACAAGGCGCTCAAGCGCTCCAAGGCCGAGCGGACACCGGCCGCATCACCTTGCTTGACGGCCGGGATCAGGCCCTGATCTGCACTGGTAAAAAACGCCAGAGCAGACTCGTGTGACCGTTTGAGGAGCAGTTCGCTCAACTCGGGACCCAGCTTGGCGCGCTCCCAATAGGCATGGCGCTCGTCGTAGGCCTTGCGCAGGCTGGCCCACTGGTCCAGCAGTTTGGCCTGACGCGTCGGATCGGTGGTGGCGGCCAACTGGAAACACACCAGATAGGGCTCCAGCACGTACTCGGGCGGAGGAAGGATGTCAGCCACCAAGTCCTTGCCTTGGACGATGTGCTCATAAAGCGGCCCATTGACCTTGAGATAGCTCAGGGTGCGCAAGGACCAGATGCCCGTGACCAGGAAACCCACCAGGAACAGGGCCAGCAACGCAACAAAACGCTGACGGATCGAAAAGTGGGACAGCTTCATAGGGCAACTCCTGCGACACAGACAAAGAACGCGCGGAATCAGAGGAGCAGGCCCGGTTCAGTCCTGGTTCTGCCGAAGCAGGTCAGCCCGCAGGCGCCGTCCACCTCCACGCGAAGTGAATTATATGATTCATTGGCAATTTATTTGATATTTATGAAATTTTTTTGGAATCATCGATTCTCTAAAGTGGCCAAAATATCATTTATCTTGAATTTGTGCGGACAACGCAAAGCCCGATGGGGACATCGATGCGTCGATGCCTCCACCGGGCCTGGACAAGGCACATGGCCGGGATTCAACCCCTGTCCCGGGGCCATTCGTTCAAGCGGATTCAAGCTCCTGCAACTGCCGCCACATCACCTTGCCGCTGCCGCTCTTGGGCAGGGTATCCACAAACTGCACGACGCGGGGCACCTTGTAGACGGCCATGTTGTCGCGGCACCAGTCGATGATGTCAGCCTCGGTCAGATGTTGATGGCTGGCCCGACGCACCACCACCGCCTTGACCGACTCGCCTCGGTAGGCATCCTTGGTCGCGATGATGCAGGCCTCCTGGATACCAGGGTGACGGAACATCAGGGCCTCGACTTCGGCCGGCCAGACCTTGTAGCCCGAGGCGTTGATCATGCGCTTGAGGCGATCGGTCATGAAGAAATAGCCGTCTTCGTCCACCCGCCCCATGTCACCCGAACGGAAGAATCGCTTGCCTTTGAACTCGATGAAGGCGGCGGCCGTGGCGTCGGGACGCTTCCAGTAACCCTGGAAGACCTCGGGCCCGTGGATGATGATCTCGCCAGCCTCGCCCTGCGGCATCTCCTGCAGGGTGTCGGGGTCGATCACATAGGCCTCGGTGCTCATGAATGGGATGCCCAGGCATTGCTGCTTGGGTGCATCGACCGGGTTGGTGTGCGAAGGGGCGGCGGTCTCGGTCAGGCCATAGCCCTCGACATAGCGCAGGCCGTAGTTCTCGAACAGGCGCTGCGCCACGGCCTGCGGCATGGCCGCCCCGCCGCCACCGATGTAGCTCAGCGATGACAGGTCGTACTGATCGAAGTGCGGGCTGGCCAGCAGGTCGATCACCATGGTGGGAATGTTGGTCCAGTTGGTCACGCGATAGCGCGAGATCAGGCGCCCGGCCAGATCGCGATCCCAGCGGGGCATCAGGATCAGGGTGCCCCCCACATAGAGGGTGGCGTGCATCACCGCCACCATGCCGGTGATGTGGAACATGGGGACCACACCCAGCACCACGTTCTCCGAGGTGGCGCTGCCCCAGGCAGCACTCGCCACGGCGTTGTGCATGAGGCTGGAATGAAGGTGAATGCAACCCTTGGGCAGGCCCGTGGTGCCACTGGTATAAGGCAATACCGCCATGTCGGCACCACCGACCTCGGGCTCGGGTACCGGCTCCTGCCCTTCGAGGCTGGCTTGCCAGGTGTGCACTCTGCCGCCGCGCAGAGCGGGGGCCGGGTGCTCGGTCAGCAGCCAGGGTCCCCACGCCGGGGGCAGTGCGTCGCCTTCAGGCTGGGCCGGGTCGAAGGCATCGGTGAAATGGGTCACGATCAGGTGCTTGAGGCCCTGGGCCTCGGGCAGGTCGTTGCTGGCCTTGGCCAGTTCGCCTGCCAGGTCGGCCGTGGTGATGGCCACCGCAGCATCGGGGTCGGTGATGTAGTGCTTGAGCTCTTCGGCACGGTTCATGGGGTTGACGGGCACCACCACCGCATTGGCCCGGAGGATGGCGAAATGGGCCACCACCAACTGCGGGCAGTTCTGCATGTTCAAGATGACACGGTCACCTTTGCGCACGCCCAGCGCATGCAGTCGGGCCGCCAGCCGCTCGACCTGCGCCAACAGTTCGCGGTAGCTGGTTGGGCGGCCGAGAAACACCAGCGCCGGCTTGTCCGGAAATCGGCGGGCATTCACCGCAATGTTGTCCCACAGGGGCGTGGCCGGCGGTGTGATTTGGCGGGGCAGGCGCTTGGGCCAGAACTTGTCATGCAGGCTCATAAGATCTCCTTGCGCGGAGCTTACCGAGCCACCTGTCCGCACGCATCGGGGAAGGCCCGGGGCCTGATCGTCACGTTCGTGACCAATCGAGCGCCCGTTTTATTGCTGCAATCGAAACCGCAGCCTGCAACGATCAGCTGTTGATCTGAGCCCAGGCCTTGTCCAGACGCTTGATGCTGACCGGTTGCGGGGTGCGAAGCTCCTGGGCAAAAAAGCTCACCCGCAGCTCTTCGAGCAACCAGCGGAACTCCTGCATGCGGGCATCCACGGCACCCTTGCGCTCGGCCACCAGTCGCCAGTAGCGTTGCTCTTGCGGCCGCAATTCGGCCAGGCGGGTGGCGTCACGTGCCGGGTCGGCGCGGTACTTCTCCAGCCGCAGGGTGATGGCCTTGAGGTAGCGCGAGAAATGCTGCAACTGGGCCCAAGGCGTGAGAGACAGGAACTTCTTGGGCATGAGCCGCTGCAACTGCTGGGCTCCGTCAGCCGTGGCCTCGGGGGCGTTCTTGGTGTCCTTGATCTTGCGTGCGGCGGCCGCGTACTCCAGCAGGATGACACCGGCCAGTCGCGCCACTTCGTTGGCGATCAGGGTCAGGCGGCCTCGTCCCTCCTCGATGCGGCGCTTGAACGCATACTCGTCAGTAGGCAAGGGCTCGAGCAAAAAGGCCCGCTCCAGCGCCACATCCAGAATCTGCTCGCGCAATTCCTCCTGGGTACCCAGAGGCATGTAGGCGACCGCCATCTTCTGCAGCTCGGGAATGTTCTTTTCGAGGTATTTGAGCGCGTCGCGGATCTGCAGCGCAAACAGCCGACGCAGACCGGCCCGGTGCTTGGCGGCCGCCACATCAGGCTCGTCGAAGACTTCGATGGTCACCGCGTCGCCGCCATCGATCAGGGCGGGGAAACCGATCAGGGTCTGCTGACCGCGGCGGATCTCCATCAGCTCGGGCAGTTCACCGAAGGTCCAGGCGGTGTAGCGCTGCTCGGCTGGGCGTGCGGGTGACGATGCGGGGGCCGCAGCGGGGGCGACTTTCGGCCGGCCGGCAGGCTCGGCCTGGCGGGATTCGGATGCCGGCTGGGGGGCGGCCGCCACCTTGAGGCCGGCCAGGGCCTGGAAGGCCCCCCGGGCCTTCGAGCCCAGTTCGGCCTTGAGGGCGCCGAGGTTGCGACCGATGCCCAGTTGTCGGCCGTGCTCGTCCACCACGCGGATGTTCATGAACAAGTGGGCCGCCAGCATGTCGAGCTTGAAATCAGCCCGCTTCACATCGAGCTGCACCTGCTCGCGCACTAGCTTGAGCAAAGCGTCGGTCAGGCTGCCATGGCCATACACGGCGGGCTCGATCAGGCGCTCGGTGAAACGTTGGGCGCTTTCAGGCAAGGGCACCAGGCGGGCCCGCGGCTTCTGCGGCAGGCTCTTCAGCAGGGCCTGTACCTTGTCCTTGAGCATGCCGGGCACCAGCCACTCGCAGCGCTCGTCGTTGACCTGGTTGAGCACGAACAAGGGCACGTCCACAGTGACGCCATCCTTGGCATCGCCGGGTTCGTGAAGATAGGTGGCCACGCAATCGACCCCGCCCAGGCGCACATGACGCGGGAAGGCGCTGGTGGTGATGCCGGCGGCCTCGTGACGCATCAGCTCTTCACGGGTCAGGTACAGCAGCTTGGAGTTCAGCTTGGCGGCTTCCTTGTACCAGTGCTCCAGCGTGGCGCCGCTGTAAACGTCGGCGGGCAGCAGCTTGTCGTAGAAGGCATAGATCAGCTCTTCATCGACCAGCACGTCCTGGCGGCGCGATTTGTGCTCCAGGTCTTCCACCTGACGGATCAGCTTCTGGTTGGCGGCCAGGAAGGGCAAGCGGGTGTCGAACTCGCCCTCTACCAGGGCCTGGCGGATGAAGATCTCGCGGGCGGCCACCTGGTCGATGCGACCGTAGCTGATGCGCCGCCCGCTGTAGACCACCAGCCCGTACAGGGTGGCGCGCTCGTAGGCCACCACCTCGGCACTGCGCTTTTCCCAATGCGGATCGAGCATCTGCTTTTTCAGCAGGTGACCACCGATCTGCTCCAACCATTGGGGTTCGATGTTGGCGATGCCGCGACCGAACAGCCGCGTGGTCTCGACCAGTTCGGCGCAGACGATCCAGCGACCGGGTTTCTTCTTCAGGTGGGCACCGGGATGGCGGTGGAACTTGATGCCCCGCGCGCCCAGGTACTCGCCGGACGAGCCTGAACCGCCCTCCTCTTCCATCTTCCAGCCCACATTGCCCAACAACCCGGCCAGCATCGAGAGGTGGATCTGCTCGTAACTGGCGGGGTTGCGGTTGATCACCCAGCGGTGCTCGGTGACCACGGTCAGCAACTGGCTGTGGATGTCTCGCCACTCGCGCAGACGACGCACATTGATGAAGTTCTGGCGCAGCAGGTTCTCGTACTGCCGGTTGCTCAGCTTGTGGGTGGCGCCCACCGGCTCAGGCGGCGCGATGATGGCCGGAGCCTGCAGGCGCTGCGCCACGGGCAGCACCGCGGCGCTGGCACGGCGCTGGGGCGGCGGCGGCGGGGCGGCCTGGCCGCGGCGGGTCAAGGGGATGGCCCCGCCACGCGCATCGGCCAGCCATTGCCACAGGCGGATGTAGCCGCTGAACTCGCTCTTCTCGTCGTCCCATTTGGCATGGGCCTGATCGGCCTGGGCCTGTGCCTCCATGGGGCGGTCACGCACATCCTGCACCGACAGGGCGGCCGCGATCACCAGCACCTCTTCGAGCGCATTGCGATCCCGCGCCTCGATGATCATGCGCCCCACGCGGGGGTCCAACGGCAGACGGGCCAGCTCCTGGCCCATGGGCGTCAACTCATGGGCATCATCCACCGCGCCCAGTTCGGACAACAGCTGATAGCCGTCAGCGATGGCCCGGCCCGAGGGTGACTCCAGAAATGGGAACTCCTCCACCGCGCCCAGGTGCAACGATTTCATGCGCAGGATCACCCCGGCCAGCGAACTGCGCAGGATCTCGGGGTCGGTGAAGCGGGGCCGCGCCGTGAAGTCCTTCTCGTCGTAAAGGCGGATGCAGATGCCGTTGGCCACCCGACCACAGCGCCCGGCCCGCTGGTTGGCGGCCGCCTGGCTGATAGGCTCGACCAGCAATTGCTCGACCTTGCTGCGGAAGCTGTAGCGCTTGACACGCGCCGTGCCCGCATCCACCACATAGCGGATGCCCGGCACGGTGAGCGAGGTTTCGGCCACGTTGGTGGCCAGCACGATGCGCCGCCCGGTGTGCCCGTCAAAAATGCGGTCCTGCTCCGCCTGTGACAGGCGGGCAAACAAGGGCAGCACCTCGGCGTTGCGCAGGTGCGGCACATGGGCCAGATGACCACGCAGGTGGTCGGCCGCCTCACGGATCTCGCGCTCGCCGGGCAGGAACACCAGGATGTCGCCACCGACATTGCCTTGCCAAAGCTCGTCGACCGCGTCGGCGATCGCCTCGTTGAGGCCGTAATCGCGCGACTCCTCGAATGGCCGGTAGCGTTGTTCAACCGGGAAGGTTCGGCCCGAGACATAGATCACCGGGGCCGGGCCCTTGGCCGAGGCAAAGTGCTCGGCAAAGCGGTTCGCATCGATGGTGGCCGAGGTCACCACGATCTTCAGATCGGGGCGACGTGGCAGGATCTGGCGCAGGTAGCCCAACAGAAAATCAATGTTGAGGCTGCGCTCATGCGCTTCGTCGATGATCAGCGTGTCATAGGCCTTGAGCAGCGGATCGGTCTGGGTCTCGGCCAGCAAGATCCCATCGGTCATCAGCTTGACCGAGGCGTCCTTGGACAAGCGATCCTGAAACCGGACCTTGTAGCCCACCACGTCCCCGAGGGGCGTCTTGAGTTCTTCGGCAATGCGCTTGGCCACCGAGCTGGCCGCAATGCGGCGCGGCTGGGTGTGGCCGATCAACTGGCCCTTCTGGCCCGGTGCCGCGTTCAGCCGCCCCCGCCCCATGGCCAACGCGATCTTGGGCAACTGCGTGGTCTTGCCCGAGCCGGTCTCGCCGCACACGATGATCACCTGGTGCTGGGCCAGCGCCGCCATGATCTCGTCGCGCTTGCCCGAGACAGGCAGCGATTCAGGAAAGTCGATCTGGAGCGGGGCTGTGGACAAGGGCGGGACCGGTTCAAAAATGGACAACCCGCAATTATCTCTCTCCACCCGGTCGGCCCGCGGCGGCATGCTCAATCCCTGGCGGCGGTGGGCCTGTCGCCAGCGTGCCGACGCAGCCCCGCTACAGGCCCTAGAATGCACTGGCCGGCGCCTCATGGCACCGGCAACAAGCGTTCTCAGGGCGGGGTGAAACTCCCCACCGGCGGTGATGGCAGCCTCGGCTGCACAAGCCCGCGAGCGCCCGGCCACCGTTGCGTGGCCGGGGTCAGCAGACCCGGTGTGACTCCGGGGCCGACGGTCACAGTCCGGATGAAAGAGAGCGCGACCACCCCGCCCCATCGGCGCCGGCGCAGCCGTGCGCCGAGGCGGGCGGGTGTTCGTGCGACCCTGATTTCTGGAACCTGCGGTCCCTTTCCGGGGCCTTCAATGGAAACCACGAGTCAGTCATGAGTCACAAAGACTTTTCACTTCCCCCACTTGAGCTGCAAGCGTCTCAGGCGCCTCTGCAATTACCTGCTGATGGGCGCTATGCCTTCATCGAAGCCTCCTGGCATGCCGACATCGTGCAGCAGGCCCGCGCGGCCTTTCTGAGCGAGATGGCGCGCCACGGTGTGCCCGCCAGCGCCATCGACGTGATCGGCGTGCCGGGCGCCTTCGAGATCCCCCTGCATGCCCAACGTCTCGCCCGCAGCGGCCGCTACCAGGCCGTGGTGGCCTGCGCTCTGGTGGTCGACGGCGGCATCTACCGCCACGAGTTCGTCGCACAGACGGTCGTCGAGGCCTTGATGAAGGTGCAGCTCGACACCGATGTGCCGATGATCTCGGCCGTGCTCACACCGCATCATTTCCATGAGCACCTGGAACACCGCAAGTACTTCCAGAACCATTTCAATGTGAAGGGCACCGAAGCAGCCCTGGCCTGCGTGCAGACCGTGTCCAGCCTGCGTGCCCTGACCGTGGCCTGATCCCCGGACCCGGCCGCTGCGGCAGCCTCCGGCCCTGGCACGGCCGGGTCGTGCTGCAGTGCAGCGAGGGCGCTACACTTTGCGCCCTCGCATCCGGAAATTGCTGAAAACAGGCCGGATACCCCTTCGACCCTCCCCCCGCCCACCATGTCCGCTGTTTTCAACTTCACCTTTGTGCCCTGGTTCCGTTCGGTGGCACCTTACATCCACATGCACCGGGGCAAGACCTTTGTGGTCGGCATCGCGGGTGAAGCCATCGCGGCCGGCAAGCTGCCGCACATTGCGCAAGACCTGGCGCTGATCCAGAGCATGGGCGTGAAGATCGTGCTGGTGCACGGCTTCCGGCCCCAGGTCAATGAACAACTGCGGGCCAAGGGCCAGGAGCCGCGCTACTCCCACGGCATCCGCATCACCGACGAGATCGCGCTCGATTGCGCCCAGGAGGCAGCCGGCCAGTTGCGCTACGAGATCGAGGCCGCCTTCAGCATGGGCCTGCCCAACACGCCCATGGCCGGTTCCACCGTGCGCATGATCTCAGGCAACTTCCTGACCGCGCGTCCTGTGGGCATCGTCGACGGTGTCGACTTCAAACACTCGGGCCTGGTGCGCAAGGTCGACGTGGCCAGCATCCAGCGCTCGCTGGATTTCGGCGCCATGGTGCTGCTGTCACCGTTCGGTTTCTCCCCCACCGGCGAAGCCTTCAACCTGAGCATGGAAGAAGTGGCGACCCGCGTGGCCACTGAGTTGCAGGCCGACAAGCTGATCTTCCTGACCGAGGTGCCCGGCATCCGCCAGGACCCACTGGCCCCCGAGGGCGAAGACAACCCCATCGACACCGAGCTGCCGCTGGCGGCCGCCGAAAAGCTGCTCGCCCAGTTGCCCAAGGCGCAGGTGCCCACCGACACCGCCTTCTACCTGCAACACTGCGTGCAGGCCTGCAAGGGCGGCGTCGAACGCAGCCACATCCTGCCTTTCGCGGTCGACGGCTCGCTGCTGCTGGAGGTGTATGTGCACGATGGCATCGGCACCATGGTGGTCGACGAAAAACTCGAGGAACTGCGCGAAGCCACCGCCGACGACGTGGGCGGCATCCTGCAATTGATCGAACCCTTCGAAAAAGACGGCACCCTGGTCAAACGCAGCCGCACCGAGATCGAGCGCGACATCGAGGCCTACAGCATCATCGACCACGACGGCGTGATCTTTGCCTGCGCTGCCCTCTACCCCTACCCCGAGGCCCGCACTGCCGAAATGGCCGCCGTGACGGTCTCGCCGCAAAGCCAGGGCCAGGGCGATGGCGAAAAAATCCTCAAGCGCATCGAACAACGGGCCCGCGCCATGGGCCTGCAAAGCATTTTCGTGCTGACCACCCGCACCATGCACTGGTTCATCAAGCGCGGCTTCCAGCCCGTGGACCCGGACTGGCTGCCCGAGGCCCGCAAACGCAAGTACAACTGGGACCGCAAGAGCCAGGTGCTGGTCAAGAAGCTTTGAGGCCCAGCCCAGCTGGGCTTGGCGCGAATCAAACCGTTGGACCAACACCTCAGCGGGGTTTTCCCGAAAATTTGAGACTTGGCGAGGCACAAGCGCGGGATTTCGCTGAACGGGCGCCCGGGGCAAGCTATATTGTGAAAATTGTGACGAGAGTCTACAAACCCAGGTGTGTTACACAGCGTGCCTCACGCTCCAGCCAAGCCCGAATGCCATGACCGACGACCACGGACCTGAAATCGCCCACAACCAGGATGAAGTCGATGTTCACTTTCGACTGGGCCAGCTCACCCGTCAGTTGCATGACTCGCTCAATGCGTTGGGCATTGCCGACAAACTGCACGGCGCCGCCGAAGAACTGCCCGACGCCAAGAGCCGCCTGAGCTACATCGCGCGCCTGACCGGCGAAGCGGCCGAAAAAGTGCTGAACTCGGTGGACAAAACCAAGGCCGCGCGTGAACCGGTGGATGTCGAAACCCGGCGTCTGACCGAACTGATCGAGCGCTACCCTGGCACCACCTTCACCGGCAAGGATTTGCTCACCTACCTGCACCTGGTCAGCCAATCAAATGCGGCAATGGACGAGAACCTGACCGACATCATGATGGCGCAGGACTTCCACGACCTCACCGGTCAGGTGATCGCACGCGTGGTCAACCTGGCGTCCGACATCGAGAAGCAGCTGCTCGACCTGTTGGTGAGCACCGCGCCTGACGGCAACACCTACCATGCCCCTGCCACCAAGGACCTGCAGGGCCCCGTGGTGGATGGTCAAGCCAACCGCGAGGTGGTGACCAACCAATCTCAGGTCGACGACCTGCTGGCCAGCCTGGGGTTCTGAGCGTTCAGTCACGTCAGGAGGGCCGTCTTCGGCCCGACCTGACTCCGGTTCCCCAGCCGCGACGGCTCCGAGGTGACGCGATCATGTCCCCTCATCGGGGCTGAACACCCCGGGCTTTCCCTTGCAGGTCAGGATTTGCCCCTGGCCTTGACAGCTTTTGGCACAGACGCCAAGGCGATCTCTTTGAAGAATGCGCTCGTCAGTTTCGCAGACCACTCTGCGTGACGCCAGCACAGCGCTGGTCGGACGACGACTCAAGGAGACAATTTTGAATCACGCCCCCACCCGTCTGCGGCCGATGCTCGGACTCGCGACCCTCGCCATGATCTGGGGCCCAGCGCTGGCCCAGGACACTTCCGTCGGTCGCGTCAATGCCGATGCCAAAGCCGATGCCCAGGGCGCTTGGCACAGCGGCCAAGCCCTGATGGACGACAGCCACCTGAGCCTGCACCTGCGCCATCTGTACAAGGCCGGCACCAACACACCGGACGCCGGACTCCCCCCCAACTACCACACCTCGGTTCAGGCGGCCTCGCTCGATTTCACCAGCGGCTACTGGGCTGAGACGTTAGGCTTCGATCTGTCTTACGACACGGCGCTGAACATCAGCACCGGCACCGATGCCAGCGGCTTCACCGACGGAACCCTGCCGCGGCATCCAGCCAGCTTCAGCCGTATCGGAGAGCACGTCGTCAAGCTGAAGTGGCAGGGCGACGGCACACAGTTCAAGTCGCGCATCGGTCTGCAAAAGGTCTCCAACATGGGCATGCTGCACGCGCGAGACAGCCGAGCCCTGGAGAAGCTCTACAACGGCGCCCGCCTCGATGGGACACAAGGCGCCTGGAGCGGGCTGGTCGCTGTGGTGGACGCCACCATGGACCGCAACGAGACCTTCAAACGCCGATTCACGACGGCCAAGGGCACCGCCGTCGACTACCTGGCCACAGCCCAGATCAAGTGGGAGCCCCAGAAGAACCGTTCACTGCTTTATTTCACCGGCGCCGCACCGCATTACGTCATGCGCGAAGGGCTGGAAGGCGTTTGGCAGGCCGACCCGGCGCAGAAGGGCTCACTCAAGGCTGAGGGTTTTCTGTACCACAACCGTGCACTCAGCGTGTGGCAGCAGGAAAACGCCAACGCCCGCCGTGGCTTCGACCGGAATGCCTACCATGCGGCCATCCGCCTCAGCGCTCAGGTCGACAAGACCTTTGTGCAAGGTGGAACCACCTACACCCATGCCCCCAACAGCAATCCCAACGGCATGGGCTTCTTCGAATACAACATCGCGCGCAACGCGGTAGGCCGATTCGCCAGTCCGGCCTACAACGGCATGATCGACTACATGTACCACCGCGAACTGATGGCGTTCGGCATGGCGACGCAAGCGCTGACCCGCGAATTCGGCGTGGGTGCAGCGGCCTACTACGGCAGCGGCATGAAATTCAAGGGAGTGGGCCTGGCACATGGCGATGTGATGGTCTTCGTCGAATACAAGCCCGAGCTCATCAAGGGCCTGCACACCGTGGTGGCCTACGACTGGTCGCGCAACTGGCGCGAGGTGCAAGGAGCCCCTGACGTGAGCCAGGGCCGGCAACTCAATGCCAGCAAGACGGGGCCGATGATCCGCCTCGACTACCGCCACGAATTCTTCTGACCCCGCCGGAGACAAGCCATGATGCTCAAGAACATCCTGAGCCGCGTGTGCGGCCTGGGCCTGATCGCCCTGTGCTTCGCCACCCCCGGCGTCCATGCCGACGAGGCTGAAGTCCACCTGTACCTGACCCGCCACGGCAAGACCATGCTCAACGTCTCCGACCGGGTGCAGGGCTGGTCAGACGCGGTGCTGACCCCCGATGGCATTGCGGTCGCGCAAGACCTGGGTAGGGGACTGAAGGACACTTCCTTTGCATCGGTCTACAGCAGCGATAGCGGCCGTGCCATGGAGACGGCACGCGTCGTGCAGGCGTTCAGCGGTCAGACCCAATTACCCCTGCAGATCGACCCGCGCCTGCGTGAGTTCAACTTCGGCAGCTATGAGGCCGACCTCAACACCACGCTCTGGAACGATGCAGCCCGATTCGACGGCCTGGCCATGGAGGACTGGCTCAAGAAGTTCACGCCCAAGCGCTTTGCCGATACGGTCGCGGCGATGGACCGCCGGCGCGGCACCACGCACGGCAAGACCTGGCCCGCCGAAGACTACGCCACCATCACCAAACGACTGATCAACGCACTGACCGAGATCGCCAGCCAGCAGGCCCGGCGGGGTGGCGGAAAAGTGCTGGTGGTCTCGCATGGTCTGGCCATCGCGGCCGTGGTGGATACGCTGGCGCCGGGCAACCAATACCCCCTGCACAAACCGCTGACCAACGCCAGCATCACCGAAGTCGTGTACCGCGACGGCCGCTTCGAGGTGCTGACCTTCAACGAAATGAAGTACGTCAAGGCCGGGCAGGCAGCGGCCAAGGCCCCCCAATAAGTCAGCCCAGCGCTCATGCCCGGCGCCTCTGGCGTCAGGGCCCCGTCGCGTCTTCTCATCCCCAGGCCCCTCATGACCACTGCCCCCCGCGCCCTCGACACCCCACTGCCCGGTCGCTGCGCCGCACCGCGCGCCTCACGCCGCTTCATCGCCTTCTATGGCCTGGCCACCTTCGGCTTCTGGATGGCGGTGATGACACCCGTCATCGTCACCATGGCGCTCAAGGTGAATCAACTGGCCCCTGACAGCAAGGAAACCACCCTGGCCTGGGTGCTGGGCATCGGCGCCTTCGTGGCCATGATCGCCAACCCCGTGGCCGGACTGTTCAGCGACCGCACCCGCTCACGCTTCGGCATGCGCCGCCCATGGCTGGTGGGGGGCGCCTTGCTGGGCCTGGCTGGCCTGATCATCGTGGCTGTCAGCCCTTCGGTATGGTTGCTCATGCTGGGCTGGTCACTGGCCCAATTGGCCTACAACGCCGTGCTGGCCGCCCTCATGGCCCTGATGCCCGACCAGATTCACGAGTCCCAGCGCGGCGCCGTCGGCGGCCTGCTGGGCATGTGCATGCCCGCAGGCATCCTGGCAGGGGTGTACATGGCACAGGCGGCCAGCAGCCTGGCCCAGATGTTCCTGTTGCCCGCAGGCCTGTTCACGGTGTTCGTTTTCCTGTTGTGCGCCAACATGCGCGATCGGCTGGCACCAGCGCAAGCGGCACAGGCGCTGAGCCTGTCGGGCTTCATCCGCAGCTTCATGATCAATCCGCGGGGTGCAAGCGACTTTCTCTGGGCCTTTGCCAGCCGCTTCCTGCTGCTGCTGGGCATCGCCACATTGATGACCTACCAAGTGTTCTACATGCTCGACAAGCTGAGCATCAGCACCGAGGCCGTGCCCGACAAGATGTTCCTGTCCACGCTGGTGTCATGCGTCGCCATCGTGTTGTCCAGCCTGGCCAGTGGCTGGCTCAGCGACCGATGCGGACGTCGCAAAGCCTTTGTCCTGATCGCCGCATTGATCTACGCCGCGGGTCTGTTGGTCATCGGCATGGCCGACGATTTCAGGGGCCTGCTATGGGGGGTCGGCGTGTGCGGTCTGGGCCAAGGCATGTACGTGGCCGTCGACCTGGCCTTGGTGACCGAGGTGCTGCCCAACCCCGACGAGGCCGCCAAGGATCTGGGCCTGTTCAACCTGGCCAGCGCCATGCCGCAATCCGTGGCCCCCGTGATCGCTCCGCTGTTCCTCGCGATGGGTGGCCCACAGAACTACGGCTCGCTGTTCACCGCCGCCGCAGCCTTCGCCGGGCTGGGCGCGCTGGCCGTACTGCCCATCCGCAAGGTGCGCTGAGCCCCTGCCCCATTCGACAGAAACCTCTGAGAGCCCCCCCTCATGAACTCCTTGCTCCCCCTTGGTGCCGACTGGCGGCATCAGCCCGGCCTGAATGAACGTGTTGCCGAACTGCTGACGCGCATGAGCCTGCACGACAAGATCGAACTGGTCAGTGGCGACCTCAACTACAACTTCGGCTTCTACAGCGCCGCCGTGACCGGCCCCGGCCTGCCCGAACTGACCATGGCCGACGGCCCTTGCGGCGTGCGCATCAACAACGGTGCCGTGCACGGTGGCCGTGCCACCGCCTTGCCTGCGCCCATCGCCCTGGCCGCAACCTGGAACACCGAACTGGCCCGAGCGTATGGCGACGTGCTGGGTCACGAAGCACGGGCCAGCGGTCACAACGTGATCCTGGCGCCAGCAGTGGACATCGCTCGCGTCCCGGTCGGCGGCCGCACCTTCGAATCCTTCGGCGAAGACCCGCTGCTCAACGCCCGCATGGCGCTCGCCGAGGTCCCGGCCATCCAGGCCCACGCGGTGGCAGCCTGCCTCAAGCACTATGCCGTGAACAACCAGGAGCACGAACGCGCCAGCGTGAATGCGGCAGTCGACGAAGCCACCCTGCGCGAGATCTATCTGCGCCCCTTCGAGGCCGTGGTGCGTCACAGTGCAGTGGCCTCCTTGATGGGAGCCTTCAACCGCGTCAACGGGGTATTTGCCTGCGAGAACCCCTGGCTGCTGGACCAGGTGCTGCGACGTGAGTGGGGCTTTGCCGGTTGGGTGATGAGCGACTATGCCGCCACCCACAGCACCGTCCCCTCGGCTCAGGCCGGCCTGGACCAGGAACAACCTTCAGCCCAGCACTACGGCGACCGCCTGCAACAGGCCGTGGAGCAGGGGCAATTGCCTCTGGCCACGCTCGACGAGATGTGCCGCCGCATCCTGCGCACCGTGATCGGCCTGCAATTGATGGAGCGTCCACCCGCCATTGCTCCCATGAACGACCAGGCCCACCGCAGCGTGGCTCAGACCGTGGCCGAGCAGGCGGTGGTGCTGCTGAAGAACAACGGTGATCTGCTGCCGGTGCGCCCTGAAGACCTTCGCCGCGTGGTGGTGATCGGCCCTGATATCGACAACGCGAACGTGGCGGGCGGTGGCAGCAGCCGGGTGCAGCCTGCACACGCCGTGAGCCTGCTCGAAGGGCTGCGCCTGCGACTGGGCCCGGACGTGCTGGTGCAACATGCCGTCGGCAATGACCCCATCTCAGCCGCTGATCTGCTGCCCGGCCCGGACTCCCTGCCCAGCGACTGTCTGCGCAGCGGCCCGATGACCGACGCCGGACCCGGCCTGTACACCCGGTTCTGGAGCAACCCGCACCTGGGTGGGGAAGCCTGTTTCGAATGCGTGATGCCCCAGGTTGCCCTGAACGGCGGATTTTTCAACTTTCCAGGCTTTGATGCCAACTCCAGCGGCTACCCCAAGCTGCCCAATGAGCTGTCGGGCGCCATTTCGGCCCGCTTCACCGGGCGCCTGGTGGTGCCAGAAAGCGGCCGCTACGAACTCAGCGCCACCTTGCTGGGCACGGTGCGCATCTGGCTCGACGGTGAACTGGTGCTGGACGCCTACCGCGCCGGGGGCGGGTCTGCCAGCGGTGCCGGGGCATCGGCAGCGGCTTGGGGTGCCCATGCCGACGTGAAACGCGCCGCCGACGGCAGCGACAGCCCGGTGGCGCCCGACTGGCCAGTGGCCCAGGCCCAGATGGACCTTCGTGCCCACACGCTGCCCGAAGCCAGCGAACGGCCACCCCAACCACTGGGCAGTGGCGGCGGCGATGCCGGGCCGCCGCCGCAAGCCGCAGGCGTGGCCCTGCAGTTGCAGGCTGGCCCCCAAGGCCATGAGCTGTGCATCGAATACCTGGCCAACGCCCCCTCGCAGGGCTGGCTGACGGGTGCCCAGCTGAGACTGGGCTGGCGCCCGCCCAGCGAGCGGCCCACCGCGGCCATGCGCGAGGCGTGCACCCTCGCCGAAGGTGCAGATCTGGTCGTGCTGGCTGTGCGCAGCTACGAAACCGAACAGATGGACCGCCCTGACCTGCACCTGCCCAACAACCAGGCTGCTCTGGTACGTGCGGTGGCGGCAGCCAACCCACGCACCGTGGTGATCAACATGAGCGGTGGTCCGGTCGAGACCGAAAGCTGGGAAAGTGGCGTGCCCGCCATCCTTCAGGCCTGGTACCTGGGACAGGAGCAAGGCAGCGCACTGGCGCGCATCCTCGTGGGTGATGTCAACCCCTCGGGCAAGCTGCCCCTGAGTTTTCCACTCAGCGCACATGGCCTGCTTCGCAGCCGGGCCCAGTACCCGGGCGAGGACGGCACGGTGCATTACAGCGAGGGCCTGCAGGTAGGCTACCGGGGCTTCGATGCGCGTGGCCTGCCCGTGCGCTTTGCCTTTGGCCACGGGCTGTCCTACACCCGCTTCGAGTACGGCGACTTGGAAGTGCACGCCGATACCGACGGGCTGGCGCTGAGCTTCACCGTTCGCAACAGCGGCGACCATGCCGGCCGCGAAGTGGCCCAGGTCTACCTCGGCCTGCCCCTGCCCGACCAGCCACCGCATCGGCTGGTCGACTTTGTCTCCCTGCCACTGGCGGCGGGCGAAAGCCGCCGCGTGCGACGCCGCATCAGCCGCCACGACCCGGGTCATCCGCTGAGTGTGTGGACCGACGACGCCTGGCAATGTGCCCGAGGCCTGCTGCGGGTGGCCGTGGGCAGCTCATCGCGCGACCTGCGCCTGAAAGCCCAGGTGCGCTTCTAAGTGACCCACCGCAGCCTCCAACGTGGCTGCGGCTGGATCGGACGAAATCACCCCTGGCCGGCCTGATGCCGGCCCTGCCTCTCCCATGACTGAAAACGACATCGAGCAACTGCTTTCCCGAATGACCCTGGCTGAAAAGCTGGGCCAGATGACCCAGGTGCAGCCGCAGGGACGCGACCAGGAAGATCGGGTGCGCCAGGGCGGCGCCGGCTCCCTGATCAACGTGGTAGGTGACGACGCCTACCACTACCAATGGCTGGCAGTGGAACACTCCCGCCTGGGCATCCCGCTGCTGCTGGGGCGCGACGTGATCCACGGCTTCCAGACGGTGTTCCCGATCCCGTTGGGCCAGGCCGCCGCCTTCGACCCCGAACGCGTGCGCCTGGCCGCCGCCCATTCGGCACGCGAAGCCGGTGCGGCCGGCGTGAACTGGACCTTCTCGCCCATGCTGGACGTGGCCCGCGACCCGCGGTGGGGGCGGATGGCCGAAAGCTTCGGGGAAGACCCGCTGCTGATCTCGCGCCTGGGCGTGGCCATGGTGCAGGGCTACCAGCAAGAAGGCGTGGCCGCCTGCGCCAAGCATTTTGTGGGCTATGGCGCCGCTGAGGGTGGACGCGACTACAGCGCGACCGACCTGGCCCCACGAGCGCTGCTGGACACCTACCTCCCCCCGTTCAAGGCCGCACAACAAGCGGGTGTGATGACCGTGATGAGTGCCTTCAACGACCTCGATGGGATCCCCGCCACCGGCCACGAAGACCTGATCCGATGCACGCTGAAAAACCAATGGGGCTTTGAGGGTCTGGTGGTCAGCGACTGGTGCTCGGTGACCGAGATGATGACCCACGGCTTTTGCGACGACGCCGACGCAGCAGCCCTCGCAGCGGTGCGTGCCGGTGTCGACATGGAGATGGCCAGCACCAGTTTCCAGGACCACATCGCCAGACTCACGGAACAAGGCCTGCTGGACCACGCCCTGATCGACGACGCAGTGCGCCGCATCCTGCGCATCAAGGCCCGGTTGGGCTTGTTCCAGCATCCCTACGGTGCACCAGGGCGGGCCCAAGCGCAGCGGCAGGCCACCGCCCAACTGGCGCGCAGCCTGGCCCGTGACAGCTGCGTGCTGCTGAAGAACGAACAAGGCCTGCCCCTGGGCGAACACGCCCGGCGCGTGGCGGTGATCGGACCGCTGGCCGACGCCCCGGGCGAACAACTCGGCTGCTGGGTGTTTGATGGCGAACGCGAACACAGCCAGACCGTCTTCGCCGCCTTGCAAGACCGACTTGGGGCCCAACGTGTGGTGCATGCCCGCGGACTGGCGCACTGCCGCAGCCACGATCTGGACGGGCTGGAGGCAGCCCTGGCACTGGCTCGCAGCGCCGAGGTCGTGGTGCTGTGCCTTGGCGAGGACGCGGGCCTGAGCGGTGAAGCCCACTGCCGGGCCCACCTCGACCTGCCCGGCGCGCAACAGACCCTGCTGGAGGCAGTGGCCGCCACCGGCGTGCCCGTGGTGCTGGTGATCATGGCGGGTCGTCCCCTGGTGCTGGGACCGGTGCTGCCGTACGCCCAGGCCGTGCTCTACGCCTGGCATCCGGGCAGCCAGGGCGGCCCGGCGATCGTCGATCTGCTGTGCGGAGAATCTCCCAGCGGGCGCCTGCCCGTGAGCTTTCCGCGCAGCGTGGGCCAGATCCCGATCTTCTACAACCACAAGAACACCGGTCGCCCGCCTCTGGCCGATGCCCCCAGCATCCCGTCAGGCACCCCCCTGGATCCGAGCGGCTTCTTTGCCGCCTACCTCGATGAGGACCACCGGCCCCAGTTCCCCTTCGGCTTCGGGCTGGGCTACACCCGCTTCGAGTACACCGACCTGCAACTGTCGAGCAGCCAGCTCACACCGGGCGGCACCCTCTGCGCCTCGGTGCTGCTGAGCAATGTCGGCCACCGCAGCGCGACCGAAGTGGTGCAACTCTATGTGCGTGATCTGGTGGGTTCGGTGACACGCCCGGTGCGAGAGCTGAAAGACTTCCAGCGCATCAGCCTGCAACCTGGCGAAAGCCGGCGCGTGAGCTTCGAACTGCACACCGACGCGCTGCGATTTCATGATCGCCATCTGCGCCTGGTCTGCGAAAGCGGTCGCTTCACGCTGTGGATCGGACCGGATTCGGTCTCGGGGCCGAGCGCAGGGTTTGAGGTGATGGCCGAGCAGGGCTGAGGTGGAAGTGCGCCGGTGGCTGTTAGTCCCCTGGCGCCCAGCAAGCCCGTTGCGGAATGGGTGGCACTGCCGACCATTCAGCGCAGACTAGAGTGACTTGATGGTTGAATGTCTTGAGCGAAGTCCACCCGATTCCATTCGATGGCACGCTTGCGCCAGTGGGTCTCAATGGCCTGCGTGAAATCCGGTCGAACGAGCTTGGCCCTGGACTCGCACCACTGAACAGACTCCTGGCGGATGACCACGCCCTCAAGCGGCCCCTGTCGGTAACGACTGGAACGGCTGGATACCAACTCTTTCAAGGCCGCGACGGTGTATTGACCGCGGGCGATCCGAGGCACGGTGACTAAACCAGCTGATTCGGCCAGTGCATTGCGGCGCGCGCTGCTCCAGAAACGCCCGTTACGCCGGTCGTACACGTCAAACAACAAAAACCAATCGGGTAGCGCTACATAGTCCAGCGAATGGCGGGCAGCACACCACTCGCCGAACACCATGAGGTCCGGTGCCAAAACACGGCGCAATCCATCACCATGCTGAGCCAGCCATGCTGGTAGCCGGACAAACTGCCCGGCATGGGGTTCCGCCAAATATTGACCTCGGTTTTGCGCGCGCAGATGGCCATCCGGCGCCAGTGAGAACCCGACATTGGCGCCGTCGAGCTTTTCTTCGATCACCACGTCACCTACAAGCAAAGCTTGTGTCTCTGCTAGCGAAAGCACCTTGTCGTCACGGGGAGACTCCCGGCCCAACCAAACCAAATGAGGAGTGTGAGGGAAACGGAAAAAAAGATCACCCATCGCATTCATTTGGGTAAATCGAGCCTCTGCTTCTTAGGGAACTTGCTCTCGTAAAAAGCACAAGTATCCGCCGGACACAAGAAATCGACCTCAATGCCCTTGGCTCTCAAAGCAGGCCACCAGTCCAACCATTTGCAATCAGCGGCTTGCCAAATCTCTGGCTTTTCTTCATGAGCATGTGCCACCGCAGCGAACTTCCGATCAGGGGCGTCGAACAACGGCTCCAATGCAGGATCCGGAAACTCAAGAAAGCAATTATCCGCAGTTTCATGGATCGCAACCTGCTCTACTTGTTGGCTGCCTGTTTGCCGCAAAAGCCACTTCAAAAAGACATCTCCCACACCCCTCGGCGGATTCAAACTGGTCTTGTTCTGGTACTCCCCCAAAATACGGTATGCGTCGTCAATCACGACAACTCCTATAGTTTGAATGGCTCGCAGCCGCTTGACACATTCAGCCACGCAATCCTCGGAGACATCGTCATGTTGACCGTTTGCGACCAATAGCACGTTGGTATCAATGACGGCTTTCATTGGGCGCCACCTTCTTGTTTGAGCTCTTTTTTTCGCTTCATCGCAGCAAGGGTGCGACCCGCGATATCAGCCATCTCGTCGCCAAAGAAGTGTTCGGGCCAGTTTTCGATTTCGCCAAACATGTTTAGCTTCAATGGTTCCAGTTCAGTAGCTGATCCGGCACGGCGACAGAAATAGACCGCCACATCCTCCGCCCTGACCACGCCCTCGGCCACTCGGCGCTGCAATCGGTTCAAGAAGTGCTCTGAATGACTCTCTACGATCAACTGCACGTCTCGTGGTCTCCCACCCTCTCGGGCCTGAGTCGCAGAAATAAAGACGTCTGCCAATTCCGCCTGTACTTGCGGATGGAGATGAATTTCAGGCTGCTCCATCCACACCGTTGAATGTGGCGGACAATAAAAGGCTTGTACCAAGGCAGGCAGTACTTGAGAGATGCCGAAGCCCACATCGGTGATCTTTACCTCGGGTGCCTTGGCATGAGTCTTTACCAGCACTTCGTATTCCTTGCGCCCCTCTGCCACTGGTCGCACCGAAAAATCTTGTATGACGCCGAGGTCTTTCAGCCATGCTGCGACAAACTCGGCAAAGCCCCTGGTGTGGTGCCCAACCTGACGATTGAGTCTGCGGCCCTCACCCTGAGCAGCCAATATGGCTGCTATCGCGTACTCGCCCATCTGCCCGACACTCGCCGGCGTATCACCCGACCACTGATAGATACGCTGAGGATGGTTACGCAGTGGCCCCAAGTAGGAAATTCTCTCCAGCATAGCTTCGGTCGCCAATGCAAAATCCGCCAAGAAGCCTGCGTTCTTGTAACGGGCCAAGCTGGTGTCGGACAGTCGGTAGAACTTTTCTGGCTCCTCCAGAGGCCACTTACGCCCATCGGCCATCTTGAAGCCGTAATGAGCCGATGTCAGATTAAGTTTACGCCGTTCATCGCGTTCAAGCGCAACGTCGAGCACCTCCCGATCACCCGACGAAAGCGCGTAGCGAAGCGCCTTGATCTCGGGCTGTTGCGCTTTGTTTGCAGCAAGGGTGACATCGAGTTGCATGCGGTCACCCTGATAACGGGCATCTACTTGCAAAGGGTCTCGTACCTCCAAGAGCTTGGGCAATGTCCACCCTAGCTCAAAGGAGAGGGGCTGCTTTAGATCATGCCCATGCAGACAATCCGTGAAAGTGCCCAGATCGATCAGAGAGGATGTGTCCCCAAGATGCAATGCACGCTTGCGGTCAGTGGATCGCGCGGTTTGCTGCAAGGCAAGCAAAAGGTGCCCCAGACTACTCTTCCCGGCACTGTTTGCGCCGAAGAGCACCGTCAGCGGAGCCAAACGAATGGGTCCAGTGTCCTTCCAGGCTTTGAAGTTCTTGATTTGCAGATGGGTCAGCATGTGTGTAGTCCTCCAGATCGCAACCTATGCGAAGCTGTCAGCGCAATTCCGCGATGATTCGTACCTTGGATTCTCACACCAGTAGCACCCAATCAACTTGTGAATACCAACGCTCAGTTTCCTCTTGAACGTCCCCCTCAGACATGGTGGCCATCAAAGTGCAGTTGAACGGGGTCGTCTGGCGACGAGTAAGTTCATAAAAGGCATTCAGGACAAAATAAAAGGAATCTCACGTCCATCGAGGATTTCGACTCTATCGAGCCCATAGCTTGGGGTGCGTCCTTAGGCGCGCCTTGCCGCAGCAAGGCGGAAACGACGATGTTGGTGTCAAGGACGATACGCACCCGGAGCCTCAGCAACCGGCAAGGAAACACCTTGCTCGCCACGTTGACGACGGGCCGCTCGGACCCCGGCCTCAACATGTTCTTCGGTGGGAGCTTGCACCCCTGCTACGGCCAGGGCAGGCCCAGCAGCCAGTCCAGCGCAGCACGCCTTTTGGATTAAGACACGAGAAACTCCGCAAAGTCTCGGACCTCAAACACCTGCTGGGACGCCAGGGCCCAGATCTTTTCAAACAACTCGTCTTCTGCCTAGTGGTTCAGGGTAATCGCTCCTTGAAAATTGCTTTCGGGTGGCTATCGCAAAGGCCCCCAGGCCGCCATCGCGGCCCCCACCGCCACCGGGCTGCGCCCCGACCAGGGTGCCCGGCCCAGCAGGGCGTGTACGCAGGCCTGCTGCATGGCTGGCACGGGCGAGTAGGCATTGATCCAGCAGCGGCAGCCCGAGGCATCGGCCAGATGGTAGGGGTTGCCGAAGGAGATCAGCAGGTGCGGCAAGGTGTGCCAATGCCGCTCCATGGCGCGGGCGGTGTCGCCGTGCAGGCGCTTCCAGTCGAGGCGCAGGCTGCCGCGGCACATGCCGGCCTCGCGGGCCAGCACGTAGATCAGCACGTCGTGCAGATCGGGGTCAACCAGGGTGTCGGGGCGGTAGCGGGTCACGACAAAGCCCTCGGCCTGCAGCAGTTCCGCCATGCGCAGATCGGGCAAGGGCTGGCCGAAGGGGGTGTAGCGCTCGCCCTCCTCCACCAACAGGATGCGTCGGTGGCGCTGCGGCGTCAGGGGCAGCAAGCCATCGAAATCGCGTACCCGGGTCAGGGCCGCAGCGCAGCATTCCCTCGCCCACTGATGCTCCTGCGCTCGTTCGAAGGCCACATCGGGGTTCGCTCGAGGCACCGTGACATTTCGGCGGGGCCCGCGCACCAGCCCCAGAACACACTGCAGGGCCAGCACTCGCGTCAGAGCCTGGTTGACCCGCGCCCAACTGAGCCGCCCTTCGGCCAGCGCACGCTCCAGGTAGGCCACATCGAGTTCGGGCTGCCCCGAGAACAGCAGCATGTCGCAACCCGCTGCCACCGCTTGCGGCAAAGTCTGCCAACGTGGCCCACAGGCTGAGAAACCGGCCATCAGCGTGGCGTCGGACAGCAGCAGGCCCTCGAAACCCAGCTCGCCGCGCAAAAAATCCGTGCTGAGCACCGGCGACAGGCTGGCCGGTCGACTGCGCCCGTCGTCCAGGGCGGGCAGCCCGATGTGTCCGCAAAGCATCGTCCGCACGCCGGAGGCAATCGCAGCCCGCCAGACCGGGGCATAGCGTGCCATCCAGACATCACGCGGCAAGCTGTTGCAGCTGGGCTCCAGATGATGGTCGCGCCAGTCCACCCCGTCACCGGGCCAGTGCTTGGCACTGGCAGCCAAACCCTCGCCCTGCAGCCCCTGCACAAACGCTCGCGACAATGCCGCCACCCGGACCGGATCGGCACCGAAGGAGCGGGTGTTGACCACCGGATTGTGCGGGTTGAGGTCGAGGTCGACCACCGGCGACAGCACCCAGTTGACTCCGCATCGCCGCGCCGCACGGGCGGCTGCCTGACCCATGCGCCGCGACCAGGTCACCCGCCCGGTGGCCGCCACCGCCATGGCGTTCGGAAAGCCCAGCCCATCAGCACCGGTGTGTTCGCCGAACTCGATGTCGGCTGCCACCAACAGGTCCGCCCGCCCCATCGACCGGGCATGCAACTGCAACTGCGCCACCAGGCGGGCGCTGTGCTCATCCGGGGCGCCCGGCACAAACACGCCGCCCACGCCCTGCTCCACCCAGGACCGATAGCGCTCGGGCGTGCCGTCGGCCAGGGCCAGCACCAGCAGACGCCACAGGCGCTGGCGCGGCGGCAGGGTCTGCAGTTGTCGCGCCACCCAGGCGCGCTGCCAGGGCTTGAGGCGCAAAGGCCCCGACTCGGGCCCCTCGAACGCTGGCTCAACAGAACGGCGATTCGACATAGGGCTGCAGCAAGCGCATCGCATCCAGTTCATTGGCGGCCCCATAGGCGCTACCGGCGCCCCCGGTCGCCTCGCGGTGGGCCAAGCGCCATTCACCCGGGGTGCAGCCCAGCGCCCGACGGAAAGCCAGATTGAAGGCTTTGGCATTCGGAAAGCCGCAGGCCAAGGCCACGTCGAGCAACGTGCCGTTACCGGGCCGACTCAGGACATCGATGGCACGGCGCAGACGGACCAGGGTGATGAACTGACCAAAGGTGCTGCCCGTCTCGGCCTTGAACAAGCGCGCCAGATACCCGCTGGACCAGCCCAGCGCCTGCGCCACCGAACCCACCGACACCGGTTCGGCCACATGTTCCTGCACATACTGACAAACCCGCTGCAGCCGCCGCCCCAGGGCCTGCTCCTCCTCTGGGAGCAGCATGGGATGGCCTTCATGACAAAGGGTCGAAGGCAACCCCCGCAACAGACATGACACGATTTGCAAAACGGCAGCCTCCATTTCGAGCTTCCAGCCCGGACGCTGCAGGCGCTGCTCCCACATCATGGAGGCCAGCAGGCCTCGCAAGCGATCCCGCAAGGGGCGCAAGGGAGCTTCGCTGTTGAGGCCTTCGATCTCAAAGCGGCGGCGCCGGAAATCCGGGTCATGCCGCGCGCTGGCCGGGTCCAATTGCAGACACAACACCAGATTGGCGCCGCCCAGGTCATGGCTGGCATGAGGCTCGCCTGCGTGCACCAGGGCCAGTTCGCCAGCACGCACCCGCTGCAGGCCGGCGGCTGTGTGCAGATCCACTTCGCCACTGAGCACCAGCAAAAGCTCGAAGGCCGAATGGAGATGCAAGCCGACATCACGCACATCGTGAAAGAACAGACGCACCGGCAGTTCAACCGGAAAGCCAATGCGCTCCACCTGCCAGCCCAAGGCGGGACCCTCAACGGCAGTGGAGGAACAGGTTGGCGCCTTTGAGGGGCTGCCGTCGTCGAATACACCTACCGGAACGTCTTCCAAAGCCATTGCTGCTCTCCATAGCATGCGGTGCGACGGAGCGCTCAAGCAGCTCCGATGCAGGACCGGCGCGGATTCTGTTCCTTGGGGTGAAGCTTGACTGTAAGTAAGTAAGTCTGATTGTTCCGGTCATCGCTCCATCTGGACCAGAGAGCACCTCCAGAAACGAGAAAACCGCCCAAAGGGCGGTTTCTCATCAAGGCGGAGGCAATCAGCGACGGGTTTGACGGACCAGCAACACCACCGATGCCAGCGCCAGCCCCACAAAAACGATGAAGGACCAGTTGGCGATCGAGCCGCCGAGAAAAGTCCAGTCGATGGCCGAGCAATCGCCACTGCCCTTGAAGACCATGGGGATCACGCGCTGCAGCGGGAAAGCCTCGATCATGCCGTAGAGGTCGCGACCGCAGGTCAGCACCTCGGGGGGGTTCCACTGCAACCAGCTCTGGCGCGCCGCCACGAAAGCACCGAAGCCCGCGGTGAGCAGGATCAGCACACCACCGGCCAGCCAGCCGCCACGGCGCGGCGACAAGGCCGCCAGCCCGGCCCAGACCGCGACCAGCAGCAAGGCATAGCGCTGCACAATGCACATGGGGCAAGGCTCCAGCCCGACCACGTGTTGCAGGTACAGCCCGAAGGCCAGCATGCCCAGGCAGGTGGCGCTGGCGAGGGCCAGCAGGAGGCGCGGAGCGCGGTCGAACCAGTTCAGCAAAAACAATTCAGTGTCCTTCAACAAACACGCGGGCTCGCCGTGGCGTGACCACCAGCAGCTCGCCTTCACGGAAACCCAGATCACGGTATTGTTGCGCAGGAATCTGCGCCTCGATGATCGTGTCCTGAGTGCGATTTTCCGCTGTTTGGTGATCTTCGGACGGAATTAGTTCCAACCTCGCGATCGGCCCCACGACGATGGCCCGGCTCAGCTGGGCGACGATGCCACGCGGACGGCCGTCAGCGTCGACACCGGCCCCAGGCACGTGGCGCTCCACCTCGAAATCATGGGGTCGCACATAGGCCGAGGCCTTGGCGTTCTGCACGCCGGCGTGCTCGGGGGCCTCGATCTGAAGGCCCTCCAGGTGAACCTGGCCTTCGTGGGCCCGGCCATGGAACAGGTTCACATCGCCGAGGAAGCCATAGACGAAGGGGCTGGCGGGGTGGTCCCAGACCTCTTGGGGCGAGCCGCTCTGCTCCACCTGGCCCTGGTTCATCAGCACCACGCGATCGGCCACCTCCAGGGCTTCTTCCTGGTCATGGGTCACGAAGATGCTGGTCACGTGCAGCTCGTCGTGCAGGCGGCGCAACCAGCGGCGCAGCTCCTTGCGCACCTTGGCGTCCAACGCACCAAAAGGCTCATCGAGCAGCAGCACCTTGGGCTCGACCGCCAGGGCCCGCGCCAGGGCGATGCGCTGGCGCTGACCACCCGAGAGCTGGCTGGGGTAGCGGTCGGCCAGCCAGTCGAGTTGGACCAGCTTGAGCAGGTCGTGCACCTTGGTCTTGATCTGGGCGTCGCTGGGGCGCTCACTGCGTGGCTTGACGCGCAGGCCGAAGGCCACGTTCTCGAACACCGTCATGTGACGGAACAGCGCATAGTGCTGGAACACAAAGCCCACGCCACGCTCGCGCACGTGCACATCGGTGGTGTCTTCGCCCGAGAACAGGATGCTGCCGCTGTCGGCAGTCTCCAGGCCGGCGATGATGCGCAGCAAGGTGGTCTTGCCGCAGCCCGAGGGGCCGAGCAAGGCGATGAGCTCGCCCGAATCGATGTCGAGGCTGACATCCTTCAAGGCATGGAAGTCGCCGAAATGCTTGCTGACGTTGCGGATCTGAATGCTCATGTTCTTCTTCCTCAGGCGGTGGCGCCCTGGCTGGAGGGGAGGTTGGATGTGGTGGCGGCCAGCGGGGCCTCCGGGGGTTGGGCCTCGGCCTCACGCATTTCCTTCTCGTGGCGCCACTCGACTACCGACTTGATCAGCAGGGTGACCAGCGCCAGCAAGGCCAGCAGTGAAGCCACCGCAAAGGCGGCCACCGACTGGTACTCGTTGTAGAGGATCTCGACATGCAGCGGGATGGTGTTGGTCTGGCCTCGGATGTGGCCTGACACGACCGACACCGCACCGAACTCGCCCATGGCGCGGGCGTTGCACAGGATCACGCCATAAATCAGGCCCCACTTGATCTTGGGCAGGGTGACCAGCCAGAAGGTTTGCCAACCGCTGGCACCCAGCACGATGGCGGCCTGCTCCTCGTCGCTGCCCTGGGCCTGCATCAGCGGGATCAATTCGCGTGCAATGAAGGGGAAGGTGACGAACACCGTGGCCAGCACGATGCCGGGCACCGCGAAGATGATCTTGATGTCGTGCGCCTGCAGCCAGGGGCCGAACCAGCCCTGGGCACCGAACATCAGCACGTAGATCAGACCCGCCACCACGGGCGAAACCGAGAAAGGCAGGTCGACCAGGGTGGTCAGGAAGGACTTGCCCGGGAACTCGAACTTGGCGATCGCCCAGGCCGCCGCGATGCCGAACACCAGGTTCAGCGGCACCGCCACCGCCGCCGTCAGCAGCGTGAGCCGGATCGCCGACCAGGCATCGGGCTCTTTCAGCGCTTCGACAAAGGGGCCAAAGCCCTTGCGCAAGGCCTCGGTGAACACCGCGGCCAAGGGCAGGAACAGGAACAGGGTCATGAACACCAGGGCCAGACCGATCAGCAGCCACTTGACCCAGACGGCCTCGGTGGTGCCCGCCTTCACGCGGGAGATGGGCTTGCGGGCGCTCATGCCGGGGCTCCTGTGTGACGACGCTGCCAGGCTTGCAGCGCGTTGATGACGAGCAGCAACACGAAAGAGATCACCAGCATGACCACCGCCACCGCGGTGGCACCGGCGTAGTCGTACTGCTCCAGCTTGCCGATGATGATGAGTGGGGTGATTTCAGAGATCATGGGCATGTTGCCAGCGATGAAGATCACCGAGCCGTACTCGCCGATGGCACGGGCGAAGGCCATGGCAAAACCGGTCAGCAGGGCTGGGGTGATCGAAGGCAGGATGACCCGCACAAAGGTCTGCAGCCGGGTCGCGCCCAGGCAGGTGGCGGCCTCTTCGAGCTCCTTTTCGGCATCCTCGAGCACGGGTTGCACGGTGCGCACCACGAAAGGCAGGCCGATGAAGATCAGGGCGATCACCACGCCGGCAGGCTTGAAAGCCACCGGCAGGCCCCAGGCCTCGAGGTACTGCCCAACCCAGCCATTGCCGGCCAGCAAGGCCGTCAACGAGATACCGGCCACGGCGGTGGGCAGCGCAAACGGCAGGTCCACCAGCGCATCGACGATCTTCTTGAACGGAAAGGTATAACGCACCAGCACCCAGGCCACCAGCAGGCCGAAGACCACGTTGACCAGGGCGGCGATCAGCGAGGCACCGAAGGTCAGGCGGTACGAGGCCAGCACGCGAGGCGCGGTGACCGCATTCCAGAACTGATCCCAGCTCAGGGTGCTGGTCTTGAACAGCAGGGCCGACAGCGGGATCAGCACAATCACGGCCAGGTACATCAGGGTGTAGCCCAGCGTGAGGCGGAAACCGGGCAGCACCCGTTTGGCGCCACCCCTTTTGGGGGGCGCATGGCTGACAGAAGTGGTCATGGGGTTTTACTTGGCGCCAGGGGTGTAGAGCTTGTCGAACTGACCGCCGTCATTGAAGTGGACCTTCTGGGCCTCGGCCAGCGAGCCAAAGTAGTCGGAGACGGCAAACAACTGGATGGGCTTGAAGACATCGGCGTGCTTCTTCAGTACCGCGGCCGAGCGCGGACGCAGCGCATGCTTGGCGGCGATCTCCTGGGCCTCTTCGGAGTAAAGGTAATCGAGGTAGGCCTTGGCGAGTTCGCCCGTGCCCTTCTTGGCCACCGTGCGCTCCACCACTGCCACCGGATTTTCAGCAACGATGCTGATCGAGGGGTGCACCGCATCCACCTTGCCGGCGCCGAACTCGCGGTCCACCGAAACCACTTCCGACTCGAAGGTGACCAGCACATCGCCGATGTTGCGTTGCAAGAAGATGGTGGTGGCGTCGCGCCCACCCTTGGCCAACACTGGCACGTTCTTGTAGAGCTTGCCGACGAACTCGGCCGCCTGGGCGTCGGTGCCGCCCTTCTTGCGCACATAGCCCCAGGCCGCCAGGTAGGCCATGCGACCGTTGCCGCCGGTCTTGGGGTTGACCACGATCACCTGGATGCCGGGCTTGATCAGGTCGTCCCAGTCCTTGATGTTCTTGGGGTTGCCGTTGCGGGTCAGGAACAGCATGGTCGAGGTGGTGGGCGAGGCATTGCCCGGGAAGCGCTTGGCCCAATCCTTGGCCACCACGCCCGTGCTGGCCAGAAAATCGACATCGGTGGTGGTGTTCATGGTCACCACATCGGCGTCCAGGCCGTCGTTGACGGCCCGTGCCTGGGCACTGGAGCCGCCATGGGCCTGGTCGATCTTCACGTCCTTGCCGGTGGTCTTCTTCCAGTGCGATACGAAGGCCGCGTTGTAATCCTTGTAGAACTCGCGGGCCACATCGTAGGAGGCATTGAGCAAGGTGGTGGTCTGAGCGCCTGCCAGCGAGCTGGTGGCCAGCACCAGGGTGGCCAAAGCCCATTTGATGTTTGTCTTCATGGTCATTCTTGTGTCAAGGAAACAGGGTGTGGAACAGCAGGCTGGCCCAGAGCCAGATCACCTGCCAGGGATTGCAACAGGGCCAGGCCCAGAGGCCACTCGCCATGCCCGGAGTCCACATTGATGTGGCCGGCATCCTGAAGGCGGACAAACTCGCTCCCCCAGGAGCGCGCGTAGGCGCCAGCCAGCCGGATCGGACAGAACGGATCATTGCTGCTGGCCACGAGGATACTTCGGTATGGCAAACGCTCACACGGCGCCGGGGCAAAATCGCTGAGCACGGCGCGTCGTTCAGGGTCTGCCGGGGCCACCAGCAGCGCGCCCTGAATGGCATCACGCAACTCGGCCGGCAAGTGAACGACCGCCATGCAACCCAGGCTGTGCGCCACCAGCACCACCGGCGCGCCCGCGGCCTCGATGGTCTCGCCCAGGGTGCGCACCCAGGCAGCGCGGCTGGGCGTGATCCAGTCGTCCTGCCGCACGCGCCGGGCCCCGGGCAAACGATCGGCCCAGAGGGTCTGCCAATGGCCGGGGCCGGAATCGCGCCAGCCCGGCACGATGATCACCGGAGTCACCATGGCCTCAGCCCCGCACCACAGCGCGATGCAGCATCGGTGCCTTGTTGGCAACCAGTGGGGCAAAGAGTTCAAAAGCCATCATGCAAACATCCTGATCTTGAGCGTCGGACGCATTCTGCAAACAAGGCCTTAAAACGAGAACGAATAGTTCGTTGTTTGTTTATGCGTAATTCTGCATTTAGCCCCGAACAAAGGTCGATGCGATGAGCCCCTCTGGATTCCTGTTCTTCCAAGCCTCGCTTCGATTGGACTCACCAGCGGAACAATGCATTGCAAATTTGACGCCTTATCAACGATTGGTCGGCCAGTGACAATCCACTCACCGCCTGACAGGCCATCTCACCTTACAAGGAAGACTTCATGAAACTGCTCCACATCGACTCCAGCGTGCTCGGCGACAACTCGGTCTCCCGTCAACTGACGGCTCAGACCGTAGCCCAATGGAAAGCCCGCCACCCGGACGCCGAAGTCAGCTACCTGGACGTGGCCGCGCAAGCCCCCA
>RXJO01000131.1 GCA_003987795.1 Curvibacter sp.
AAGAATGTGATGCCGACCCAGCGTTCAAGTGGTTGCTGGCGCAGGCACGCCCCGAAGACCTGGTCGAGTTCACCAGCGTGGCCGGCCTGCCCGCACGGGCCGTGCGCACGCCTTGGCTCGACAAATACCTGCGGCTGGAGCCCAAATTGAAAGCGGTGGCCCATCCCAAGCCGCGCTGCACCCTGGCCTTCGACTGCCTGGCCCGTTGCGGCCTGCGTGACGGCGATGCCAGTGTCGGCCAGTTCTGCATCGACCGCGCCCTGGGGCACGCCCTGCAGGGCAACCCCCTCAAGGGGCTGTTCTTCCGCGGTGCCGGGCTGCTGCCCTTTGGCCCGCACATCCGCCCGGTACAGGATCTGATGCGCTGGATGCTGGGCGCCCTGCGCCCGGCCGACCTGGCAGCGGAACTGGCCACCTGATGCCCGGCACGCTGACGGCCATCCTCCTTCCGGGTGATGGCGCGCGGCCGCTGTGATGTCTAGAGTCGAGCACCATGTCTGACAAGCTTCTGCCAGCCCTGGTCGACACCTTCGGGCGGCGCATCGATTACCTGCGCGTCTCCGTCACCGACCGGTGCGATCTGCGCTGCACCTATTGCCTGCCCAAGGGCTTCAAGGGCTACGAGGAGCCGGCCCACTGGCTGCGCCCGCCCGAGTTGCTGCGCCTGCTGGGCCTGTTCGTGCGCAGCGGCGTGCAGAAGGTGCGCCTCACCGGCGGCGAGCCGCTGCTGCGGGGTGGGCTGACCGGCCTGGTGCGAGGCATCGCGGCCTTGCCGGGCCTGCGCGACCTGTCCTTGTCGAGCAACGGCACCCAATTGGCCCGGATGGCCGCCGAGCTGCGCGAGGCCGGCCTGCAACGGCTCAACATCAGCCTGGACACCCTGGACCGGGGCTGCTTTGCCCGCATCACCGGGCGCGATGTCCTCGACAGCGTGCTGCAGGGTCTGCAGGCCGCTCAGGCCGCGGGCTTCAGCCCCATCAAACTCAACATGGTGGTGCAGCCGGGCGTGAACCTCGACGAGGTCGAGAGCGTGCTGGCCTTTGCCATGGCGCATGGCCATGTGCTGCGTCTGATCGAGCCCATGCCCATGGGCAGCACCGGCCAGGCCGCCACGCCGCCCGATCTCAGCGCCCTGGGCCAGCGCCTGGCCCGGCAACACGGCCTGCTGCCTTGCGTGATGGGCCAGGGCGGTGGCCCGGCGCGCTACTGGGCGGGCCCGGACGGACGTGCCAGCCTGGGCGTGATCACCCCGCTGTCGCAACACTTCTGCGCCACCTGCAACCGCGTGCGCCTGGGGGTCGACGGCACCTTGTACCTGTGCCTGGGGCAGAACGACCGCGTGCCACTGGGCACGCTGATGCGCGAAGGCGCCAGCGATGCTGATCTGCTGCAGGCCCTGCAGGCCGGCATCGCCGCCAAGCCCGAGCGCCACGTGTTTCAAGAGCAACCTCAGCATGTGATGCGGTTCATGGCGCAGACTGGCGGATGAAGGGCACCCATCGGTCATCCACGCGCACAATCCAGGCTGCACACATGGGGAGAATGGATTGAGCACATCGCCGCAGCCGCAGCCGCAAGCACAGACGCCGCCAGCCCCTGCCGGACGGCCACGCGCAGGGCTGCGCACCCGCCTCTCGGGTCTGGGCCTGGCCTCCAAGCTGATGGGCATCGGGGGCCTGTGCCTGGTGCTGGCGCTGGCCTCGGTGGGGCTCACGCTGTGGGTGACCTGGCAGCTCGAGGGCGGCGCCGCCGCTGTCAACGAGGCCGGGCGCATGCGCATGCAGAGCTATCGCCTGGCCTTGCGCCTGCAGGCCCCGGCTGCCGGGACCGGGGCCGGCCAAGCCGAACTGAGCCAGCAGGTGCAAAAGCAGTTGCTGGATTTCGATGCCAGCCTGAGCCTGCTGCACGACGGCGACCCGGCCCGCCCGCTGGCCGTGCCCTGGGATCTGATCACGCGCACGCATTTCGCCCAGGTTCAGCGGCGCTGGCAACCGCTGCGTGCACTGGCCCTGCAGCAGGCCGCACGCACCGCCCCCAGCCCAGCCCAGGGGCTGGAGGCGCAGGTGGACGACTTTGTGCGCGAGGTCGACGCTTTCGTATCGGCCATCGAACTGCACCTGGCGCAGTGGACCACCCTGCTGCGCACGCTGCAGCTGGTGATGATGTCGCTGGCCCTGCTCAGCGCCCTGGTGCTGTTGTATGTGGGCCATGTGCTGGTGCTCGACCCGGTGCGCCGCCTGCAGCAAGGCCTGGGCCGCATCGAGCAAGGCGAGTTCGCGACCCGGGTGCAGGTGGCCAGCCATGATGAACTTGGCGCCCTGGCCGACGGCTTCAACCGCATGGCCGAGCGGCTACAAGGCCTGTACGAGGGTCTTGAGGGCAAAGTGCGCGAAAAGACAGCCCGCCTGCAGCAGGAACAGCAACGCCTGCGCACCCTTTACGAGACGGCCACCTTCGTGGCCCAGGCCGACACCCTGCCCAGCCTGGCCCAGGGTTTTTCGCGCCAGTTGCGCAGCATTGCCGAGGCCGACGCCGTGGCCATACGCTGGTCGGACGAGGCCAACCAGCGCTATGTGCTGCTGGCCAGCGACTGTCTGCCCAAGGTGATGGTCGAGGAAGAGCACTGCGTGCTCACCGGCGACTGTCTGTGCGGAGCCCCCCCCGAGCGGGCCATGGCCCAGCCGCTGAAGGTGATCCCCATCCTGGATGCGGCGCGCCAGGCCCCGTCCGACGGCAGCAGCCAGCGGGTACAGCAGCATTGCGAGCGCGCCGGCTTCCGCACCCTGGTGACGGTCAGCCTGACCTGGCACCAGCGGGTGCTGGGCGAGATCGAACTCTTCTACCGCCACGACACGGCCTTGAGCGCCGAGGAGCGCAGCCTGTTCGAAGCCCTGGCCAGTCACCTGGCCGGCGCCATGGAGAACCTGCGCAGCGCCGCACTGGCCCGTGAGTCGGCGGTGGCCGACGAACGCCAGATGCTGGCGCGCGAGCTGCACGACTCGATCGCCCAATCGCTGGCATTTCTGAAGATCCAGATGCAGCTGCTGCGCAGCGCCATGAACGATTCGCGCCCGGCAGCCATCGAGGCCGCCCTCGATGAGCTGGACGCCGGCATCCGCGAGAGCTACAGCGATGTGCGTGAGCTGCTGCTGCACTTTCGCACCAACACCCATGCCGAAGACATGGAGCCGGCCCTGCGCGAGACCCTGTCCAAATTCGAGCTGCAAGCCGGGATCCGGCCCAGCCTGGCCATCCATGGCGAGGGCCTGCCGATCGCACCCGATGTGCAGGTCCAGGTGCTGCACATCGTGCAGGAAGCGCTGTCGAACATCCGCAAGCACGCCCGGGCCGCCCAGGTCGAGGTGCGCGTCGACACCCACCCCCGCTGGCAGGTGACGATTCGCGACGACGGCCGGGGCTTCGACACCCAGGGCAAGCCACCCGACGACACCCATGTGGGCCTGCGCATCATGCGCGAGCGCGCCGAGCGCATCGGCGCCAGCCTGCAGATCGAATCCGGCACGCAAGGCACCTGCATCACCTTGCGCCTGCCGCCCCACCCCCAACTGGCACCGGCCAAAGCCGATGAAGCCAGCCTTGCCTGATCCTTGAATGACGACCCAAGCCTCTCCGATCCGACTCCTGGTGGTGGACGACCACAAGCTGTTCCGCCGCGGCCTGGTGGCCCTGCTGTCCCAGCAGCCCAGCCTGCTGGTGGTGGCCGAAGCCACCGACGCGGGCGAAGCCCTGAAGCTGGCGGCCCAGCACGCGCCCGAAGTGGTGCTGCTGGACAACCACCTGCCCGGCGTGCACGGGGTGGATGTGCTGCCCCAGTTGATGGCGCTGTCGCCCGCCCCCCAGGTCATCATGCTCACGGTGAGCGAAGATGCCGATGACCTGTCGCAGGCCCTGGCACGCGGGGCCAGCGGCTACCTGCTCAAGACAGTGGATGGCGACGAGCTGGTGGCCTCGATCCGCCGTGTGCGCGATGGGCAATCGGTGGTCTCGCCCGAGATGACCGGCAAGCTGTTTGCCGCCTACCGACAGGCCGTGGCGGCAGCCCCGGCACCCGAAGCTGCGCCAGAGCCCGCCGAGGCCCCCGAGCCGCAGGCGCGCGCGTCCGAATCGGCCCTGGCCGCGTCCAAGCTGTCGCCGCGCGAGCGCGAGATCCTGCGCGAGATCGCGCGCGGTGCCAGCAACAAGGAGATCGCGCGCACGCTCAAGATCGCCGAGACCACGGTCAAGATCCACGTACAGCACATCTTCCGCAAGCTCAACCTGAGCTCACGGGTGCAGGCCGCGGTGTACGCCGTGACTGATCCAGATCAAAGCTGAGGCTCGGACTACTCCCAACGGAGGATGGTGCCTGCCCGGATGCAGGATGTTCAGGGCGCACTGATTTTTTGACACTGGGGACCACTCAAAAGGAGGTTTCCCCATGTCTTCACGCGGCAAAGCGCTTTCGGTCCTGACCGTCAGCACGCTCGCCTTCACGGTGTGCTTCATGGTCTGGATGATGTTCGGCGTGATCGGCATCCCGATCCGCAAGACCCTGGGCCTCAACGCCACCGAGTTCGGGCTGTTGACGGCCATGCCGGTGCTCACCGGCTCGCTGGTGCGCGTGCCCCTGGGGGTGTGGACCGACCGTTTCGGCGGCCGCATCGTGATGATGGGCACCCTGCTGGCCTGTGTGGTGCCGATCTGGCTCATGAGCTACGCCACCCAGTACTGGCAGTTTCTGGTGCTGGGCCTGTTCGTGGGCCTGGCCGGCGGGGTGTTCTCGGTGGGCACACCCTACGTGGCGCGCTGGTTCCCCAAGCACCAGCAGGGCTTTGCCATGGGCGTGTTCGGCGCCGGCAACTCGGGCGCGGCGGTCAACAAGTTCGTGGCCCCAGCCCTGATCGTGGCCTTTGGCTGGGCGGTGGTGCCACAGGTCTATGCCGCCATCATGCTCGGGGTGGCCGTGCTGTTCTGGTTCGGCAGCGCCAGCGATCCGAGCCACCTGGTGGCCAGCAAGACCAGTTGGGGCGAGCAGCTCAAGACGCTGAAGGACCCGCGCGTGCTCAAGTACTGCCAGTACTACAGCATCGTGTTCGGCGGCTATGTGGGCCTGAGCCTGTGGATGGTGCAGTACTACGTGGGCGAATATGGCCTGGACATCCGCTGGGCCGCCCTGCTGGCCGCCTGCTTCTCGCTGCCTGGGGGTGTGCTGCGCGCCATCGGTGGCTACCTGTCTGACAAGCACGGCGCGCACCAGGTCACCTGGTGGGTGCTGTGGGTGAGCTGGATCTGCCTGTTCCTGCTCAGCTACCCGCAGACCGACTTCAGCATCACCACCGTCAACGGGGTGCGCAGCTTCCACATCGGGCTCAATGTGTACGGCTTCACTGCGCTGATGTTCACCCTGGGCATTGCGTTTGCCTTCGGCAAGGCCAGCGTGTTCAAGTACATCAGCGACGACTACCCCGGCAACATCGGCGCCATCTCGGGCGTGGTGGGCCTGGCCGGGGGCCTGGGCGGCTTCGTGCTGCCGATCCTTTTTGGCGTGCTGCTCGACCTCACGGGGGTGCGCTCCAGCGCTTTCATGCTGCTCTATGGCGTGGTCTGGGTCTCTCTGATCTGGATGTACTTCACCGAAGTGCGCAGCCGCGACGTGCTGCGCGGCAACGCCACCTGAGCGGCTCCACCCCCCTAACACCCCCCTTCAAAAGGAATCCCCATGTCAAGCAAGACCGTGGCGCCGGTGCGCGCCCGCCCCGGCAAGACCCTGGAGGTCTGGACGCCGGAAGACAAGGCCTTCTGGGCCTCGCAGGGCCAGGCCATCGCCAAGCTCAATCTGTGGCTGTCGGTGCCGGCCCTGTTCCTGGCCTTTGCCATCTGGCAGCTGTGGAGCGTGGTGGCCGTGAACCTGCCCTTGATGGGCTTCAAGTACTCGACCAACCAGCTGTTCTGGCTGGCCTCCGCACCGGCCCTGTCGGGTGCCACGCTGCGCATCTTCTACTCGTTCATGGTGCCGCTGGTGGGCGGCCGGCGTTGGACCGCGATCTCCACCGCCTCGCTGCTGCTGCCCGCCATCGGCATCGGCATCGCGGTGCAAGACCCCAATACGCCCTACCCCACCATGCTGATGCTGGCCCTACTGTGCGGCCTGGGCGGGGGCAACTTCTCGTCGTCGATGGCCAACATCAGCTTCTTCTTTCCGAAGGAGCGCAAGGGCTCGGCCCTGGGCGTGAACGCCGGCCTGGGTAACCTGGGCGTGTCGGTGGTGCAGTTCCTCAGCCCCATCATCATCTCGGTGGGCGTGTTCGGTGTGCTTGGCGGCGAGCCACAGCACATCAGCAAGGCCGGCCAGGTGAGCGAGGTGTGGGCCCAGAACGCCGCTTTCGTTTGGGTGCCCTGGATCGCGCTGACCGCCGTGGCCGCCTGGTTCTTCATGAACGACATCGCCGACGCCAAGGCCTCGTTCGCGGCGCAGGCCGCCATCTTCCGCAACAAGCACAACTGGGTGATGTGCCTGCTGTACCTGGGCACCTTCGGCTCGTTCATCGGCTATGCCGCAGGCTTTCCGCTGCTGATCAAGTCGCAGTTCAAGGACGTGAACCCGCTGGCCTATGCCTGGCTGGGGCCGCTGGTGGGCGCGTTGATCCGCCCCGTGGGCGGCTGGCTGGCCGACAAGCTGGGCGGCGCCCGCGTCACGCTGTGGAACTTCGTGGTGATGGCCCTGGCCGTGATCGGCGTGCTGTTCTTCCTGCCCAAGGGCGCCGGCAGCGCGTTCGCCTTGCCCTGGGGCCCGGCCGAAGGCAGCTTCACGGGCTTCTTCCTGATGTTCCTGGTGCTGTTCTTCACCACCGGGGTGGGCAATGGCTCGACCTTCCGCATGATCCCGGTGATCTTCATCGACCTGAAGAGCCGCCAGGCGCCCCGCAATGACGAGGTGGCCCAGGCCCAGGCCGTCAAGGAAGGCAACACCGAATCGGCCGCCGTGCTGGGCTTCAGTGCCGCAGTGGCGGCCTATGGCGGCTTCTTCATCCCCAAGAGCTATGGCTCGTCGATTGCCGGCACCGGTGGCCCCGAGCTGGCCCTGCTGACCTTCATTGCCTTCTACCTGCTGTGCATCGTGGCCACCTGGTGGTTCTACGCCCGCCGCGATGCCGACGTGCCCTGCTGAGCACGCCCCCCGAACCGATCCCAACGGAGCCATTCCATGAGTCATTTTCTGGACCGACTGAGCTTTTTTGCCCAGGCCCGCGAACCCTTCTCCAACGGCCACGGTGTCACCACCGGTGAAGACCGCACCTGGGAGGACGCCTACCGAAACCGCTGGCAGCACGACAAGATCGTGCGCTCCACCCACGGCGTGAACTGCACGGGCTCTTGCTCGTGGAAGATCTACGTCAAGGGCGGCATCGTGACCTGGGAGACCCAGCAGACCGACTACCCGCGCACCCGGCCCGACCTGCCTAACCACGAACCCCGCGGCTGCGCCCGGTGCGCCAGCTATTCGTGGT
>RXJO01000307.1 GCA_003987795.1 Curvibacter sp.
CTATCGTCTAGAGGCCTAGGACATCACCCTTTCACGGTGAGTACCGGGGTTCGAATCCCCGTAGGGTCGCCAAGTTTGCAGCACTTGGCTCTGTCAACAGAGCACAAAAGCTGTCTGCCAGGAGTGGTAGTTCAGTTGGTTAGAATACCGGCCTGTCACGCCGGGGGTCGCGGGTTCGAGTCCCGTCCACTCCGCCAAACCTGAAAAGGGTCACAGAGTTTTCTGTGACCCTTTTTTTTGTTCCTGAAAGACAACAGCAGTTGTTTTGCTCATCTAGCGACCTCTGGTCGCATCGGAATCGGTGAGTTTTGGAGACAGGCCGGGCATGCTTGCCTCGGCCTGCTGATGCGTCGACTCAGCGAGGAGCCAAACGGATGGCGCCATCAAGGCGGATGACTTCGCCGTTGAGCATGTCGTTTTCAATGATGTGCTGGGCCAGGCGGGCGTAATCGTTCGGGGTGCCCAGGCGCGATGGGAAGGGCACGCTCGCGGCCAGGGCGTCTTGCACTTCTTGCGGCATGCCGAACAGCATGGGCGTGCCGAAGATGCCAGGCGCGATGGTCATGTTGCGGATGCCATTGCGAGCCAGATCGCGGGCGATCGGCAAGGTCATGCCCACCACGCCGCCCTTCGAGGCGCTGTACGCCGCCTGACCGATCTGTCCGTCGTAGGCCGCGACAGAGGCGGTCGAAATGAGGACGCCGCGCTCGCCGGTTGACTCGGGCTCGTTCTTGCACATGGCGTCGGCTGCCAGACGGATCATGTTGAAAGTGCCGACCAGGTTGACCATGATGGTCTTGCTGTAGACCGACAGCGCGTGAGGGCCGTTCTTGCCCACGGTCTTTTCTGCCGGTGCGATGCCGGCGCAGTTCACCAGACCCACGAGTTTGCCCAGCGAGGTGGCTTTGGCGACCACGGCCTGGCCATCGGCTTCTTGGCTGACATCGCATTTGACAAAGGCCCCGCCAATCTCGCGGGCCACCGCTTCGCCTTTTTCCGCCTGCATGTCGGCGATGACCACGGTGGCGCCGTTGGCTGCCAGCATGCGTGCCGTGCCCTCACCGAGGCCCGAGGCGCCGCCGGTGACAATGAAAACCCGATCCTTGATCTGCATGTTGTCTCCTTGATGGAAGTGTGATGAGTGACGTTTACGTAAACGTCAATTATGGCACTGGGCATCGTGCGGGCAAGCCCTTGACGGCACAATGCCGGGCTTGTCCTGATGAGGTCCAAGCTTTCCCTCGTGGGTTGTTTGCACCCACTCGTTTTGAATCTTTCCATGAAAACTGTCTTGAATGCCTCCCCGAGGCCAGCGTTGGTTCGTGCCCGGCGAGGCGCGTTGAGCCTGTTGGCTGCGCTGTTGCTGGCGGCCTGTTCCAGCGTGCCTGAAATCAAGCCTGGCACAACACGCAGCGACTCCGCCGCGCTGCCCGCCCAGCCGACGGTATCGGAGCCTCCACCACGCCCTCCACTGAAGCTGGGGTTGGCGTTGGGCGGCGGGGCGGCCCGCGGGTTTGCGCACATTGGGGTGATCCAGGTCCTGGAAGAGGCTGGTATCAAGCCTGATCTGGTGGTGGGCACATCGGCTGGCAGCGTCGTGGCTGCTCTCTATGCCAGTGGCAAGACCGGACCCCAGATGCAGCAGGTGGCCGAGACCATGGAGGAGGCGGCGATCACCGATTGGACCCTGCCGCTGTTCAGTCGGGGCATGCTCAAGGGCGAAGCGCTGGCACGCTATGTCAACAAGCTTCTGGGCAACCGGCTGATTGAAGACATGAAGCTGCCGTTGGGCGTCGTGGCGACTGATCTGCAGAGCGGGCAGGGGGTCTTGTTCCGGCGCGGGGACACGGGCACGGCGGTGAGGGCGTCGAGCGCGGTGCCCTCGGTGTTCCAGCCGGTGAACATTGCGGGCCGCGACTATGTGGATGGCGGTCTGGTGTCGCCTGTGCCCGTGCGTTTTGCGCGACAGATGGGGGCGACTTATGTGGTCGCGGTGGATATATCCAGCCCGCCGGAGGGCAATCAGGCCAACGACTCACTGCAGATCTTGCTGCAAACCTTTGCCATCATGTCCAAAAGCATCAACAGCTGGGAACTCAAGGAGGCTGAACTGGTGGTCAGGCCGGCGCTGGCAGGCGTGAAAAGCGCTGATTTTGGAGCCCGTCGCCGATCCATCGAGGCTGGGCGACAGGCCATGTTGCAGGCCTTGCCCGGATTGAAGGCCGCCTTGGCCGTGGCTCGCCAGCCCTGAATGCGGATACCGGCCAATTCAAGCGCAAAAAAAGCCCAGTCGGAGACTGGGCTTTGAATGGATCCCTGAGCCATGGGCATCGAAGGGATCCGAGGAGACAACTGATGAAGGCAGCTCCAGAATTGATTTGTCCACCGGCCGGGGCCGGCGGGCAGGAATCAACGCTTCTTGGCAGCGGTGCCGGTCTTGGCGGCGTTCACGGCCGTGGCAGCCACGGCATTGAAGTTGGCTTCGGCGACGTCAGAAGCTTGCTTGACAGCCTTCTGCACCGATTCGAAAGCGTTGTTGGCAGCAGCCACGGCGCTCTTGATCACGGCCACGGCGGTTTCGGAACCGGCGGGAGCGTTCTTGGCAGCGTTGTCCACCAGACCCACGAAAGACTTCTGGACTTCGGTGGTCTTGGATTCGACAGCCTTGCCGAATTCAGCGCCGGTGCCCGAGGCGATGTCGTACAGATGGCGGCTGTAAGCAGCGGTCTTCTCAGCCAGGGGCTGGAACAGGCTGGCTTGCAGAGCCAGCAGCTCTTGGGCGTCCTTGACGTTCAGCACGGCTTGGGTGTGGCTGGCGGCTTCTTGCAGCGCGGCGCGCGAAGCGGACACGTTCAGTTCAACCAGCTTTTCGATGCCTTCGAAAGCCTTGGTGGTCAGGCCGAACAGGGTTTCGACGTTGGCCTTGTGAGCAGCCAGGATTTGTTCAGTGGTCAGCGACATAGGGACTCCTAATGAAAAAGTGAATTGGAATTTCCTCTGCCCTGAACCGACTTAGTCATGTTGCAGTGCAGCATGGGTTGAAGTATGCGGATGTCATTTCGCCTTGGCAAGTGTTTTTTGCTGCGTTGCAACAATTTAGATCGCATTTTCTAATTACTGACATCGGACACCCTCGTTTCATGAAAGCCTTCTATGCAGATCACTTTGTCCTGCCCTTGCCCGAAGGGCACCGCTTTCCCATGCAGAAGTACCGCCTGCTCAGGGATCGACTGCAGGCTGAACTGCCGCAGGTGACTTTGAGCGAGGCACCGCGCGCGACCGATGGCGAGTTGGCCCTGGCCCACGACCCGGCCTACATCGAGGCGGTGCAGACTGGCAGTCTGTCGGCGGCGGCCCAGCGGGAGATCGGCTTTCCCTGGAGCGAGGCCATGGCTGAGCGTTCGAGGCGCTCGGTCGGTGCCACGGTGGCGGCCAGCCGCCTGGCTTTTTCAGAGGGCCTTGCGGCCAATCTGGCGGGGGGCACACACCATGCCGCTGCCGCTCAGGGCGGGGGCTTCTGTGTCTTCAATGACTTGGCGGTGGCCGCCCGTCTGATGCAGGCCGAGTGCTTCCGTCGCACCCGGCGCCCCCTGCAGGTGCTGGTCATCGATCTGGATGTTCACCAGGGCAATGGCACGGCGGCGATCTTCCAAAAGGACCCCACGGTGTTCACCTTGTCCTTGCACGGCGAGAAGAACTTCCCGTTCCGCAAGGTGCCAGGTGATCTGGATGTGGACTTGCCGGATGGCTGCCGGGATGACGACTATCTGCAGGCGCTGGATCTGGCTTTGCAAGACGTGGAGCACCGCTTCGATCCGGATTTGGTGCTGTACCTTGCTGGCGCCGATCCCCACGAGGGAGATCGGCTGGGGCGGCTCAGACTGAGTTTTGACGGGCTCGAAGCCCGTGACCGAAGGGTGTTTGACTGGGCCTTCACCCGTGGCCTGCCCCTGGCCTTCGCCATGGGCGGTGGCTACGGTCACGATCTGCAGACCACGGTGCAGGTCCAGTTCAATACCTACCGTGTGGCAGCGCAATTCCATGCACGCTGGCAAAATCGTCGGCGATGACTACCCAAGCCAACCTTCCTGCCGGGTCGCGACCCAGCCCCGAGCCCCGCAGCGCCTACGCCGCCTTCCGGACCATCACCACCCGCTGGATGGACAACGACGTCTACGGCCACGTCAACAACGTCGTCTACTACAGCTGGTTCGACACGGCGGTCAATGCCTACCTGATCGAGCAGGGGGTGCTGGACATCCACGCTGGCGGCACCATCGGTCTGGTGATCGAGACCCAATGCAACTACTTTGCGCCGCTGGCCTTCCCTCAGAACATCGAGGCCGGCATCCGGGTGGCCCGGCTGGGTGGGTCCAGCGTGCGCTACGAAGTCGGACTGTTTGCCGAGGGTGAGGCGGTGTGCGCCGCCAAGGGGCATTTCGTCCATGTCTACGTCGACCGCGAGAGCCGTCGCCCGGTGCCCGTGCCAGAGCGCTTGCGTGCGGTGCTCGCGGGCTTGCAGCGTTGATGAGCCCGGGGAGCGGCGCAGGTGTTCGCAAGCTGGCAAGGCTCCCTTTGTCCATCACGCAGGCCTGCCCGGCACAGGCCTGTCTGCAGGTGCCACAATGAGGGTTGCCAAGGGCTTCGGGGCCCTCATGACAACAGAGACTGATTCCCCGGCGTGCAGCGTGGCCTGAGGCTGATTGCACCCCGTACTGAAGCGGCTGGCCAGCCGCGAGACACCATGATCATCACCAGCCTTCTCGACACCGACCTGTACAAGTTCACCATGATGCAGGTGGTGCTGCACCAGTTTCCGGGGGCCCAGGTCGAGTACCGTTTCAAGTGCCGCAACCCAGGCGTCAACCTGGCCCGCTATGCCAACGAGATCCGCGACGAGATCCGCTCCCTGTGCAGCCTGCAGTTCCAGGATGCCGAGCTGGCCTACCTTCGCTCGATGCGTTTCATCAAGAGCGACTTCGTCGACTTTCTGGGGCTGTTCCGCCTCAACGAGAAGTACATCACCATCACCCCGCTGCCCAGCGACGAGATCGACATCACGATCCGTGGGCCTTGGCTGCACACCATCCTGTTCGAGATCCCGGTGCTGGCCATCGTCAACGAGGTGTACTTCCGCAACACCCAGCCCGTGCCTGATTTCCCGGAAGGCCGCCGCCGTCTCGATGTGAAGATCGGACAGCTCCAGGGTGAGGGTCTGTCCAACCTCAAGATTGCTGACTACGGTACCCGGCGTCGTTTCTCGCGTGCCTGGCACGAAGAGGTGTTGCGCGTGCTCAACAGCCGACTGGGTCCGCAGTTTGCCGGCACCAGCAATGTGCTGGCGGCCATGCGCCTGGGCATCACCCCCCTGGGCACCATGGCGCACGAATACCTGCAGGCCTGTCAGGCGCTCGGGCCGCGTCTGCGCGACAGCCAGGTGTTCGGCTTCGAGTCTTGGGCCAAAGAGTACCGTGGCGACCTCGGCATCGCGCTCAGCGATGTCTACGGCATCAACGCATTCCTGCGTGACTTCGACATGTATTTCTGCAAGCTGTTCGATGGCGCGCGCCATGACAGCGGAGACCCATTTGCCTGGGGTGAGCGGCTGATCGAGCACTACCGTCACAACCGGGTCGACCCCTGCACCAAGACCCTGATCTTCAGCGATGGCCTGACCATCCCACGCACCATCGAGCTCTACCAGCAGTTCCGCGGCCGTTGCCTGCTGGCCTTCGGCATCGGCACCAACCTGACCAACGACCTCGGCTGCGAGCCCTTGCAGATCGTCATCAAGATGACCCGCTGCAATGGCCAGCCGGTGGCCAAGCTGTCCGACAGTCCCAACAAGAACATGTGCGACGACGAAAAGTACCTGGCCTACCTGCGCCAGGTGTTCGAGATCGCGCCCCCCTGATTTCCCTCGTTCACGGGGTGCTGGCCGGGCTGGATGTCTGGTCGGCACCTTGTTCGCCCTGAAGCCCACCTGCCGCCAGAACGCCCACCATGACCAAACCCAAGATCCTCGTGGCCCGCGCCATCTTCCCCGAGACCGTGGAGCGCCTCAGTGCTCACTTCGAGGTCGAGGCCAACCAGGCCGATACCCCGTTCACCCCCGACGAACTCAAGGCTCGCCTGGCTGACAAGCAAGGGGTGTTCACCACGGGCAGCGAACGCATCGATGCCGCCCTGCTGGCCGCCTGCCCGGCCCTCAAGATCTGCGCCAACATGGCCGTGGGCTTCAACAACTTCGATGTCGAAGCCATGACCGCTCACGGCGTGCTCGGCACCAATGCACCGGATGTGCTGACCGAGACCACGGCCGATTTCGGCTTCGCCCTGCTGATGGCCACGGCCCGTCGCGTGACCGAGAGCGAGCATTACCTGCGCCGTGGTGAGTGGACCCGCTGGAGTTACGGCATGTTCGCAGGCGCCGAAGTGCACGGCAGCACCCTGGGCATCATCGGCATGGGTCGCATCGGACAGGGCATTGCCCGCCGCGGCGCCTTCGGTTTTGGCATGGAGGTGATCTACCACAACCGCTCGCGCCTTTCGCCCGAACTGGAGGCCGACTGCAAGGCCCGTTATGTGGGCAAGGAAGAGTTGCTGCGCCGTGCCGATCACGTGGTGCTGGTGGTGCCCTACAGCGCGGCTTCCCATCACACCATCGGTGCGCCCGAGCTGGCCTTGATGAAACCCAGTGCCACCCTGATCAACATCGCACGCGGCGGCATCGTCGACGACGCCGCCTTGGCGGTGGCCTTGCGTGAGCGCCGCATCGCGGCCGCCGGCCTCGATGTGTTCGAGGGCGAGCCCAAGGTGCATCCGGATCTGCTGACCGTGCCCAATGTGGTGCTCACCCCGCACATCGCCAGTGCCACCATCAAGACCCGTCGTGCCATGGCCGATCTGGCTGCCGACAACCTGATCGGCTACCTGATCCATGGCAAGCCCCTGACCCCGCTGAACCCGGCCGTGCTGGCCGCCTGAGCCCAGAGCAGGTGACGACTTGGACCTTTGGATCTTCGGGGGGCTTTATGGCCTGTTGCTTGTCCTGCTGCTGACGCTGCTGGTGTTGTTGTTGCGACGCCCGGCCGCCTCGCCGGAGGCCTTGCTGGCGGCCATCGGCAGCAGTGCTGAGCGCACCGAGCGCGAGTTGCGGCGCGAGCTGGCCGACAGCGCTCGCGGCACCCGCCAGGAACTGAGCCAGTCGCTCGCCACCTTCCAGCAGACCTTGCTGCGTCAGGGCGCCGAAGCCACCCGGACCCAGAACGCCCAGCTCGATGCCTTTGCGCAGCAGCTCACGCTGCTGCAGAAACTGCTCACCGACACCCTGGCCCAGCAGGTGCAGGGCCTGAGCGAGTCCAATGCCCGTCGCCTGGGCGAACTGCGTGCCACGCTCGAGGCCGCGCTGGCCCAGTTGCAGCAGAGCAATGCGGCCAAGCTCGACGAGATG
>RXJO01000086.1 GCA_003987795.1 Curvibacter sp.
GCGTGCCGTCCTTGCGCATGAAGACCGACTCGAAGCCCTCGCGCGGCGGCACATTGCCCGCCAGCCGGATGGCCTGGCGCTGCTCGTACTCGGTCACCCGGTCTGGCGGCCAGTAAGGAGCGGGCACGCCATGCCCCAGCAGTTCCTCGGCGCTGAAGCCCACCATCTGGCAGAAGGCCGGGTTCACGTAGGTGATGTGGCCTTGCAGGTCTCGGGCTCGCAAGCCGGTGACCAGGGAGTCTTCCATGGCCTTGCGGAAGGCCAGGGCGTCGGCCAGGTCGCGCTCGGCGGCCAGGCGCCGGCGCGTGTCCTTGGCCAGCAGCACCAACACCGACACCAGGGCAATGGCCATCGCCGTGACCAGCGCCGTCATCACATTGGGGAACAGGCTGGGCGCGCTGTGCCAGCTGTCCAGGCGCAGCACCAGGGTGTTGCCCGGCAGGTCCAGCAGTTGCTGGGCGGTGAACATGCGCACGCCGCGCCGGGCCGAGCCGTGCAGGGCCAGGCGCGTGCCATCGGCTTCGGTGAAGGAGATTTCCTGGCTGCGGGCCAGCTGGCGCCCCACCAGATTGGCCAACACCTCCTGCAGGGCATAGGTGGCCACCGCGTAGCCCGACACCCGCCCCGAGCTGATCAGGGGCAGGCACATCTCGATCACCTCCAGGCCCAGGCCGTCTGCGCTGGGCACGAAATACGAGCTGGAATAAGCCGGCCCATTGAAGCGCCGCGCATTGGCACAGGCCAGCGACACGTCGGTCTGCGCCCGGTCGCGCCCGCCGGGGCCCTCGGCCGCACCACGGCCGAACAGCCGCCCCCGGTAGGGGGTGTCCACCTGGGCCAGGGTGTGCAGGGCCGCGTCCCGCCACTCTATGCGCATGATCTCGCGGTGCTGGCGCAGCATCTCCGCGGCATCGATGGTCCAGGAGTTGGGGGTGGGGTTGCTGGACTGCAGCGCCTGCAGGCTCTGCACATTGCGGGTCAGCCCGCCCCGGATGTCGCTCAGCGCATCCGAGGTGTCGCGCTCCAGACGGCTTTGCACCTGGCTGGCCTCATAGCGGCCCGCCAAGTAGACCATGATGCCCAGCATGACCAGCACCAGGGCGGCCAGCAGCAGCCACAGGGTCCAACGCCGCCAGCCCAGCGGCAGCAGCCGGGCCTGCCAGCGCCGGGCGCGTGTCGCAGGCCCAGCTGTCGTGCTGAATTCAGTGGCGCTCACAGCACGCGATGGCCCAGGGCGGGCAATTGCTGTCGCCAGGTGCTCAGTTGCTCACGATCGAGCTCACCCAGCACCACGCCTTCGCCCTGGGGCTGGCAGGCCATCACCTGCCCCCAGGGGTTGACCAACATCGAATGGCCCCAGGTGCGGCGACCGTTCTCGTGCTCGCCACCCTGGGCCGGCGCCAACACATAGGCCAGGTTCTCGACCGCCCGGGCACGCAGCAGCAGCTCCCAGTGCGCCTCGCCGGTGGTGGCGGTGAAGGCGCTGGGCACCAGCAGCAGATCGGCGCCTTGTGCGGCATACGCGCGGTAGAGCTCGGGAAAGCGCAGGTCGTAGCAGACCGAAAGGCCGATGCGCCAGCGGCTGCCGTCGCGTGATTTCAGGTCGAAGCACACCGGCTCGGTACCGGCCTCCAGCACCCGCGACTCGTCGTAGCGCTCTCGCCCGTTGTCGAAGCAGAACAGGTGGATTTTGTCGTAGCGGGCGACCTGCTCGCCCGTGGGCGACCACACCAGGCTGCTGTTGCGCACGCGCTCGGGCTGGTCGGTGGACAGCGGCAGGGTGCCACCGACGATCCAAAGCCCCAGATGGCGCGCCTGGGCGGCCAGGAAATCCTGGATCGGTCCGTGCCCCGGGGCCTCCTGCACGTCGAGCTTGTCGGTGTCGCGACGGCCCAACAAACAGAAGTACTCGGGCAGCACAGCCAGTTCGGCCCCAGCCTCGGCGGCCTGGGTCAGCAGCAGGCCGGCACGCGCCAGATTGGCCTGGACCGTGGTGGCGGACACCATCTGAAGGGCGGCGACTTTCATGGTTTGACTCCTGCGGGGGCCGGTGGACTTGCGGATGGATTGTCACGCGGGCTGTGGGTCTGGCGCACGATGCGCGGATCAGTCCAGGTGCCGTCGATGTGGAACTCCTGGGTGGCCGCCTCCATCAGGGGCTTGCGCAGGAACAACTGGGCCAGGAAGGTGCCGAGCCCGATGGCCGGGTTGATCGCGGTGGCCACCAGCGAGGCGGTGCCGGCGTTCACCTCCGGCACCACCACCACCTTGAGGTCTTGCGTCTCGCGTGCCAGATCGGCCTTGCCCTCCATCAGCACGGCGGCATTGACACCCTTCATCTGCAGGTTGTTGGTGCTGGCGATGCCCTGCTCGATTCGGGCGTCGCCACGCACCAGGTCAAAGGCGAAGCCCTGGCTGAACACATCGCGGAAGTCCAGCGTCAGGCGCCTGGGCAGGGCTTGCAGGCTGAGCACGCCCAGCAGCTTGGCCAGCCCTGGGTCGGCTTTGAGGAACTGACCGCCTTCGATCTGGATGCCGAGTTGCCCCGCCATGCTGGCGTAGTCGAGCGTGAGCGGCGAACCCATCCAGGCCACCTGGCCCTCCAGCGCCCCATGCCCCTGGCGCACCACCCCGGGCATGCCCAGGCGGGTGAGCAACTGGCCGGCGTCGCGGATGTCGAAGCGGAAATTCATCACTGTGCGACGGCGCTCGGACAGCAGGCGCGGCCCGACGGTGGGTAGCGGCAGGCTGGCCCAGTTGCCCGTGGCGGTGAGCGTGGCCTCGGGGGTGAGGATGTTGAACTTGTTCAGGCGCCACTCACGCTGGGCGCCTTCCCCCCCTCGGTTCACGGCCTCGATCTCGACCCGGCCCAGACGTTTGCCCCGCAGCTCGAAATCATCGACCACGATGTCGAGTGCGGGAATGCTGGTGGGCTGTTCATCGAGCAGGGCCTCGACCTCGCTCTGGTTGCTTTGCGCCAGCTTCAGGCGTGACAGACGTGCGAACAGGCGCCCGGCGCCGGCAGGGCCCGGCGGCCGGTATTCGAGGTAGCCATTGAGCTCGGCAGCATCGAGGTTGGCACGCCACACCTGGCCCTCGCGCGAGCCGCCGACCACCACCTGGTGCAGGTTTCGACCGTCGAACACCAGGGTGTCGGCGCGCACCGCCAGTGCATTCGGCAGGTAGCCCTGGGCGACGGCCTCATGCCCCGAAGCCACCGCAGCGGTGGGCCGGGCCGGGCCGCCGGCGCGGGTGAGCGCCTGTTCCCAGGCCTCCAGATCGACCAGCGGCAGATGCACGCTGGCCATCACGCCGCTGTCAGGCAGCGGGGCCGACTCACCCGGTCCGAGCCCGACCGCGATGCTGCCCTGCAACACTCGGGCCTGGGGGCCCGCGATGTCACGCACGTAATGGATCTGCACCTGGCGTCCCAGATCGACCAGCAACTGATCGCGCAGCGGCCCCTGCAACTGGGCCTCACGCACCAGGCTGTTGTCGAAACGCAGTGGCATCACGGCGTCGGCCGTCTTGCCCAGGGGGGCCGGCAGGTTCAGTGCCAGGCCCTGCAGGCTGCTCTGCACCAGGATCTCGGGCTGTCCGAGGCGCATCCCCAACACCAGCGAGTAGGGGGCGCTGCCCGAGGCCTGGGCCGCCAGACCGGCTACAAAGCCCAGCTCGCCAGCCTGGCGCAGGCCTTCGGCGCTGAAGGTGCCATTGGCACGCAACTGCAGCACCGGGTCCGGCGGCAGGGTGCCAGCCGGCGGCGGTCGCATGCCACCCTCAAGCCGCACATCACCGCCCAAGGCCCGGGCCTGTACCCCATTGAGCTGGAAGCCGGTGTCGGAAAACGCCACGCTGCCCCGCAGCCGCGACAACTGGGGGGCCTGCGGCACCACGCGCAAATCGTTGCCGCCCGTGAACGCGACGCTGCCCTGCACCTTGCTGCGCTCGATCTGGGCGATCGGCAAGGCCAGCTTGAGCTTGACCTCGGCCGGCCCGGTGGCCACCGCCTGGGCCAGGGCCTGGTTGGTGATGCGGCTCAGCGGCGAGTTGTTGACGATGCCCAGGGCATCGGCCAGCGGGCCACGCACCGTGGCGTCGACGCCGACCACGGTGTGCATCAGGTCCGGGATGTCGGCCTCCACACGCACCACCTGCAGATCCGGCAGACCGGCGAACTGGGCGGTGGCACCCTTCACGTGCATGCTCTGGCGGTCGAAGATCAGCTCGCCATTGAGCCGGGTCAGCGCCGGCCAGGGCGCGGTGCCTGGGGGCATCAGGCTTTTGGGCACATAGGCCAGGCCAGCATCGCGCACCTGGGCGCTGATGCGGAACTCGCCCTGGCGCGGGTTGGCAAATGGCAGATCGCGCAGATCGCCCTTGACTCGGAACTGCGCCCGCCCAATGCGCCCGGCCGTCACTGCTTCGCGCACGTAGTCGCGCACGTCCTTGGGCAGGCCGCGCGGCAGGTAACGGTGCACCCGGGTGGCGTCGGCTTCGCTGAGGCTGGCGGTGAGGTCCAGCACCCCGGGTGAAGGGCTGCGACCCGGTGTCTTGCCGGGCTCGGCGCTGCGCCACTGCAGACGGCCTTCGCCGCGCAGATCGGCATTGGCAAAGCGCAGATCGGCCACCTGCACCGCCAGTTGTTCGCCCTGTTGCGTCCACTGCAACTGGGCCTGCAACTGGTCCACCGGCAGCAGGGGCTCGTCGAACACCCCCGGCAGCTCAAGCTGGCCTTGGTTGATCCTGACGGCAGCCTTGCCACCGCCCTGGTTGAGGTCGAAATCCAGATCCAGGCCAGCCACCCCGGGCACCGGCTCGTGGGCCGTCAGCGCCAGATCGCTGGCGCGCCCCTTGACGCTGAAGCGCTCGGGGGCATCGGCCGGGCCCTGCCATTGCGCCTGCACCGATTCCACCAGCCCCCTCGGAGCCTGTGCCTTCAACCAGCGATGCACCGCGTCGCCGAGCGGCAGACGATGGGCGATCTGGCTCAGGGCGACGAGGTCAAGGCGATCGGCCCGCAGCTCGCCCTTGGCAGGGTGGCGCGGGTCAGCCTGGGTGTAACTGACAAACGCATTGCCGCCCGGCCAGCGCAAACCGTCAGCGGTCAGAAACTGCAGGCCGGTGGTGGAGGCATCAAAACCGCCCGGCAGGCGGTGCCCACCGAGGCGTCCCTGCACCGACTTGAGGGCCAGCGGCTCCAGATCTGCGGCGAACTGCACGTTCACGTCCGACAGCGCCACATCGGCCACCGCACCGGTGAACTGCCCCTTGGCCACGTCGGCCCACACCCGCAAGGCGCCCTGGCCACTGGCCACTTCAAAGCCCAGGTCGATCTGACGGCGCAGTCGGGCGACGTCCACCCGGTCGAAGCTGCCGAACAACTGCCCGTTCCAGTCGCGCCAGCGCCCGCGGTGCACGCTCAGCAACGGCTGGCGGAACTGCCCCATCAGGGTGAAGCGTTCGCCCCAGTCGGGCGGCGGCGTGCCATCCAGCCGCATCAGGTGGCGCCGCGGGCTGTTGCGCAGCACCACATTGACCTCGGACAGACTCAAGGGGGCGGCACCACGCAGCTCGTCGCTCCAGTGCACGATGCCTGAGGCCACCACCAGTTCGGCCTGGGAAAAGACCCAGTCGCTGATGCGGTCATCGCCTGGGCTGGCAGGGTCGATCTCCAGGCCGGCAATCCGCAGCCGCCCCTCAGGGGTGCGCCGGATCTCCAGCTCAGGACGTTCGATGTAGAGCTGCTGGAAACCCAGGTTCCACAAGGAGCGTGGCGAGAGCGCGGCCACCACCCGCGGGAGGATCAGCGCCTCGCGCCCTTCGCGGTCGGACAGCACCACGTCCTCGAGTTCGAAGGTGGGGATCAAGCCCTCGCTGCGGGCGCTGATGTGGCCGATGCGCACGGGAAGCCCCAGGGCCCGCGTGGCCTGCCGCTCCAGGGTGGGGCGAAACTCCGCGATTCGGGGCACAATCCAGCCGTGCAACGCCCCCCAGGACGCTGCCAGGATGATCCAGAAGGCCAGCAACACCCGCAAGGCCCAGCGCGCCAAGGCTGAAAACAGCTTCAGCCCTCGCGAGGGAATGGGTTTCGGGTCGTTCATGGCGCTTGTTGATATGTGGCAGGAATTATGACCCGCAGCGGAAACACGGTTTTTTACGCAACCCGTGAAGTTTTGTTAATGAATCGGATGCCTGCCGGGCATCCTCCCGTCTGATCCGAGGGCCCATGAGCGCACAGCCACTCTCCACCCAGTCCCGCCTGGTGCAGCGCCTGCACCGGCGCTATGCCGACCTGCTGCCCCTGCTGCCGCCGGGCCCGCCCACCCACGCCACGATGCGAGAAGCCCTGCAGGCCCTGCGCCAGCGTTCGCTGGACACCGGCGCCGCGCTGCGGGTGCTGCGGCAATTGGTGATGGAACGCCTGGTGGTGCTCGACTGTGACCAGCAGGCCGATCTGGCCACCGTCACCCGCGGCATCACCGAACTGGCCGAACTGGCCCTGGACGTGGCCTGCACCGAGGTGCAGACCGAGCTCGACAGCCGACACGGCGCCCCCCTGGGCCCGGACGGCCAACGTGCCGAACTGTGGGTGATCGGCATGGGCAAGCTCGGCGCGCGCGAGCTCAATGTGTCCAGCGACATCGACCTGATCTATGTCTACGACCACGACGGCGAGACCGCCGGCCTGCCCGACGGGCGCGGCCGGCTGTCCAACCACGAGTATTTCGGACGTGCGGTGAAGATGATCTTCGCCCTGATCGGAGACACCACCGAACACGGCTTCGTGTTCCGGGTCGACCTGGCCTTGCGACCCAACGGCAACTCGGGCCCGGCGGCGGTGTCGCTGTCGGCGCTGGAGGAGTACTTCCAGGTTCAGGGCCGCGAATGGGAGCGTTTTGCCTGGCTCAAGAGCCGCGTGATCGCCCCCCGCAGCTGCCTGGCCGGCGCCGGCGTGCAGGCCCTGCGCGGGGTGGTGCTGCCTTTCGTGTTCCGGCGCTACCTCGACTACAGCGTGTTCGAAGCCCTGCGCATCCTGCACCGCCAGATCCGTGAACATGCTTCGCGGCGCAGCGCCGGTCATCCGGCACGCGCCAATGACGTCAAGCTGTCGCGCGGTGGCATCCGCGAGATCGAGTTCACCGTGCAATTGCTGCAGGTGGTGCGCGGCGGCCAGTACCCCGAGCTGCGCTGCCGCCCCACACTGGAGGCCCTGCAGCGCCTGGCCCACGCCGGCCTGATGCCCGCCGAGACGGCCGACGCCCTGGCCCGCGCCTACACCTTCCTGCGCCGGGTCGAGCACCGCATCCAGTTCCTCGACGACCAACAGACCCATCTGCTGCCCACCCAGGACGAAGACCTGAACTGGATCGCCCACAGCCTGGGCTTTGCCGATTGCTGCCCGTTCCTGCACGAGCTCGACGCCCACCGTGAGCTGGTCG
>RXJO01000187.1:0-5643 GCA_003987795.1 Curvibacter sp.
CATCTGGATGATCTGCTCTTCGGTGTTGCTGACCAGGATGTCGTTGTCGATGTTCTCTTCACCGAACTCGTTCTCGATGACGGCAATTTTCTGACCATGGGCCTCGGTGAGCACACGCTTGAGCAGGGTGGTTTTACCGGAACCCAGAAAGCCGGTGAGGATGGTGACGGGAATGAGGGCCATGACAGGACTTTCAGCAAATGACAGACGGCAAAAGCGAGGCGACAGCAGCACATAGGGTGCTTCGGGGAGCGCGCAGCAAGACCCGCCCCCCTGCGCCAAAGCAGTGATCTGGGGAGTTTAGCCCCGTATTTCAAGCCCTGCCGAGGCAGGACATGGCTCAGCGCCGCACGACCACCAAGCCCTTGAGGTACTCCCCCTCGGGGAAGGCGATGGTCATCGGGTGGTCTGGGGCGCCCCCCAGGCGCTCGGTGATGTAGCCGTCCACACCGGCATCGCTGCCCGCCGAGGCCACGATCTTGTGGAAGAGATCGGCGCTGATGCCGCCCGAGCACGAATAGGTGAACAACACGCCCCCGGGCGCCAGCAGCTTGAAGGCCAGGCGGTTGATGTCCTTGTAGGCGCGGGCGGCCCGGTCGGCATGCGCTGCGGTGGGCGCGAATTTGGGCGGATCCAGGATGATCGCGTCGAAGGTGCGCCCCTCGGCACCGAAGCGGCGCAGCGAGGCATTGACATCGGCATCCAGGAACTCGGCACGCTCGGCGGCAAAGCCGTTCAAGGCCACATGGGCCCGGGCCCGCTCCAGGGCCGGGGCCGAGGAGTCGATCGAGGTGACATGGCCGGCCCCGCCCGCCAGGGCCGCCACGGTGAAGCCCCCGGTATAGCAATAGCAATTGAGCACCGTGCCGAAACCACGCTGCCGGGTGACTTCGGCAAAACGCTTGCGGCTGTCGCGCTGGTCCAGGTAGAAGCCGGTCTTGTGGCCTTCGGCCACGTCCAGCGTGAGCTGCCAGTCGTGCTCACGCAGGGTGATGCCGGTCGGGGCCGCCTGACCATCAGGCAAGGTGCCGCCGCGCAGCCAGCCGGTGGCCTCAGGCAGACCTTCCAGCGCACGCGAACTGGCATCCGAGCGCTCATAGAGCTTGCTCAGGCCGGTTTCGCGCAGCAGCGCATCCGCCAGCACATCTTTCCAGCGTTCCATGCCAGCCGTGCCGAATTGGGCCACCAGGGTGTCGTCGTAGCGATCGACCACCAGACCGGGCAGTCCGTCCGACTCGCCATGCACGAGGCGGATGCCATTGCTCTGCACATCGAACCAGGCGCGCGCCGCGATGGAGCGCTTCACCGCCGCGCCCATGAAGGCGGCATCGATGCGCTGCCCCTCCTCGAAGCTCCACACCCGGGCCTTGATCTTGGAAGCCGGGCTGAAGGCGGCCCAGGCCAGAAAGCGGCCGTCAGCGGCCTCGACCCGCACGGTCTCGCCGGCATCGCCACCGCCCTTGGCGATGGCCGAGTCAAAAATCCAGGGGTGGCGGCGCAGCAGCGAGCGCTCTTTGCCTTCGCGCAGTCGAATCGTTTTCATGGGGCGGGATTGTCCGCCCTTTTGCCGCCCATACTAAAAATGCGACCGCTCAACCAGCCCCTGGGCCATCAAAGCCGGTGACCAAAGCGCTCGAAGCGCGGCATCCAATGCCCCAGGATGTCGGCGGACACCAGCACGCCCCGGGCCTGACCGATCAGCAACGCCCTGGGCACGAAGCCGATGTAGCGCGAATCGGCACTGTTGTCTCGGTTGTCGCCCAGCATCAGGTACTGGCCCTCGGGCACGGTGACCGGACCGAAGCTGGAGCGCGCCGATACGCCCTGCAGCCACTGCACCCGGCGCTGATGGCCCTGGATGGTTTCCGTCAGGCGGGTGGCGGGACGCTGCACGCCGGGCTGCACGGCCTCGGTCAGGGCCTCGGCCTGTTCGTAGCGGGCCTGTTCACCATTGATCCACAACACCTCGTCGCGCATCTCGACCACATCGCCCGGCAGGGCCACCAGGCGCTTGATCAGGCGGGTGCCATCCTGGGGCGACGAGAAGGTGACCACGTCGCCACGCCTCGGCTCACCCAGGTGGGCCAGCACCACATCGGTCAGTGGCAGCTTGAGGTCGTAGGCCAGGCGATTGACCAGCACCACATCGCCCTCGAGCAGGCTGGGACGCATCGATCCCGAGGGAATCGGATTCCAGTCGGCCACCGCCGTGCGGAACAGGCCGAAGCCGATCAGCAGCAGCAGGAAAGAACGGTTGGAACGAAGCCATTGCCACATGGTGTGATTGCCTTTCTCGGCAGACCGCTCAGAAAAAGAGACTGCTCATCTGCTCAACGGCAGTATGGGGCCGATGCCCCTGATCTGAGGGCTTCCCGCAGCGGGCTTAAGCCTGGGCTAAGCCACCTGACCCGCAGCCCTTGACATGAATCAAGCCACCCGGTCACGAGGCCGACAAGAATGAACCATGCCTGCTCTTGCCCCCCCTCCTGGAATGCGCCGCTGGCGGTCGATGCTGCCCATGAGTCTGCTGCCTCTGCTGTGCGCCTGCCAGCCACCCCCCGATCCGGCCTGGTCGGGCTATGCCGAGGGCGACTATGTGTACATCGCCGCGCCGGTGGCCGGCACACTGCGTGAGTTGCCGGTGCACAAAGGCCAGACGGTCGAGGCGCAGGCGCTGCTGTTCCGCCTGGACGATCAGCCGGCCCAGGCGGCCCGCGCCGAGGCCGAGGCGCGCCTGGACACGGCGCGCCACCAGGCCGACAACAGCGCCAAGGGCCGGCGCCGGGACGAGATCGACGTCACCGAGGCCCAACTGGCCCAGGCCCGCGAACAGGCCGAGCGGGCCCGGGTCGAATGGCAACGCAACCAGCAACTGCTGAACCAGTCCTTCGTCTCGCGTTCTCGCCTGGACGATGCCGCCACCGCAGCCCGGCAGGCCCAGGACCGGGTGGACGAATTGCAGGCCGCGCTGCGCGTGGCCCGGCTGCCGGCCCGCAGCGACGAACAGGCCGCGGCCCAGGCGACCCGTCGCGCCGCCGCCCAGGTCCGCGAGCAGGCGCTTTGGCGCGAGCAGCAGGCGCGCCAGCACGCCCCGGCCGCCGGCCTGGTGGCCGACACCTTCTTTCGCGTGGGCGAGTATGTGAACGCAGGCCAGCCCGTGCTGGCCCTCTTGCCGCCCGAGCGACGCAAGGCCCGCTTCTACGTGCCCGAGGAGCAGCGCGGTGCGCTGGCTCCGGGGCAGGCCGTCAGCCTGCGCTGCGACGGCTGCGGCGGGCCCATGGCGGCCCGCATCAGCTACATCTCGCCCCAGGCCGAGTACACCCCGCCGGTGATCTACTCCAACAGCCAGCGCGCCCGGCTGGTGTTCCTGGTCGAGGCCCTGCCCTCCCCTGCCGACGCCCTGCGTCTGCCACCGGGCCAGCCACTGGACGTGCGCGCCGAGGTCAGACCATGAGCCTTTCGGTCGCACCTGGGGGGCCCTGGGCCATCGACGTGCGGGGGCTGACCAAGCGCTACAACGGCCGCGAGGTGGTGCGCCAGGTCGATCTGCAGGTGGCGCCGGGGCGCATCTGCGGCTTCCTGGGGCCCAACGGCAGCGGCAAGACCACCACCATCCGCATGCTGTGCGGCCTGCTCACGCCCGATGCCGGCGAAGGTCAGTGCCTGGGCCTGGACATCCGGCGCCAGGCCGCGGCCATCAAGCGGCAGGTGGGCTACATGACGCAGAAGTTCGGGCTGTACGAAGACCTGTCGATCCGCGAGAACCTGGATTTCGTGGCGCGCCTGTTTGAACTGGACCAGCGCCACCAGCGGGTCGACCAGGCCCTGGAGCGGCTGGGTCTGGCCAGCCGGCAGAAGCAACTCGCTGGCGCCTTGTCGGGTGGCTGGAAACAACGCCTGGCTCTGGCGGCCTGCTTGCTGCACGAGCCCCGCCTGCTGTTGCTGGACGAACCCACGGCCGGCGTCGACCCCAAGGCCCGGCGCGAGTTCTGGGATGAGATCCACCGCCTGGCCGCCGAAGGCATCACCGTGCTGGTGTCCACCCATTACATGGATGAAGCCGAACGCTGCCACGAACTGGTCTACATCGCCTACGGCGAGGTGCTGGCACGTGGCACGGCCGAACAGATCGTGGCCGACTCCGGCCTGTGTGTCTGGTCGCTCCAGGGCGAGGGGACCGGCGCCGACCTGACCGCCCTGGTCGCCCCCTTGAAGGCGGCACCGGGCGTGCTCAGCGTCGCGGCCTTCGGCCAGTCGGTGCACGTGGCCGGGCGCGATCCGGCCCGGCTTCAAGCCGCCATCGAGCCCTGGCGGCAACGCGCCGACCTGCGCTGGGCGCCCGCCCAGCCGGACCTGGAGGACGTGTTCATCAGCCTGATCGGGCAAGCGGCCGACAACTTCGGCCCGGGCGGACGCCAGGAGACCCCATGACCCGAACCCCCGGTGACCGTCGCTTCAGCCTGGCGCGCATGCTGGCCATCTTCATCAAAGAGTGCCAGCAGATGCTGCGCGACCGGCCCACCTTCGCCATGGCCGTGGGGGTGCCGATCCTGCAACTGGTGCTGTTCGGCTACGCCATCAACACCGACCCCAAGGGCTTGCCGACCGCGCTGGTCAGCGCCGATGCCAGCCCCATCGCCCGCAGCCTGGTGGCCGCGATCCAGAACACGGGCTACTTCCACATCACGCAGCAACCGGCCAGCGAAACCGCCGGCGATCGCCTGATCGAGGACGGCGAGGTGCAGTTCCTGATCGTGATCCCGCCCGATTTCTCGCGCCGTCTGGTGCGCGGCGAACACCCGGCCCTGCTGGTGAGCGTGGACGCAACTGACCCTTCTGCCGCCAGCAACGCGATGGCGGCACTGGGCCAGTTGGCCCCCACAGCCTTACAACATGAACTCAAGGGCCCGCTGCAGCACCTGCGGCCCGGCGCAGCCCCTTTCGAATGGCGCATCCACAAACGCTACAACCCCGAAGGCCTGTCGCGCTACAACATCGTGCCGGGGCTGATCGGCACCATCCTGACCATGACCATGGTGATGCTGACCGGCCTGGCCATGACCCGCGAACGCGAGCGCGGCACCATGGAAAACCTGCTGGCCACGCCCGTTCGCCCGCTGGAGGTGATGGTGGGCAAGATCCTGCCCTATGTGGTGCTGGGCTATGTGCAGCTGGGTGTCATCCTGGCGGCCGCCTGGGCCCTGTTCGAGGTGCCCATGGTGGGCAGCCTGAGCTTGCTGATGGGCATGATCGGCCTATTCATGCTGGCCAACCTGGCCGTCGGCTTCACCTTCTCGACGCTGGCGCGCAATCAGTTGCAGGCGCTTCAGGCCACCTTCTTTTTCTTCTTGCCCTCAATGCTGCTGTCGGGCTTCATGTTCCCGTTTCGCGGCATGCCGGTGTGGGCCCAGCACGTGGGCGAGGTGCTGCCGCTGACGCACTTTCTGCGCATCGTGCGCGGCATCCTGCTCAAGGGCAACGGCCTGGCCCAGCTCTGGCCCGAGCTGTGGCCGCTGCTGGCCTTTCTGGGAGCGGCCGGCGCGGTGGCGCTGCTGCGCTACCGGCAGACGCTGGACTGATGCCCCCGGGCTTGATCTCAGAGGTTGTCTGGCGGCCCTTTTTTGCCCGAGCCCCCCTGGCGGG
>RXJO01000187.1:5693-7463 GCA_003987795.1 Curvibacter sp.
ATAGGCCTTGGCCAGGTGCTGGAAATCGAGTCGGGTGTAGACCTGGGTGGTGCTGATGTTGGCATGGCCCAGCAGCTCTTGCACCGCCCGCAGGTCGCCACTGGATTGCAGCACATGGCTGGCGAAGGAATGGCGCAGCATGTGCGGGTGCACGGCGGCCGGCAGCCCGGCCTGCAGGCTGCGCCGACGCAGCCTTTGCCACACCGACTGCGGCGTGAGACGCGTGCCATGGCGCCCCATGAACAGGGCGGGCTGGGTGGTGGCCACCCCTGCGCCCTCCCCGCCGCGCAGCGCAAGCCAGCGCTGCAGCGCCTGCACGGCCGCCCGGCCCATGGGCACGCTGCGCCGCTTGCTGCCCTTGCCCATGACATGCACCTCGGCCTCGGTCAGATCGACCCAGCCGCGCCCCTGCTGGTGCGCCTCGGCACTGGCCTGAAGATCCAGGCCCACCAGCTCGCTCACGCGCAGGCCGCAGCCATACAGCAACTCGACCATCGCGGCATCGCGGGCCTCCAGCCAGGGGTCATCGTCGGGGTTGTCGTGCTCGGCCAGTTGCACCGCAGCATCGACGCCCAGGGCCTTGGGCAGCGGCTTGGCTGATCTGGGAGCCCGCACATCGGCCACCGGGTTGCTGGCGATCAGGCCTTCGCGGCCCAGCCAGGTGTAGAAGCCACGCCACGAGGACAGCACCAGGGCGATGCTACGCCCGCCCAGGCCGGCGCCGTGCAACTGGGCGGCCCAGCGGCGGACCTGGGCCGGGGTGACCGCGGGCAGGGCCAGCCCGGCGGCCTGGGCCAGGCCTTGCAGGCGGATCAGGTGCTCGGTGTAGAGGGTGAGGGTGCGGTGGGCCAGGCGCTTTTCGTGGCGCGCGTGGTCCAGGTAGCGCTGGACCAGGGGCTGGAGAACGGGCGCCTCGGCAAGCACGGGGCGATCAGTCGTGACGATCAGTCACGCAAGCGCGTCAGGGCGGCGCTGGCCAGTTCGGACATGCGCTCCAGGAAGTCGGTGCCCATGCCGCTGTGGAAACGCTGCGGGTCGGGCGAGGCCAGCACCAGCATGCCGAAGGCCGGCGAGGCGCTGCCGATCGCCCCCACCCGCAGCGGCAGCAGGGCCAGCGACACCACGGCCGCAGGCTCAGCCAGCCACTGCACGGCCTCGAAGCCCGGGTTGGCGCCGCAGAACGGCGCCGTCAGGGACGAGGCAAAGGTCTTGGCGTCATCGCTCACACCCTGGGCAAAGGCTTGCTCTGCATGGGCAGCGGCCACGCCCCAGACCTTGATGGCCACCTGGGGCACCTGGAACTGGCTGCGCACGTCGGCCACGATGCGCTCGGGCAGCTCCAGCGGGTTTTCGGTGCGCAGCAGGCCCAGGGCCCAGCGCTGCAGCTTGTCGGCAATGATGGCGTTCTCGTTGCTGTGCCGGATCATGTCCATGATGCGGCCTTCGAGCGTCTTGATCTTGTCGCGCAGCATCTCGGCCTGGCGCTCCTGCAGGCTGACGGCGCGATTGCCATGCGGGCTGGTCATCTGCACGCTGGCCAGCACCTCGGCGTGGCGCTCGAAGAAATCGGGCGAATTGGCCAGGTAGTTGGCGATGTCGTCTTCGGTGATCGGATTCATGCCAGGGGTTGGGATTGCGGTCATGGGGAGGGCAGGCTCAAGAAGACGGTCAGTGGGAAATCAGAGGTTGTCGGGCACATCGATCTGGCCCTCGAACACGGTCACGGCGGGGCCGGTCATGCGCACGGGCTGGCCCAGACCGGCCCACTCG
>RXJO01000267.1 GCA_003987795.1 Curvibacter sp.
GGAGACCCCGATGACCGCCACCAAGCCCCAGATCCCGGGCACCACCTTGTTCGACGGCGACCAGGCCCAGAAAGGCTACGCACTGAACAAGATGTGCTTCTCGTTCAACAGCGCCGACAACCGCAACACCTTCAAGGCCGACGAAGCCGCCTACATGGCGGCCTACGGGCTGAATGTGGAGCAGTCGCGGGCGATCCGGGAGCGCGATGTGCTGGGCCTGCTGGCGGCCGGTGGCAATGTGTACTACCTGGCCAAGTTCGCTGGCATCCTGGGTCTCGATGTGCAGGATCTGGGCGCCGCCCAGACCGGCATGAGCAAGGACGCCTTCAAGGCCATGCTGGTGGCTCAGAACCAGCAGCCCGACACCCTGGCCGCCTGAGTCATTCCCCCACAAGCACGATCACAACGACAACGGAGAATCAAATGGCAAAGATTGTTGGTGGCATGACCACTTCCCACGTGCCCGCCATCGGCGGCGCCATGGCCAAGGGCATTCAGAACGAACCCTACTGGAAGCCCTTCTTCGACGGCTTTCTGCCGGTGCGCCAGTGGCTGGACGACGTCAAGCCCGACATCGCGGTGGTGTTCTACAACGACCACGGCCTGAACTTCTTCCTCGACAAGATGCCCACCTTCGCGGTCGGGGCCGCGCCGCAGTACAACAACGCCGACGAAGGCTGGGGCATCCCCACCCTGCCGCCGTTCAAGGGTGCCACCGATCTGTCGTGGCACATCATCAATCACCTGGTCGAGCAGGAGTTCGACATCACCACCTGCCAGGAGATGCTGGTGGACCATGCCTTCACCCTGCCACTGAAACTGTTCTGGCCCGAGGGCGAGTGCCCGGTCCTGACCGTGCCGATCTGCATCAACACGGTGCAGTTCCCCCTGCCCAGCGCCAAGCGCTGCCTGGCCCTGGGCAAGGCCGTGGGTCAGGCCATCGCCAACTGGGACAGCGACAAGAAAGTGGTGGTGATCGGCACCGGTGGTCTGAGCCACCAGCTCGACGGAGAACGCGCCGGCTTCATCAACAAGCCGTTCGACCTGAAGTTCATGGACAGCCTGTTCAACGACCCGGAATGGGCGACCCAGTTCAGCATCCCCGAACTGGTCGAGAAGACAGGCACCCAGGGCGTGGAATTGCTGATGTGGCTGGCGACCCGGGCCGCCGTGCCGGGCCAGGTGCGCAAGGTGCACACCAACTACCACATCCCGATCTCGAACACCGCCGCCGGCACCATGGCCTTCGCCGCTGCGTAAAGCCGTGCCGACACCCGGCCCGGCTCCGGTGTTCTGCCTAGAATCTTCGACCACAACCGCTGGAGACTCAAAGATGACCGAACGCCAAGCCCGCCCCGCCGGATCCCCCACCCGCCGTCAGGCCCTGCTGCAGACCGCAGGGGCCCTGGCGGCTTTTTCCTTGGGGGCTGCGGCTCAGGCCCAGGGCAGCTACCCGGCCAAGCCGGTGCACTTCGTGGTGGGCTACCCCGCGGGCGGGGCCGTGGACATCGTGGGTCGGACCGTGGGCCAGGCCATGGCCACCGTGCTGGGCCAGCCGGTGATCGTCGACAACAAGCCCGGCGCGGGCAGCAACATCGCGATCAAGTCGGTGATCGACAGCCCGGCCGATGGCTACACCTTGCTGGTGGCAGCCAATGCCCTGGCGGCCAACATGGCGCTCTACCAGCCCGCGCCCTTCGATGCCGAGCGTGACCTGGCCCCGGTCGGTCTGATCGGGCGCGTGCCGGTGGTGCTGGCCGTCAACCCCTCGGCGGGCATCGACTCTCTGGCCCAGTTGCTGAAAGCCGCCAAGGACAAACCGGGCAGCGTGAACTACGCGACCCCGGGCAATGGATCGACCCCGCATCTGGCGGTCGTACTGTTCGAGCGTGCCGCCGGTGTGCAACTGGCCCATGTGCCTTACCGCGGCGGTGGCCCGGCCATCACCGATGTGGTGGGTGGCCAGTTGCCCATGGTGGCGGTGAACGCGCTCGAAGCGGTGCCCCAAGTCCGGGCCGGCCGCCTCAAGGTGCTGGCCGTCATGAGCGCTCGACGCAGCAGTCTTTTCCCCGAGGCGCCCACCCTGGCCGAGTCCGGCTTTGCCGGCTTCGAAGCCTCGGTCTGGTACAGCCTGCTGGCCCCGGCGGCCACGCCGAAGCCTGTGCTGGCTCAATTGAATGCCGCCTTGCAGAAGGCCCTGGCCCAGAAAGACGTGCGCGACAAACTCAGCGCCGCCGGAGGCGAAGTCGAGCCGGGCAGTGCCGAGGCTTTCGCCACCCTCCTGCACAACGAACGCGCCCGCTACGACAAGGCCATCCGGGCCGGCAACATCAAACCGGATTGAGGCTTCAGTGGGTGTGGGCCAGGCCGCTGGCCCAGGTGACCAGCACGATGCCGAGCGCCAGCCAGAACACCTGGGCCAGGGTCTGGCGGGCGGTGAGCCGTTTCTGCAACTGCGGAATCAGGTCGGCCAAGGCCACATAGATGAAACTGCTGGAGGCCACCGTCAGGAAGTACGGCAGCAGCTCTTGAAGCTGCTCGACCAGGAAGTAGCCCACCAGCCCCCCCAGCGCGGTCACGGCGCCGGCCAGCGAGACCTTCATCAAGGCCAGCCGCCGATTGCGACTCGCGCGCCGCAAGACCACCAGGTCTCCCATGTGGTGAGGCACCTCGTGGGCGAGCACGGCCAAGGCCGACACGAGCCCCAGGCGGGGATCCGCCACGAAGGCTGAGGCGATCAAGACACCATCGCCAAAACAGTGCACGCTGTCGCCGGTGATCAGCGACCATCCCCCCGACAGGCTCGGGCTGTGATCGTGCGCATGGCCGCCGTGGGCGTGGGCATGTGAATGCCCCTCCGGATGGGCATGTCCGTGGTCATGGTCATGGTCATGGTCGTGCCCATGACCATGCTCATGCCCGTGGTGCCAGAGCTCGGCCTTGTCGAGCAGAAAGAAGAACACCACCCCGATCAGCAAGGTGGCAAAGAGGGCATGCGGGCTGGCCTGACCTTCAAAAGCCTCGGGCAGCAGGTGCATGAAGGCAGTGGCCAGCAAGGCCCCCGCGGCCAGGCTCAGCAGGTGCTGGGCATTGACGGCGCCACGCCCGGAATCAACGCCGGCGCGCATCAGGAAGGCGGCCACCCATACGCTGCCGATGCCGGCAGTGAGGGTGGCCAGGATGATTTGGAGCAAAGTCATAAGCACTCATCGGGCGGGCCGGCCGCAGCCGGGCCCCGCACATCAGGACCGGGCTGCCGCATCGGGCAAACCCCTTGCCCAGGCCCGACAGGCCCAGCGGGCAGTTTAGCGGTTGGCGCCACCAGGTTCAGGCGACACCGTGCTGTTTGAGCCACTCCAGCGCGCGCTTCCAGCCATCTTCGGCCGCCTCCTTGCGATAGCTGGGGCGGTAATCGGCATGGAAGGCATGTGGCGTGTCGGGGTAGACCACGAACTGAGAAGCACGAGCGGCCTCGGGGCCGGCGGCCAGCGCGGATTTCATGCGCTCCACCGTGTCCAGCGGGATTCCGGTGTCGGCCCCCCCATACAAACCCAGCACCGGCGCCTTCAAGTTGGCCACGCGGTCGATCGGATGCTGAGGCGTGAGTTCGCTGGGCTGGCCCACCAGGCGGCCGTACCAGGCCACGGCCGCCTTGACGGGCGCATGCGAGGCGTACAGCCAGGTGATGCGACCGCCCCAGCAAAAGCCGGTGATGGCAGTCTTGTCGAGGTTGCCCCCATGGGCACCGGCCCACTTCAAGGTGGCGTCCAGATCCGACAGCACCTGGGCATCCGGCACCTTGGACACCAGCTCGCTCATCAGGCGGGCCATGTCGGTGTATTTGGAGGCATCGCCCTGACGGCTGAACAGCTCAGGCGCGATGGCCATGTACCCATGCCGGGCCAGGCGCCGGCAGACATCCGCGATGTACTCATGGACCCCGAAGATCTCCTGCACCACCAGCACCACAGGCAGATGGGTCTTGCCGGTCGGGGAGGCACAGTAGGCTGACAGGGAAAATCCGTTGGCATCGATGCTCACGCGCCCGGCCTCCAGCCCTTCGGCGGTGGTGTGGATGGCCGTCTGGGCCTGCAACGGCTGCGCCGCTGCGGCATACCCCATTCCAAGGCCCAGCGCCGCCTGCAATGCCGTGCGGCGGCTGGGGCCTGCCGGGCCACTCTGGCCGGCCGGCAGCAAGGCATCGAATTCAGTCTTCAGATCGTCAGTCAGCATGAAGCTCTCCAGATGATGGGATTCGGATCATTGAAGCCTGGCAGTGTAGGCAATTGGCACCAACCCTGCCGACAGGAGGTCTCATTGGGGTAGACGGGGGATCACCCTCACCGGGATTTTTGTAACAATTCATCACAAACACACAGACTGATCCATCAGCCCCAAGACATGCCCCCCCCGTCCAGCACTGAACCCACCCCCAGCTCGCCCGCACGGCATCTGGGCAGGCCCCTGATCCTGTGCGCGGCCGGCGCCGTGCTGATCCTGGTGGCGCTGGCCCGGTCGGCCTGGTGGCTGGCGCTCTCACACGATGCAACCGGCCTCACGCTGTGTGTGCTGGCCATGGTGCTGCCCTTGGTCGGCCTGATGTGGCTGTGGCAGCACGTGCGCCAGGTGCGCGAGCACAGCCTGCATCAGCAGACTGAACTGATCCAGGCCCGAGCCCGGGCCGAGCGACTCGAAGGTGCGCTGCGGTGCTTTCCCGATGCCGTGGCCTTGTTCGATGCTGAAGACCGACTGGTGCTCGCCAGTGACCGCTACCGCAGCATGAACCCGGCAGTGGCGCCGCTGCTGCAGCCCGGGGTTCCCTTCGAGCACATCCTGCGAGCCGCCGCGGCGGCGGGCGAGGTGCTGGAAGCCGTGGGCAATGAAGATCATTGGGTGCGCCAACGCATGATCCAGCACCAGAGCCTGCGCCAGGACTTTCTGCAGGGTCTGGCTGGCAACCGCTGGGTGCGGGTGAACGAGTGCCGCACGCCGGAGGGCGGGCTGATCGGGCTGCGCACCGACGTGACCGACTTCGTGCGCCAGCAACAGGCCTTGCAGGAGGCCCGCAGCGACGCCCAGCAGGCACGCCGCCTGCTGGTACGTGCCCTGGACGCCCTGCCCGCCGCACTGGAGATCTTCGACGAGCAGGACCACCTGGTGATCTACAACCGGGCCCTGCAGAACATGTTTCCGCACATCGACTACCCTCGTTCGGTGGGGCGCCCGTTCGCCGACATGGCCGCCGAGAGCCTGCGCCACCATGCGGTGGTCGAAGCGGTGGGACAGGAGGATCAATGGCTGGCCCGACGGCTGCAGACCCGTTCGACCATGAGCAGCCGCAGCTTCCTGCAAGAGCTGTCCGGTGGGCGCTGGGTCCAGGCCTACGAGACCCGCACACCCGAGGGTTATGTGGTGGCGATCCGGCTGGACATGACCGAACAGGTGAAGCAGCGCGCGGCACTGGAGCAGGCACAGCAAGAGGCCCAACGGGTGCGCCAGTTGCTGATGGATGCACTGGAAGCCTTGCCCGAGGGTCTGGCGGTGTACGACACAGACGATCGCCTGCTGTTGTGCAACACTCAGTACCGGGTGATGTACAACGATCTGGCCCATCTTCTGCAACCCGGCCGCAGTTTCGACGAGTTGATTTCTTTCTCGGTGGAGCACCAACACTTCGGCCGGGCACCCGAGGGTGGAGAGACCGCCGAAGATTGGGGGGCCCAGCGCCTGGCTGCGCACCGCCAGCCCGGAGCGGCCATGCTGGTGCCTATGCACGATGGCCGCTGGTTTCGGGTCCACGAGCGCAAGACCGCCGAAAAAATGACCGTGGGCGTGCACGTGGATGTGACGGAGTTGGTCCAGAAGGAGCAGCAACTGGCCCATGCCAACCAGTTGCTGGCCACGCTCTCGGCCACCGACGGCCTGACCGGCCTGCACAACCGACGCAGCTTTGATGAAGCCTTGAACGCCGAATGGCAACGGTGTGCACGCCATGAGCAACCCCTGGCCCTGCTGCTGGTCGACATCGACCACTTCAAGCTCTACAACGACCATTACGGCCACCTGGCGGGCGACGATTGCCTGAGGCGGGTGGCCCAGGTGCTCAATGCCGACTTCCGCCGCAGCGGTGAGGTGGTGGCCCGCTACGGTGGCGAAGAGTTCGTGCTGTTGCTCCCGGGCATCCCGCTCGAGGGGGCCCGGGAAGTGGCCCAGCGCTGCCTGGAACGCATCCGGACCGAGAACATCCCGCATGCGGCGTCGCCGACCAGCACCCGCCTCACCCTGAGCATCGGCGTGGCCGCCTGGGTGCCGGATGGGAAGGCCCATGCACACCAGACTCACCGGCTCATCAATGCGGCCGACGCCGCGCTCTACCAGGCCAAGCAGACCGGGCGCGCCAAATACGTATTGGCCAGCGATCTGAGGGACATGGACCTGCGCCCGGCCCCGCCCCATCGCGATCCCTGAAAATAAAGCCCATGAAAATCCTCATCACCGGCTCCCGCGGGTTCGTCGGCCGCACCTTCAAGCTCGCGCTCGAGCGCGCGGGTCACACCGTGGTGGGCGGAGTGTCTCCGGGCCGCCATCCGGAGGCACTTGAATGCACGATGGACTTCGCCAAAGATGTCCAGACGCAAGTCTGGCTGCCCCGGCTGCAGGGCGTGGATGCGGTCATCAACACCGTGGGCGTGTTACGTGACAGCCGCTCCCGCCCCATTGACGCCGTGCACCGCGACACGCCGATCGCCCTCTTCAGTGCCTGCGCCCAGGCCGGCATCAAACGCGTGATCCAGATCTCTGCGCTGGGCATCGAAGGCAGCCCGACCCGCTATGCCAGCACCAAACGTGCGGCCGACCAGCACCTGCTGGAGTTGGCCGCTTCGGGTGGGCCTCGTGCGGTGGTGCTGCGGCCCAGCGTGGTGTTTGGTCGCGGCGGTGCCAGCAGCGCAATGTTCATGGGCCTGGCCCGATTGCCCGTGGCCGTCTTCCCTGGGCCCATGCTGACCGCCCAGGTGCAGCCGGTCTCGGTGCATGACCTGGCTGAGGCTGTGGTAGCCCTGCTGGGCCGGGCCGTGGACCAAGGCGGCATCATCGAATGCACCGGCCCGGCCCCGCTGAGCCTGGGCGATCTGGTGGCCAGCCTCAGGGCCCAATCCGGACACGGGCGCGCCTGGGTGTTGCGCTTACCCGATGTGCTGACCGCCTTGAGCGCCCGACTGGGCGATCTGGCCCCGGCCTCGGTGCCCTGGTGCAGTGAAACCCTGGCCATGCTGGGCAGCGACAACGTGGCCGACCCCGGCCACTTCGAGGCCCTGCTGGGTCATGCCGGCACACC
>RXJO01000548.1 GCA_003987795.1 Curvibacter sp.
TGGATAGATTGCAAGGACTCTATCAACTCCTTCAAAACAGCTCGGGCCATGAAGAGTGGATAGCGTTTGGAGTCTATGCAATCGTCCGGGATGCGACACCTAAGAAAGCAGCAGGCTAGGGTTAATACGTGGATCAGATTTAGATGGAAATCCTGGGGGTTAGTGGGTCACTTCCAGATGGAAATCAACAGGTAGGCCTTGTCGGAAGGGCTGCAACCAGCCTTTGTTGCCATTCGGCAGAGTTCAGAGACACGTGCTGCGCAGAATCCGAGATGATCTAGCCAAGCACAGCCCGCTCAAGAGGAAGGAAACCGATGGCACAAATTGCGATGAATAGTGATGAATTCGTTGGCTGCGATGGTGGAAACGTTGGCTCACCGACGCGCCCCAGCATCCACTTGCGACCACTTTTTCAGGCGATCTGTAATGAATGCTGACGTTTTGCCCTTGTAAATGGACATGCAAGACAGTGGACGCCCCTCTCGGTTCAAGTGAAAGATCAACGCCCTCACTTGGCAGTATTGTTGACGCTGACAACTAGTGGGGCGTTCATTCCATTGCTTGTGATGTTAATGACTCGGATGCAAGTCCATGGCTGCGGTTGCTCTGAAAGCTGAATTGCTTTGTTTGCAATTAATAGGTTTGACTATTTTGGGTTGTTTTTTAAAAGTTCTCAGTCTCATGAAATCTGTCTCAATTAAGCAGCTTGTTGATTTTTACGTCGATATTGCGTATCCGCCGGTTCCGATTGCATCGGGGATTCGAGCTGCAAAAGGTGGTAATTGGCTTTTTAGTGCTGTTAAATCTCGACCTACATGGTCGGGGTATCTTGCGTTGCCGAAGGACGATGAGTTTTTGAGCGTTGTAGATAAGATAATTGTTGATTTGGAGGCTGCTTCATCGATTCCGAAGTTTAAAAGTTTAATGACGATAGAGGATTACCGTAAGTTTGCTTTCGAGTACTATCAATTTGTTTCTGAAAATTATTCAAATTACTGGGATGAGACTAATAAGGAATTAATTCCTATATTCTCTAAACTCCCTGACGAAAATTTGTATTCGTGTTGGATTCCTGTTCCCTGGACTAAGGCGGACTATTCGGGGTGTGAGTGGGAGCGAAAATTTCGTCGTGAAGGTGTGATGCGTCAGTTGAAGGAGATGTGTTTGGATGTGGAATTGCTGAATCCATATTTCCGTGGAGATTTCGAATCATTCGATAGCGGAGTTTTGACGTCGGAGGGAGGTTTTTTATTTATGGCAAATATGGGTTTGGTCGTGGTCGATGATGAGTGTGAATATCCTATTGCCGATGCCTCCTTTTGTTGGGAATTGTTTTCTGAAGACTTCTGTAAAGCAAGGGCGTTTATTGATGCAAAACGTATTATTAAAAATTCTCGCGAGCGAGGCGTGTCACTGGTTGTAAGTAAGAATCTATTTTTTAAATTATTTGGGTATGCTGAAAGTGAGGTGTATGAGGTAAAGGAATTGCCCGCGGATAAGATGGTTCCTTTAATTAATTCGAAGAAGTGGTCGGTCAAACCGTGGGGAGGGAGCGCTGAAATAAAGAATGTAAAAGGTAAGCTGAAGGCGGTCCCTTTTAGGGATAGAACTGGATCTAAATTTGTTCATACAACACTTGAAGAATTATGGGCGGCCGGAGCTCCTTTTCCTACAGTAGATTCCTTGCTCGAATGTTGGTATGCCCGTCTTGATGGTAAGGATTTTGTTTGGCCGTTGAGGCGTGATCCTGAAAATCACAATTTGTTGATCGTTCTTGATTCTAAGTCGGAGCGAAATTTGAATGATAGCCAAAATTGGCTTGATAAGCTTATAGACAAATTTGTTATTTTGTCTGATTGATTTTTCTGCTGTGACTAAGCAGGATTCTCTGTGGTTAGTGTATTGTAGTCGTTCAATTTTGCAGTATTTTGGCATATGGTTGGGGTGCGAGACCACCCAAAGAGGCAGTAGCCTTAAGGATAAGGTGGTGTAGATGATCACCTGCGATTAGTGGTGGGCGATCCGTATTGTCTGCGTGGCTTTGCATTTGTTGATTATTGCTTTGTGTTTTTCTGTGTGTTTGCTCTGATTGGTGATGTCTTCTATGTATTTGCTGTGTATTGATTTAAATTGTTTTGATGGATTTAATTGCGAATTGCAAATTTCTGATTGACTATGTTGCTTGAGTTTTTGGTTAAGGTGATTGACTCTTGTGATAATATTTTCCATGTTAACAAAAAAGACCCCGAAGGGTCTTTGGATTGGTTTTTGGAGAACGTCATGCAGGGTGTGAAAAAAGTTTGCTGAGGTAATTAATGACGAATTGCCTCGGCCAGCGCAATCTTCCACCGATTTTGACGGGGTCTATGCCGAGCGTGCCGTTCATACGTTTCTTCCTTATGGTTTGTTCCTTTAGCCTAAGGTAGTAGGCTAACTCGTCAGTTGTAAGGAATTCATGTCGCACCTCAATTAGTGGACGGTAAACCTTGTCTTGTCGTGTGGGCCGTGGCTTTTTCTGGCTAGTGCTCGGTTGTCCTTGTTCGACCTTTTCTTGCCGCTCTTGTGGTTCACCAAGTTCTTGACTTTGGGGCTCAAGGTCAGCTCCTCTGGTCTCTGCATTCGTTGCTTCGCTGGAGGTTTGGTAGGGGGCGGTTGGATTGAAGTCCATCTGAAGTTCCTTTCGGTTAGAGATGGGTGATGATGGAGTTCAAGACCTTGGGGGTAGGAGTTCAACTGCTTAAATGCACTAAGCGCCCCTTAACGCAGCTTAGCTGTGCACAGTGCTTTGGGCGCTTGGTCAGAGGGTGAGCAACCAGTCTCGCCCCAACCCACTTCTGCCAACCAGAGGAACCAGTGCACCAATCACCGGTTCTCTGTGACTACATAGATGCCTCAGCAATAAGATTGCTATCTCCTTGTCTGGTAACGGCCCTCGTCGCTAACAGAGCCACAATACGCGCTGGCTGCATATCAGCAAAGCGCAGCTCGTTGGCCACCCGCAGCAGTTCAGGGCGTTCTACGTAGGCTGGCCACTTCGTGACTCAACAGTACCGGTGCTCAGCCTTCGGATCGGTATGAGCACAAATCGCCCCCCTACAAGTTGTCCGCAGTCGTTGTTTGGCGGGGCCTCCCTGGGATACTGAGATTGGACGCCCACCAAGCCACATATCGAACTCAGCGCCATCCTCTGATGTATCTTGTGTCCACCCATCACACTTTTTGCCTGATTTGCAACATCTTCAGTAGTCAACTTTCCTATCCTCGGCTGACACAGTCAGCCGGAACCACGGTTCTTTCAAGGTCGACATGACATGTATAGCCCCTGGGTGTCGGCGACAACTGTGTCTCTCGCCGCTGGCTATCAGTTTTAACGCCAATCTCGTGTGTCGTTTGGGCCACCTGCATACCGACAACGATTTCTTTTGTTTGCTCACAAAGGCATGCCAGTTCGTACGGAGCATGAGCAGCGCTGCTTCATGAAGACAGTTCACAAGAAAATTTTCGACAATTATTTCTTATGGTGGAATCGCGTGTTGATTATGAGTTAATTGCGGTGAAATTTGGTCATAGGCAAAAGGGTTTGCCTTTGCAAGAATAGAGCCCGAGCACTAAGAAGCCACCCCAAGTCGTAGAGCTGACAGGCTTTACGACTTGGGCCTATGGTCTGTGCTTGGCGCGGTAACTCGTAGTAACGGGCTATCGCATGTTGTGTGGATAACGCCGGGAAGGTCTAGGGACTTTTGGAGAAACTGGGGTTCGAGGAATTCTGGTTTTTAATGCTATCTAAGAACATCCATCTACATCATGGGAAAACCTGCTCTAGCAGGTAATCCCTAACCCTACAGATGGCCCCTCTTAGGACACCTCAGTCTCTAGACCTTCTTGGCCGCATCCTCAAGATGCTCAAGTAAGGCACTCTATTGATATACATCTTCATATGCAGGTAACCGACACAGTCGGGTACTGCTGACCAATCAAGAGCATGACCGTTGATTAGGCCTCATAGAGGCCTATCCAGTCACTCAACCTCTGCTGATGCAAATGCATCAGGGCTTGCAAGTTCGTTAAGCCCATCACAGCTCATTCATCCGATTTTGTCGGAGGGGGAGTGCTGTCTTCAAATCTGAATCAGTCTCTCGAGGACTGATTCCTCACTAGGAAGCATTTGATCGGAATACGCATGCCGAGGGGGTAGCTCGGCCGCAATGAACCCATCTGGGCAGGTTCGTTGTGAATACGTGCCCTCATGGAGATTTTATGGCCAAAGAAGAAATTCCCAAAGAACCACCAGGTCCCCAAGACCTGGCAGTTACAACAGTAGTGCCGAAGGGGGCTGAAGTACTTGATGTAGGCAACTACGTCAGGGAAGACCGGTACAGGGTGTACACGCCCCGTCCAGACGGTGAGTTGGACTACCGATATCAGGACTGCTGTGGCGAGCCTGAGATCGTTTCAATCATCCATCAGTTCATGGAAAGGCTGCCGACCCTGGAGGGCACGCCGTTCGTGTTCATAAAGAAGGACGGCAAGACACTGGTGTTTGATGGTCCTCAGAGATCTTTCACACGCTTGTATGAGATGTGCAATGAGACTCTGTTCACGCCGGGTCTGCATTACAGCCCTCAAGTCGAGGCGTTTGCCAAAGTCATGACGCAATTGCGCATCAAGGACTTGCTCGTCCATGGCATCGGTGGCCACATCGTTGATCGCTCTGGACGGTTGGCTGCTGAGGTCTACAACCAAGCATTCGAAGCCTTGAAGGAAGAGGTGCAGAGTCCTGATTACCGCCGCAAGGTCTCAGCATCGGTGCGCCGATGCGAGGAGGCCTACAAAAGCGGTGTTGGGTATGTCGACGCTCTGTTCAAGGTGCACTCCAGGCTGTTGGTAGGGCGCATTGATCTCGCCTTCAACAGGCAACTCAAGAAGCGCATCGACGTGAAGCAGGTGGACTCCTTCTTCAAGTCCTTCAAGAACCGTCTCAGGGCCACGGCACTGGGACAGATGTTGGTCGGCTCCATCTGGTGCTTGGAATGCACCAGAGATCACGGCTTCCACTACCACATGCTGGTGTTCTTTGATGGATCAAAGCACCAGAACCACAAGCACCTGGTCCAACAGATCGGAGAGCAGTGGGTGAGTTCGGTTGAGCGTGACCTACAAACGATGAAAGGCTTCCGGCCCGAACCAAGGACAGATTTGGATTCGTTAGCGACGACGCCTGGCAAGGCCACCTTCCACAACTGCAATCTGTCGGAATACCAAAAGCCTTTCCTCGGGCAGATCAACCATGACGATGTATTGCTGCGGGAACGCTTGCGCGAGAACGTGGCCTACATCTGCAAGGCTGACCAACTGCTGGGGGTGAAGCTCTCCCGTGGCATGCGAACGATGGGGCGCGGAGAGCTTCCCAGGATCAAGGCCATCAGACCTGGTCGCCCACGCAAGCAGCCCCAACCAGCCGGCTCCACAGAGCCTCACAAGGCTTAAGGCGCAGTCGTCGAACTGCGCTTGCATCCCTGACTTTCGTTGAAGCACCCAGCGGTGTTTCAGTTGTTTTCACATCAAATTTTGTCGAGTAAGAAATGTCCTTCAAGACCCCTCAATTGCCTCTTCGCCAAGCCGTCCTGGAAATGATCGCTCAAGTAGATCGATCCCCTCAACGGCTGCCTACCAACTTTGAAAGTGGTCGGTGGCTTGTTGATGCGATGCAGGCTGCAATCTCCTTTGCCTGGTCCGCCGCGAAGTCCTTTGATCACCGTGGCTGCAGTGTCGTGTGGCGTCAGGGGAAGCCAGTGCTGAGTCCGAACGCCTTGGGTAAGCAACTGCTGCAGTACCTTCCTGTTTGGTTGAACTTCCCCCGAGTCCTGGTTCACCCCGTCACACAAGTTCATCCTGCCGTCCAGATCTTGGTCGGGGCTCTGATGGATATCAAATGCGTGCCAGTCAGTCCCGAGGAGTTGGAGGCGACGTGCCGTAGCAACCCTAACGCGATGGCCATGATGCTGAACTGGATCATCAATGCTGTTCGGGTGCAAATGCTGAAGACGACGATCAAGTCGATCATTCATGACTTTGAACATCGTTGTGATGAGGATTACAAGCTCTACAGCACTTACTTCAAACAGGTGCTGAAGGCGAATCCTTCATCCGTCTTCATGCAGTTCGAGCTGAGCATGTTGGATGGCTACAAGAGCAAAGACTCCATAGACGATACGTTGGAGCACTTGTTGGAAGCGCAGAAGATTTGGGTTGAGCGGATCAAGACCAACTACGGCCCAGCGATCTCTGGGTTTGCCTGGCGCCTGCAGGAAACATTGTGGGCCCCAGTGATTCACTGCGTGGCGCTGGTGGATGGGCCAAGTAAAGAGTAGCGTCAGGAGTTCTTGCGCTCCTTCGCTGACGAATGGCGGCAGGTCGCCGGGCCCTGTGCGGAGTTCTTTGACACCTGCGCTGAGGGCTTACCCTTCCTCTACCGAGGCATGGCACCGGACCTTGCCGAGTTCTACTCAAAGTTGGACAGGGTCAAGCACTGTGCTATGTACCTCACGAGAACCCAAGGGATTCTGCGCCTGGAGCGGAACATCAAGCGGCCTTTTGGTGCCGTCGGTCCCTTAGCGGTCGAGCAGACCTTGCGCATCATGGAGGGCCAGATCGCCGACATCAAGCGGCCTCGACATACTTTGGAAGGCGCGGTAACGGGTGCACCGACTCTGTCGCTGGAATTCCGCCCAGAGGGTAATTCGCATCCGATTTTTGGTGCTGACAACTGGGGGCGGTGATTGAGTAACTTGACTCGAATCAAGAACGACACGTAATTTGTAGAGATCGCTACAGCATTGCAGCAATCGCAACGGCAAACTAAGCTGCCGCCATGATTCGTCCCACAGACTTTTGGTTGGCGTTGGTTGTCAGCCTTCCCTCCGCAAGCACCGCGGCTCGTATGCGGATTTGGCGTGCCGTTAAGGATGGTCTGCACAAATACGAGTTGAACGCGGCAGTGGGCGGGGTATATGGGCTTCTGCTGGTTTACGGCCCATCTGACTCCGCCGATTTGCCCACTGCCGGCGCGAATCAGCGCCGCCCACGCCGATTTGGCGTGCTGCAGACGCACTCATGCCGCAACTCCCATGAGTTTGCGCTTTGCCATCCACAGATTGGCCAGCGCAAACAGCGTGTGCAACTGCGCCGTGTTCTTGGCCAGCCCGCGGTAGCGCACCTTCACGTGCCCAAACAGGCGCTTGACGACCCTGAACGGGTGCTCCACCTTGGCTCGGATGCGGGCTTTGATGCGCTCGATCTGGTCGATGAGGCGTTGCCTG
>RXJO01000254.1:0-6723 GCA_003987795.1 Curvibacter sp.
TTCTCACGCACTTTCAAGAAGGTGATGGGCCAGCACCCCGGTGGCTACCAGCAACGCGACCCAGCCCGCCTGCTCACCGCCATCCGAGACGCTTGAGCATCAAAGCGGGACGGCTGAAGGGGCGAGAGAGGTAACAAACGGTAGACAATTCAGTATCGGCGTAACAGCCTTCATTCCTCCCACCGCCTGCAAGCCATGACCCGTCTGCCCCTGCACACCCTCGAAACCGCCCCCGAAGCCAGTCGCCCTTTGGTGCAACAGGCCCTGAACAACAACGGTTTTCTGCCCAACCTGATCGGGGTGCTGGCGAATGCGCCCGCCGCCCTAGAGACCTACTTCACCGTGTCGGGCCTGAACGCCCGCGCCAGCCTGAGCCTGGCCGAGCGTGAGGTGGTGCAGATCACCGCGGCGCGCCTGCATGGCTGCGAGTTCTGCGTGGCCGGTCACACCTCGGTGGCGCTCAAGAAGGCCGCGGCCGACCTGGTGTGGGCAGCCAGCGCCAAGCCCAACCGATCGGATCGGGCCCGCGTCATCCATGATCTGCCCATGCTGCTGCAGCACCTGCGCAAGGGGCTGGCCATGCTGGGGGTGACCGGTGCGCCGCAGGAAGCCCACATCAAGATCCTCAGCGAAACCTTGGCTGATGCCTTTCTCTCGAAGACGGAGGCCATTCCGCAGGCCACCATCGATGCGATGGCCAAGCGCCTCACCCACCTCGAAGACTATGTCACCGAAGAGGGGCTCGACGAGTTGCCGCTCGATGCCGAGAGCCTGGAGGTGATGCTCGGGGTGGACGGTGCGTCACTGACCGTGGTGGCCGGTGGCGGTGCCCAGCCCAGCGAAGACATGCTGGCCTGGGCCCTTGAGCTGCAGACCGGGCTGTGGTTTTCGCTTGATCACAACGGTTCGGTCAAGCAGGTCCAGTATGCCTGGCGCAGTGATCGGCGCCAGTTGCACCTGTTTGCGGCCATGGATGGGACCAGCTACCTGATCCAGTTGCGCCGTCTGGCCGCCTACCTGCAGGCCGGTCTGCTGGTGCCCCAGGAGGAAGAGACCCTCACCCTGCGGGCCACCCGCGACGCGCTGGCCAAGCTCGACGCCAACCCCGAGCGCTTGCTCAGCTGAGGCCTGGCCGGTTGCGGCGGCCGCTCAGTGCCGTGTCTGTGCGCTGCGGTCGTGGCACAGCTCGTCGAGCACCAGGGCACCGGGTTCGTGTTCGAATTGCCAGAACACCATGCGGATGATGATCTTCAGCTGCTCCAGCGTCAGGGGGCGATCATGGGCCGCGGTGGCCCGCTCCATCACCACCTCGTGCAACTCGGTCGGCAAGGCCTTGGCCGCTTGCAGGAACAGCAGAAAGCCGAGTCCTTCGGAGCCGAGGTGTTCGATCTCACGCGGCAGGTAGGCACGCAGGCTGTCGGGGCGGGCCGCCTGGACCCGGGGACGCGCCAGCGGATGCGAGCCTCGGGCCCCCGGGCGGGGCATCACGGCGCGCATGCCTGCGGCGGTCTGCTGCAGATCCTCCAGCCAGTCGAGCGCCTGCTCGATCTCCTCCGACTCGAATCCGACGGCTGTCAGCTTGTGGCTCAACTGCGTCAGTTCGGGGCAGGCATCGCCGCGCCCGTAGTTTTCGTAAACAAAGACCAGAACATCCATCATCCGGGCAATATAGCCGAGTTCGCCGCGAGGCTCTTTTCAGACCCTAAGCCATGCCGATGCGCTGAAAGCGCCCACCCGGCAGGCGGCTGAGCTGGCCATTGAGTTCGAGCGTGAGCAGCCGGGCTTGCAAAGCCGGCGTCGGCCAGCCGCATCGGGCTTGCAAGGTGTCGAGGGTGCAGGGGTCCTGGCCCAGGGCGTCCAGCACCTCGTCGTCGCAGGCTGAGCCGGCCGCGGCAGCTTCTGGCGTCGCGCTGGCCAGGCAGGGCACTTCGGTCTGTTGCGCCGGCAGTTGGTGCGCGGGCAGTTCTTCCAGGATGTCCTGCACGGTCTCCACCAGCTTGGCGCCCTGGCGTATCAGGGCGTGGCAGCCGCGTGACTGGGGCGCGTGGATCGAGCCCGGGATGGCGAACACCTCCTTGCCCTGCTCGGCGGCCAGGCGGGCGGTGACCAGCGAGCCCGAGGCCAGGGCCGCCTCCACCACCAGGGTGCCGCGCGACAAGGCCGCAATCAGTCGGTTGCGCCTGGGAAAGTTGGCTGCCAGGGGCGGCGTTCCCAGCGGGTATTCGCTCAACATCACGCCCTGCAGTGCCACGCGATGGGCCAAGGCGCGGTGCTGGCGCGGGTACACCCGGTCGAGGCCGGTGCCGACCACGGCCAGCGTGGGCCAAGGGCGGTCGGGATCGGCGCGGACCGCGGCACTGAGGGCGCCCTCATGGGCGGCCCCATCGATGCCCAGGGCCAGTCCGGACACCACGCAAAAGCCCTGGCCCACCAGGCTGTGGGCAAAGGCATGGGCGTTCTCCAGGCCTTGGGCACTGGGGTTGCGGCTGCCCACCACTGCCACGGCCTGCAGCGGCCCGTCGCTGTGCGGCAGCGCTTGCCCGCTCAGGGCGTACAGCATCAAGGGGGGATCGGCCAGGTTCAGCAGGTCGGCCGGGTAGGCGGGATCGCCCAGGGTCAGTACCTGATGGCACAGGCCTTCCGCGGGCTGTTGCAGCCAGTTCCAGGTGCGCTCTAGCAGCTCTGTCAGATTCGCTGGCGGCAGATTCAAGGCCTGAACCTGGGCGGGGGTGAGCAACTCGCCGAGTTGGGCGGGGGCCGCCTCGAAGACCGCTTCGGCGGAACCCAGAGCGCCCAGCAGGCGCCGGGCGCTGCGATGGCCCAGGCCCGGACTCAGGGTCAGGCGCAGCCAGGCTTGCAGTTCGTCGCGTTGCAGCGCCAAGTCGGGCACCGGCGATGGCGTGCGATCAGAGCGGGTTGACCAGCCGGTCACCCACCCGGACGGCCTGCTTGATCTCCAGGATCAGCGCGTAGGAGATGCGGTCGAAGCAGCGGAACACCATCATGAGACCGTTGCGCTCGTCGGGCAGCTTGATCTTCGCGCGCGAGCCATCGCTGGTGTCCAGCATCCGTGCACCTTCGCTGAGGATCGCCAGCACATGCCCGGGTTCGATGCCGTCGCGGGTGCCCAGGTTGATCGCCACGATCTGGTTCTGTGCCGCATTGGCCACGGCACTGCCATAGATCGAAGCCACACGGCCCCGTTCGATGGGCACCTGCGGAGCGCGCGGCACGTAGTTCATTAACTGGCGGGGCGGCTCGGGCAGCAGTCGGTCGCCGGCGCGGATCTCTTCCTTGATCGAGATGATGTCGATCGAGGCGGGGATGATTTCGGTCGGTGGCGGCGGCTTCGGCGTGGCCGGGTAGCCACCTTCGCTGACCGTGCCCGCCGGGAACTCGCGCACCGGCGGCGTGTTGTCGGGTTCGTCCTGAGCGCCCTCGGCACGGATCAGGCGGGCGCGACCCAGGTACTGGGCTTCGTAGCCGAGGATCTTGCCGTCGTTCGGATCCTTGATCGGGGTGGCGCTGCGGAACACCCGGAAATCGCGCGGCAGGCCTTGGCCCAGCAACAGGGGGGTGGTGGCCTCTCCCCGGGCATAGGCTCGGTCGCCACGGCTCATGAGCACCCGGTCATCCTGCGCGGCGACGATGTGGGGGGCCTGCACCAGGGTGTTCTCGTCGACGACCATGGGCTCGGCCAGGAAAGGCTCGATCAACTGGCTGCGCAGGGTGGGCAAGGCGTTGTCCGCCAGGGACTCGTAGCGGGAGCGGGGCGACACCCGCACCGTAGGAATGTCGGCTGACCCGTCTCCCGGGCTGAGGCTCAGCCGCGCCAGTCCGTTCTGGCGGATCAGGTACAGGGTCTGGCCTGGGTAGATCAGGTGGGGGTTGCTGACCTGTTCGAAGTTCATGCCCCACAGGGCCGGCCAGCGCCAGGGCTTTTTCAGGAACGTGCCCGAGATGCCCCACAGGGTGTCGCCGCCCTTGACCGTGTAGGTGTTGGGTGCGTTGGCGGCCAGTTCGCTTTCCGGCACGCCGTTCTGCGCGGCCTGGCGTGCGCTGGCCTTCTGATCGGTGGTCACGGGATAGCGCTGCGACCAGGCGGGCACAGAGGCGAGGCCCAGCATCGAGAGGGCGGAAAACGTGATCAGCCGTCGGTCGCTGCGCACGGGCTGATGGTGGTGGTCTTTTGGCATTCCTGCTGCTCCCGGGGTCCGCCGTCAAAGCTCGGCTTCAACCCGGCGGAACGTCACAAAACGGGTCAGATTTTGCGCCCAAGCCCTTGATTGGGCAATGAAAAATGAACCCTGCCCGGGAGGGGCCAGCCAAAAGTAGCGAAAATAGCGACAACTGCTGCGAAACGCCATGGCTCTTCTACCCATTCTCTGCTACCCCGATCCCCGCCTGAACAAGGTGGCCAAGCCGGTCACCGTGTTCGATGAGCGTCTGCAACAGCGTGTTGCCGACATGTTCGAGACCATGTACGACGCCAAGGGCATCGGCCTGGCCGCCACCCAGGTTGACTACCACGAACGCCTGATCGTGATTGACGTGTCCGAGGACCGCGACCAGCCGATGGTGCTGATCAACCCCGAAATCACCTGGGCCAGCGATGAGCGCCATGTGGGCGACGAAGGATGTCTGTCGGTGCCCGGCATCTACGATGGCGTCGAGCGCGCTGCCGCTGTGCGGGTCAAGGCGCTGGACGCCCAGGGCCAGTCGCGCGAGATCAGCGCCGAAGGGCTGCTGGCGGTGTGCATCCAGCATGAGATGGACCACCTGTTGGGCAAGGTGTTCGTTGAATACCTGTCGCCACTCAAGCGCAATCGCATCAAGACCAAGATGATCAAGCAGCAACGCGAGGCCCGCGGATGAGCTGGCTGCGGCGCTGGCCCGGCCTGTCTGCCTGCCTGCTGGCGCTGGGCCTGGCCGGCTGTGCCGGCTGGGTGGGGCCGCGCTTTCCGATGTCGCAGCCTCTGGGCTCGACACGGGCCGAGGTGCTGGCGCGGCTGGGCGAGCCCACCGCGCGTTACGCCCTGCCGCAGGGCGAGCGGCTGCAGTATTCGTTCCTGCCTGCTGGCGTGACGGTCTACAACCTGGATCTGGATGCCGAAGGCCGGCTCCGGCGGGTGGACCAGCCGCTGCTGAAAAGCCGCATCGACGCCGACATGATGATCGACCAGACCCGGGCCGAGGACATCCGCCTGCTGTACGGCCAGCCCTTGCGCATCGATCAGGTGGCTCGTTTCGATGGCACGGTCTGGGTCTACCAGTTTCTCGATCTCAACGAACCCTTCTATGCCTACCTGCATCTGGACCCTCAAGGCGTGCTGCGCCGCGTGGTCTTTCAGCAGGTGCGCAATCCGCCCAATGGGCACCACCGTGGATGACATCCGCCCCAAGGCGGTTCTGAACGCATGAGAGTGATTTTTGCCGGTACGCCGGAGTTTGCCCGCGTGGCGCTGGAGCGGCTGCATGCCGCCGGGTTCGAGGTGCCGCTGGTGCTCACCCAGCCGGATCGGCCAGCCGGCCGGGGGCTGAAACTGCAGCCCTCCCCGGTCAAGCAATGGGCCGTGGAGCAGGGCGTCGCCGTGGCCCAGCCGCGCAGCCTGCGCCTCGATGGCAAGTACCCGGACGAGGCGGCGGCGGGGCGCGAGGCCATCCTGGCCGCCCGGGCCGATGTGATGGTCGTGGCTGCCTACGGTTTGATCCTCCCGCAATGGGTGCTGGACACGCCACGCCTGGGTTGCCTGAACATCCACGCCTCGCTGCTGCCGCGCTGGCGCGGGGCTGCACCCATTCACCGCGCCATCGAGGCCGGCGACACTGAAACCGGGGTCACCATCATGCAGATGGATGCCGGGCTCGACACCGGCGACATGCTGCTGGTGGAGCGCCTGCCCATTTCGGACACCGAGACCACCAGCACCTTGCACGACCGCCTGGCCACCCTGGGTGGCCGGATGATCGTGGAGGCCTTGGAGCTCGCTGCCTGTGGCGGCCTGCGTGCGGTACCGCAGCCCGCCGAGGGGGTGAACTACGCGCACAAGATCGAAAAGGCCGAAGCCGTGATCGACTGGGCTTTGCCAGCCGAGGTCATTGCGCGCCGCGTGCGGGCCTTCGACCCTTTCCCCGGTGCCCAGACGGTGCTCGGTGCCGAGGTGATCAAGGTCTGGTCTGCCGTGCCGGAGTCGGGCGACGGGCGCGGGCCTGGGCACATCCTGTCGGTGGATGCCAGCGGCGTGCTGGTGCAGTGCGGCCAGGGTCGCTTGCGCCTGGGCGTGATGCAGCGAGCCGGCGGCAAGCGTCTGCCGGTGGCTGATTTCCTGCGGGGCTTCCCCTTGCAGGTGGGGGCCACGCTGGGCCTGACCGCCTGACCGCCTGAACCCGGATTCGCGACATGTTCCTGCGCCCTGCTCATCACCGTCACCCCGCCTTTGCCGCCGGCATGGCCCAGATGTGGCCCCAGGCCCCCGGCATCGCCGCCTGGGGGCTGATGACCGGCGTGGCCATGGTCAAGTCGGGCATGAGCGTGTTCGAGTCCGTGCTCATGACCTTGCTGGTGTTTGCCGGCAGCTCGCAACTGGCGGCGATTCCGCTCCTGGTGGCGGGTGCGCCGGCCTGGGTGATCCTGGCCACCGGTTTTTGCGTCAACCTGCGTTTTGTGGTGTTCAGCCTGCACATGCGCCCGTACATGATGCATCTGCCCCTCTGGGAGCGCCT
>RXJO01000254.1:6773-7130 GCA_003987795.1 Curvibacter sp.
TTCACCCGCCAGTACCCCAAGCCCGGCACGACGGCCGATGAGCGCCTGGCCCAGACGGCCTATCTGGCCGGCAACTGCGCGGTCAACTGGGGCAGCTGGATCTCGGCCAGCCTGGTCGGTGTGGTGGCGGCCAATTTCATTCCCACCCAATGGGGGCTGGGCTTTGCGGGCATCCTGTGCCTGATCGGCATCCTGTGTTCGCTGGCCAGCACGCGTTTGCGCCTGGTGGCGGTCGGCGTGGCCGGCGTGGCGGCCGTGGTGGCCTATGCCTTTCCGCTCAAGCTCAACATCGTGGCGGCCATCGCGATCGCCGTGCTGCTGTGCCTGAGCCTGGAGCGTTTTGAGCCCCAGCGCCCG
>RXJO01000493.1 GCA_003987795.1 Curvibacter sp.
CGTGAACTGCACGGGCTCTTGCTCGTGGAAGATCTACGTCAAGGGCGGCATCGTGACCTGGTAGACCCAGCAGACCGACTACCCGCGCACCCGGCCCGACCTGCCCAACCACGAACCCCGCGGCTGCGCCCGGGGCGCCAGCTATTCGTGGTACCTGTACAGCGCCAACCGCGTCAAGCACCCCATGGTGCGTGGCGAACTGCTCAAGCATTGGCGTGCCGCCCGCACCGTGGCCAAGAGCCCGGTGGACGCCTGGGCCACCCTGATGGCCAACGACGAGGTGCGCCGCAGCTGGCAGACCCAGCGCGGCCTGGGCGGCTTCGTGCGCAGCAGCTGGGAAGAGGTCAACGAGATCATCGCCTCGGCCAATGTGTACACCATCAAGGCCCACGGGCCTGACCGCATCATCGGCTTCTCGCCGATCCCGGCCATGTCGATGGTCTCGTATGCGGCCGGCAGCCGCTACCTGAGCCTGATCGGTGGCGTGTGCATGAGCTTTTACGACTGGTACTGCGACCTGCCGCCGGCCAGCCCGCAGATCTGGGGCGAGCAGACCGACGTGCCCGAGTCGGCTGACTGGTACAACTCGACCTTCATCATCGCCTGGGGCTCGAACGTACCGCAGACGCGCACCCCCGACGCGCACTTCTTCACCGAGGTGCGCTACAAGGGCGCCAAGACCGTGGCCGTGACGCCCGACTACGCCGAGATCTCCAAGCTGGCCGACCTCTGGATGCACCCCAAGCAGGGCACCGATGCCGCCGTGGCCATGGCCATGGGCCACGTGATCCTCAAAGAGTTCTACTTCGACAAGCGCAGCGCCTACTTCGACGATTACGCGCGTCGCTACACCGATCTGCCCATGCTGGTGATGCTGCAGGAGCAGGACACCCCGGCCGGCCGGGCCCTGGTGCCGGGCCGCTACCTGCGCGCCAGCGACCTCAGCGCCAGCGCCAGCGCCACCACCGCCAATGCCGACTGGAAGACCCTGGCCTGGGACGAACATGGCCAGGTGGTGCAGCCCCAAGGCTCGATCGGCTTCCGATGGGGCGCCGAAGGCCGCCCCGACCAGGGCCGCTGGAACCTGGAGAGCAAGGAGGCCGTGGACGGCCGCCCGGTGCAGCTCAGGCTCTCGGTGCTGGAGGGCAGCGGCGGCAGCACCCCGGCCACGAGCAGCGTGAACAAGGTGGCCTTTCCCTACTTCGGCGGCATCGAATCGCCCCAGTTCACCGCCAACAAGCAAGGCGACGTGCTGCTGCGCAATGTGCCCATGCAGCGCCTGCAGGTGCTGCAGGACGGCGTGCCGCGCGAGGTCTGGGTGGCCACCGTGTTCGACCTGCAGGTGGCCAGCTACGGCGTGCACCGTGGCCTGCGCAATGCCGCAGGCGATCTGGTGGACGACGGTGCCGCCTCGTACGCCGACAACCTGCCCTACACCCCGGCCTGGCAGGAGCAGATCACCGGTGTGCCGCGCCAGCAGGTGCTCACGGTGGCGCGCCAGTTCGCCGACAACGCCGACAAGACCCGGGGCAAGTCCATGGTGATCATCGGCGCGGCCATGAACCATTGGTACCACAGCGACATGAACTACCGCGGCATCATCAACATGCTGATGATGTGCGGCTGCATCGGCCAATCGGGGGGCGGCTGGGCCCACTATGTGGGGCAGGAGAAGCTGCGTCCACAGACCGGCTGGACCGCCCTGGCCTTCGCGCTCGACTGGTCGCGCCCGCCGCGCCAGCAGAACTCGACCAGCTTCTTCTACGCCCACACCGATCAGTGGCGCTACGAGAAGCTCGGCGTCGAAGAGGTGTTGTCGCCCCTGGCCGACAAGGCGAAATTCGGCGGCAGCATGATCGACTACAACGTGCGCGCCGAGCGCATGGGTTGGCTGCCCAGTGCACCGCAGCTCAAGACCAACCCGCTGCAGGTGTGCCGAGATGCCAGCGCGCAAGGTCTGGACGCCAAAGACCACGTGGTCGAGTCGTTGAAGAACGGTGCGCTGCAGATGTCGTGCGAAGACCCCGACGACCCGGCCAACTGGCCGCGCAACATGTTTGTGTGGCGCTCCAACATCCTGGGCTCCAGCGGCAAAGGACATGAATACTTCCTCAAGCACCTGCTGGGCACCACCCACGGCGTGCAGGGCAAAGCCCTGGGCAGCGACGAAGCGCGGCCGCAAGAAGTGCGTTGGCACGCCGAGGCGCCCCAAGGCAAGCTCGACCTGCTGGTGACGCTGGATTTCCGCATGAGCACCACCTGCCTGTATTCGGACATCGTGCTGCCCACAGCCACCTGGTACGAGAAGAACGACCTCAACACCAGTGACATGCACCCCTTCATCCACCCGCTGTCCACCGCCGTGGATCCGGCCTGGGAGGCGCGCTCGGACTGGGACATCTACAAGGGCTTTGCCAAGAAGTTCTCCGAGGTCTGCGTGGGCCACCTGGGGGTGGAGAAGGAAGTGGTGCTGACACCGATCATGCACGACACCCCGGGCGAAATGGCCCAGCCCTTCGACGTGAAGGACTGGAAGCGCGGCGAGGTCGACCTGATCCCGGGCCGCACGGCACCGCAGATCACGGTGGTCGAGCGCGATTACCCCAACGTCTACCGCCGCTTCACCGCCTTGGGCCCGCTGATGGACAAGCTGGGCAACGGCGGCAAGGGCATAGCCTGGAACACCCAGGACGAAGTGCGCCAGTTGGGCGAGCTCAACGGCACGGTGCGTGAAGCCGGCGTGAGTCAGGGCCGACCCTCGATCGACACCGACATCGACGCCGCCGAGGTGGTGATGATGCTGGCCCCCGAGACCAACGGCCACGTGGCCGTGAAGGCCTGGGAGGCCCTGTCGAAGCAGACCGGTCGCGAGCACGCCCACCTGGCCCTGCACCGCGAGGACGAGAAAATCCGCTTCCGCGACATCCAGGCCCAGCCGCGCAAGATCATCTCCTCGCCCACCTGGTCGGGGTTGGAGAGCGAGAAGGTCAGCTACAACGCGGGCTACACCAACGTGCATGAGCTAATCCCATGGCGCACCCTGACCGGGCGTCAGCAGTTCTACCAGGACCACCCCTGGATGCAGGCCTTCGGCGAGGGCTTTGTGAGCTACCGCCCGCCGGTGGACCTGAAGACGCTGGGCGAGGTGCAGGGCAAGAAGCCCAACGGGCACCGCGAGATCGCGCTGAACTTCATCACGCCGCACCAGAAGTGGGGCATCCACTCGACCTACACCGACAACCTGCTGATGCTCACGCTGAACCGGGGCGGCCCGGTGATCTGGCTCAGCGAGGACGACGCCAGGAGCGCCGGCATCGTGGACAACGACTGGGTCGAGCTGTTCAACGCCAACGGCGCCATTGCGGCCCGTGCGGTGGTGAGCCAGCGCGTGAAGAACGGCATGGTGATGATGTACCACGCCCAGGAAAAGATCATCAACACCCCGGGCTCGGAGATCACGGGCACGCGCGGCGGCATCCACAACTCGGTGACCCGCATCGTGCTCAAGCCCACCCACATGATCGGTGGCTACGCCCAGCTCAGCTACGGCTTCAACTACTACGGAACGATAGGCACCAACCGCGACGAGTTCGTGGTGGTGCGCAAGATGGCCCGGGTCGATTGGCTCGATGGCGACAACACCCCAGGCGCACACACCCAAGGAGCACACGCATGAAGATCCGAGCCCAAATCGGCATGGTCCTGAACCTGGACAAATGCATCGGTTGCCACACCTGTTCGGTGACCTGCAAGAACGTCTGGACCAACCGCCCCGGCGTCGAGTACGCCTGGTTCAACAACGTCGAAACCAAGCCCGGCATCGGCTACCCCAAGGAATGGGAGAACCAGGACAAATGGAACGGCGGCTGGGTACGCAAGGCCGACGGCCGCATCGAGCCGCGCCAGGGCGGCAAGCTCAAGCTGCTGATGCGCCTCTTCGCCAACCCCAACCTGCCCGAGATCGACGACTACTACGAGCCCTTCACCTTCGACTACGAGCACCTGCAAAGCGCGCCCAAGTCGAAGGCGCCGCCCACGGCGCGCCCGCGCAGCCTGATCACTGGACAGCGCATGGAGAAGATCGAATGGGGTCCGAACTGGGAGGAGATCCTGGGCGGCGAATTCAGCAAGCGCAGCCAGGACAAGAACTTCGAAGACATCCAGAAGGACATCTACGGCCAGTTCGAGAACACCTTCATGATGTACCTGCCACGCCTGTGCGAGCACTGTCTGAACCCGGCCTGCGTGGCCAGCTGCCCCTCGGGCTCGATCTACAAGCGCGAGGAAGACGGCATCGTGCTGATCGACCAGGACAAGTGCCGTGGCTGGCGCATGTGCGTGTCGGGCTGCCCCTACAAGAAGATCTACTACAACTGGCAAAGCGGCAAGGCCGAGAAGTGCATCTTCTGCTACCCCCGCATCGAGGCCGGCCAACCCACCGTGTGCTCCGAGACCTGCGTGGGCCGCATCCGCTACCTGGGCGTGCTGCTGTACGACGCCGACCGCATCGAGCAGGCCGCCCAGACCGAGCACGACCGCGACCTGTACCAGGCCCAGCTCGACGTGTTCCTTGATCCGCACGACCCCGCCGTGATCGAACAGGCCCGCCGCGACGGCGTGCCCGAGGCCTGGCTGACCGCGGCCCGCAACAGCCCGGTCTACAAGATGGCCGTCGACTGGAAGGTGGCCCTGCCCCTGCACCCCGAGTACCGCACCCTGCCCATGGTCTGGTATGTGCCGCCGCTGTCGCCCATCCAGGCCGCCGCCAACTCGGGCGATCTGGGTGTGAACGGCGAAATACCCGACGTGAACCAGTTGCGCATCCCCGTGCAGTACCTGGCCAACCTGCTGACCGCCGGCGACACCGGCCCCGTGATGCGGGCGCTGGAACGCATGCTGGCGATGCGCGCCTACATGCGCTCGCGCCATGTGGATCAGGTCGAGAACACCGCGGTGCTGAACCAGGTGGGCCTGGACGCAGCCACCGTGCAGGACATGTACGACATCATGGCGATCGCCAATTACGAAGACCGCTTCGTGATCCCCAGCACGCACCGCGAGTACGCCGAGAACACCTTCGACGTGCGCGGCGGCTGCGGCTTCTCGTTCGGCAACGGCTGCTCGGATGGTGCCAGCGAGGCCAGCCTGTTCGGTGCCCATAAGAAGCGCACCATCCCGATCAAGGCGGAGGCATGAACATGGCACGCAACACCCCCGCCCGGAGCCTGCGCGCCCTGGCTCACCTGCTGACTTACCCCGACGCCGCCCTGCGCCAGGTGCTGCCCGAGATCGAGGCCGCCCTGCAGCTCGAAGCCGGCTTGTCGGCAGAACGCCGGGCCGGGCTGCTGGCCCTGACCCAGTCCTTGCAGCACGCCGACCCACTGGAGGTCGAAGGCGACTATGTCGACCTGTTCGATCGGGGTCGCGCCACGTCGCTGCACCTGTTCGAGCATGTGCACGGTGACTCACGCGACCGCGGACCGGCCATGATCGACCTGCTGCAGACCTACGAGCAAGGCGGCCTGTACCTCGACCCGGCCCGCAGCGACGGTGAACTGCCCGACCACCTGCCGGTGGTGCTGGAGTTCGCCTCCACCCTGGCCCCCGAGGCCAGCCGCGATTTCATCGGTGAGTTCGCCCACATCCTCAACAGCGTGCACGACGCCCTGACACACCGCCAGAGCGCTTATGCCCAGGCGCTGGCCGCCGTGCTGGAACTGGGCGGCCAAGCCTTGGTGGCCAAGCCCCCGGCGGCCGAACCTGCCATGGACGAGAGCTGGGCCGAGCCCGAGGCTTTCGCCGGCTGCAGCAGCCCGGGCCAGCAAAAGCCGGGGCAGAGCCAGCCCATCCACTTCATGCCCCGCACCGGGGCCACCCAGCCACGAGGAGCCCTGTCATGAGCCTCAGCCATCAATTCGTCTTCGGCATCTACCCTTACCTCTGCGGCGTGATCTTTCTGCTGGGCAGCCTGATCCGCTTTGACCGCGAGCAGTACAGCTGGCGCAGCGAATCGAGCCAGATGCTGGCCGCCGGTAGCCTGCGCTGGGGCTCCAACCTGTTCCATGTGGGCGTGATCGGCCTCTTCTTCGGCCACCTGTTCGGCATGCTGACGCCGCCCGAGATCGTGCACGCCCTGGGCGTGAGCCCGGCGCAGAAGCAGTTGCTGGCCGTGGTGGCCGGGGGCACCCTGGGCGGACTGGGCCTGATCGGCCTGCTGCTGCTGATCCGCCGGCGCCTGGGCAATGCCCGAGTGCGCGCCACCTCGCGCAAGCGCGACTTCGTGGTGCTGTTCTGGTTGCTGGCCACCCTGCTGCTGGGGCTGTCCACCGTGCCGCTGTCGCTGCAGCACAGCGACGGCGCCACCATGCTGCTGCTGATGGCCTGGGCACGCCACATCGTCACCTTCCAGGGCGACGCGGCCAGCCTGATCGCGGGCGTCTCGCCGGTGTTCAAGCTGCACATGTTCATGGGCATGAGCCTGTTCGCCCTCTTCCCGTTCACCCGCCTGGTGCATGTGTGGAGCGGCTTTGCCTCGGCCGGTTATGTGGCCCGCCCCTGGCAGATCGTGCGCAGCCGCAAGATCGGCCTTTGAGCCGGCGAGCGATGGATCAAGGAACGCCCCATGACACCCACCACCCCACAGCCCCTCCCCCTGATCGTGGCCGGCCAGCGCCTGGACCAGGACCGCAACGACCTCAGCGAGGCCGAGCGCCATCAGCGGGCCCGTCTGGCCCTGCTGCGACTGGCCGCCATCGATGACGGCCTGCTGCCTGACACCGACCCCGTGCCCCACGACGGCGTGCTCAGCGAGACCGCTGCCGACGCCATCGACCGATGGCTGGAACAGCACCTGGTCGTGCCCGACCCCGACGAAGCCGCCTGCCGGCGCTACCATGCGGCGCACCGCGCCCGCTACGCCGTGGGCGAGCGGGTGCAGGCCCGCCACATCCTGTTCGACGTGACGCCGGGCACCGATGTGAAGGCCCTGCGCGGCCGGGCCGAGCAGGCCCTGCTGAGCCTGCGCGCCGAGCCCGAGCGCTTTGCCGAGCAGGCTGCTGCCCTGTCCAACTGCCCCAGCGGCGCCCAGGGAGGCGATCTGGGCTGGCTCACCGAAGCCGACTGCGCCCCCGAGCTGGCCCGCGAGCTGCTGGGCCAGGACGCCGACCGCGCCCATGTGGGGGTGCTGCCGCGCCTGGTGCATTCGCGCTTCGGCCT
>RXJO01000149.1 GCA_003987795.1 Curvibacter sp.
CGGATCGTCGACCCTGACCTGAAACGATACGTCACCCTCGCCCTGCCCAAGCAAGGGCAGTTGACCCAGGCGCTGCGCGTGGTCTCAAAGATCATCAGGGACAAGGGCGCTGTGCTGGGCTACAACCAGAACGCCGCTGAGGCCGGCTGAGGCCGGACAAGGACAGCACAAAAAGCGGCCCGATCTCGGCAGATCGGGCCGAACTGGCCGAGGGGCTGTGGGCCGCGCCCGCCCTCGCTCGCATGAAACCCGGGGGCCGGTCTCCGTGCCGGCCCTGACTGGCTCAGAAAGAATGGCGGATGCCGAAATCCGTGCCGGTCCAGGTCGCGTTGGCCACGCCGGTCACGCCGCCGCCGCTGAGCGCCGACCCGTTGCGGTTGCGGATCTGGGAATACGTGGCATACACGGCGGTGCGCTTGGACAGCTCATGCACATAGCCCACGGCCAGCTGATTCGCCGAGCGCCCCGAGGCCGAGTTGTCGGACACCTTCGAGAACGAGACCGGCAGGTAGCCCGTGGGCACACGCACCTGCGCGCCGAGCATCCAGCCATTGGACCGGTTGGGGCCGGCCACCGTGTTCTTGCGGTCTGTGAAATAGAGCGCGGAGGCCGTCACCGGCCCCATCAGGTAGCTGGCCCCCAGGTTGCTGGTGCTGACCGCACCATTGGCCAGGGCGGTCCGGCCCGAGGCCACGGCCACGTTGAGGGCCTCGCGGGTGTAGCCCACGCGGATGCCCTGGTAGTTGCCGTTGTCGGGCGTGGCCGAGTTCGAAGGCGTGTTGTTGACCGCCTTCATCAGCTCGCCGTAGACGCCGTGCAGCTCAGGCAGGAAGTAGCCGACCGAGTTGGAGGCCCGCACCGCGGTCTGCACCGTCGACACCTGGGTCAGGGCGCTCTGGGCGATGTTGACGATGCCGCCGGCACCGGCCGTGCCGAAAGGATCGAACACGATCAGGTTCCAGTAGCTGGGCACAAAGCCACGGCCCAGGCGCAGCTCGCCCCAATCCCGCGAGATCAGGCTCAGCGAGGCCCGGCGGTTGAACACCAGTCCACCAGCCGTGCCCGCGGTGGCGTTGTCGGTGCTGGCCGCGCCGCCGATGCCACTGGCGATGTTGAGGCCGGCATCGAGCACGAACCCGGCCGCCAGCCCGCCGCCGAGATCTTCCGTGCCGCGCAGGCCCAGACGGCTGTACTGGTTGCCGCCGGTGCCATAGACCCGGGTGATGCTGGCGCTGCCTTGCGAGGCGCGCTGCACGGTGGTGTCCAGCACGCCATACAGCGTGACCGAACTCTGAGCGGCCGCGTCAAATGCCAGGGCGCACAGCGCCATCGGGATTGCGAATTTCTTCAAGTGTGTCTCCTGTCGTTTGTGAGCATCTCCGGCCGGACGCTGGGCCATTCACGCCAGCGTGGCCAGACCGGATGACTCTAGGATCGACACAGACCTGCGGGTAGCGCTCGATCGGAGAAATCAGCCATCCCCCGGCAGGCATGGCTGAGCTCCGAGGTGCCTAAGCCCGCGGGGAGACGGCACTGCGCGGGCGTCCGCGCACGGCCGGGGCCTGCTGGCCCGTCCCATCCAGGCCCTGGGTCTCCTGGACCAGCCACGCCTTGAACAGTTTGAGGGTGGGCGACTCGGCCTTGTGCTCCGGATAGGCGAGGTAATAGGCCCGGTCGCTCGGGCAGGCGTGGTGGATCGGGATGATCAGGCGGCCTGAGGCGATGTCGCTGCCGAGGTCGTACTCGGGCACGAGTGCGACGCCGAGTCCCACCGCAGCCGCCTCCAGGGACATGAAGAACAACTCGTAGCTGGGGCCTGCGAGCTCGTTGCCCGGCAGATGCCCGACCGACTCGAACCACTGGCGCCAGGCGTAGGGCCGGGTGCTTTGCTGCAGCAAGGGCAGCTGGGCCAACTCCTGCGGCGTGAGTTGGCGGCGTGGTGCGATCAACGCGGGGCTGCAGACAGGGATCAACGCCTCTTGCATCAGGCAGGTGGTGGTCGCCCCGGGCCAGTTGCCATCACCGGCATAGATGGCGGCGTCGATGCGGGTGTCGTCAAACAGAAAGGGACGTGTCCGGCTGCTGAGGTTGATCGTGATGTCGGGGTGCCGCTTCGTGAAATCGGCCAGGCGCGGTATCAGCCAGCGGGTTCCGAAAGTCGGCACCACCGCCAGATCCAGGCGCCCGCCGCGGCCCTGCCGGGCCATGAGGTCGAGGGTGTCGCGCTCGACATCGTCGAGCCGCTGCGTGACCTGCCGGTGATAGGCCGCACCGGCCTCGGTGAGCAGCACCCCCCGGCGGGTGCGGCGGAACAGCTTCACCCCCAGAAACTCTTCCAGGCCCCCGATCTGCCGGCAGACAGCACTCTGGGTCAGCGCCAGTTCATTGGCGGCCTCGGTGAAGCTGGAATGGCGGGCTGCGGCCTCGAAGGCGCTCAGGGAACTCGTGCTGGGGATTTTTCTTCGCATGCCGCCATTGTCTTTCGGAGTGCAAAAAACGCAAGACATCGTGAGAAGAAATCGTTTGAGTGCTCATTTCTCCCCAGATAAAGTCCGCCCGACTGATTTAACAAATGAGTTGATTGCAGATCTAAGGGTTTTCCTTAGGCTGCCAAGCCAGGGCGGCATTCGAAGAGCGCTCTGGCCGTGACGGTTTTTCTTCGCCTTTGAAAGTCGACCATGAAAGTTTTGTCGTTCAAATACCAGGGGACTGCCTCTTGGGGTGTGGTGGTCGGTGACCACATCGCCGACCTGGGCCGCGCGCACCCGCAATTCCCGACCCTGCAGTCGTACCTCGCGGCCGGTCGGCTGTCGCAACTTGGCCAGGACGCAGCCTGGGTGAAGGCCGACATCCCGCTGGAGGCCATCGAGTACCTGCCGGTGATCCCGCAGGCCGAAAAAATCATCTGTGCCATCCGCAACTACCACGACCATCACAAGGAAGTGGTGGCGGCCGGTCTCGACCGAGAGTTGTCCGAACACCCACCGATCTTTCTGCGCACCTGGCGCTCCCAGGTCGCCCACGGCCAACCGATCCTGCGCCCGCATTGCTCTGACTCGCTGGACTGGGAGGGCGAACTGGCCGTCGTGATCGGCCGCAGCGGACGCAACATTCCCGAGTCGGAGGCCCACCAGTACGTGGCCGGCTACGCCATCTACAACGACGCCAGCATCCGCGAGTGGCAGTTCCATGCGAAGGCGATCGCGGCCGGCAAGAACTTCGAATCGACCGGCGCGTTCGGTCCGTGGATGGTGACCGCCGACGAGATCGATCCGGCTCGCCCGCTCGCACTGAGCACCCGCCTGAACGGCCAGCGCATGCAGCACACCAACACCGGCAACATGATCTTCTCGGTGGCCCAACAGATCGCCTACGCCTCGACGATCTTCACCCTGGTGCCCGGCGACGTGATCGTCACCGGCACGCCGGGCGGGGTGGGCTGGAGCAGCAAGCCCCCGCGCTTCATGGTGCCCGGCGATGTGGTCGAAGTCGAGATCGAAGGCATCGGGGTGTTGCGCAACCCCGTGGCACAGGCCGCTCAATAAGGCCCTGGCCCGCCCCTATGGAGACAAACATGACATTGACGCGCCGACGCGCAGGTTTGGCCCTGGGCTCCGCCTGCCTGGCCTCCGGTCTGATGCAAGGCCTGGGCGCCTGGGCTCAGGTGCCCCGCTACCCGGATCGCCCCGTGAAGTTGCTGCATGGCTTCGGCGCCGGCGGCAACGCCGATGCGGTGGCACGGATCGTGGCCACCGAGCTGGGCAAGGCGCTCGGCCAGCCCGTGGTGGTCGAGCCCAAGCCTGGGGCTGGCGGCACCATCGCCGCTGGCACCACAGCCAGCGCCCGCCCCGACGGCTACACCCTGTTGCTGGTCACGGGCGGCCATGCGATCGCTGGCGCCCTGTACGACCGCTTGCCCTATGACACGCTGAAGTCCTTCCAGGCGGTGTCGGCCTTGACCACTTTTCCGTTTCTCGTGGTGGCCCAGGCCGGCAGCAAGTACAGCGGATTGCAAGACGTGCTCAAGGCCGCCCGGGCCCGCGGTGGCGAGCTGACCTATGGCTCGGCCGGTGTCGGCACCGGCCAGCACATGGCAGGGGCCCTGCTGGCTCAACAGGCCGGCGTCAACATGGTGCACGTGCCCTACCGGGGCGAGAGCGCCGCGATGACGGGCCTGCTGAGCGGCGAGGTCGACCTGGTGCTGGTGGCGCCCACCACCGCGGTCCAGCACATCCGCTCCGGAAAGCTGCAGGCCCTGGCCACCACGGGCCCGGCACGTTGGCCGGGCATGCCCGAAGTGCGCACGGTGGCCGAACAAGGCGTGCCCCAGTTCGATGTCCGCTCGTGGACAGGGCTGTTGGGCCCCTCCGGTCTGCCCAAACCCGTCACGGAGCGCCTGCAACTCGAGGTGCGCAAGATCCTGGCTGATGAGGCGGTGCGCAGCCGCCTGGAGGAGATCACGGGTGGCGACGTGCGCGCCAGCACGCCTGCCGAATTGCAGGCCACGATGCAAGCCGACCTCAAGCGCTGGACCCAGCTGGTCAAGGACGCCCACATCCAAAAGGAATGAACATGAAAGTCTCACGCCCTACCCCCGCCCACTTCGGCATCTATGTCTATGACCTCGACCGCATGGTCGACTTCTACACCCGGGTCTTTCGCCTGACCATCACCGACGAAGGCATTGGCAAGAACTTCGGCAACCGACTGGTCTTCATGAGCGCCACCGAGGACCAGCACCACCAGTTCGTGCTGTCGGGTGGCCGGTCTGCCCAGTCGCCGGTCAGCACCATCATGCAGGCTTCGTTCATCGTGCCCGACCTGGCCGAGCTGCGCTGGAACCGCGAGCAGGCGGCCGCGCTCGGGGCCACCCAGATCCAGCCCATGAACCATGGCAACGCCTGGTCGGTGTACTACTTCGACCCCGAGGGCAACCGGGTCGAGGTCTACATGGACACGCCCTATTACGTCAACCAACCCTATGGCGTGCCACTGGACCTGCACAAGACCGAAGCAGAGCTGCTGGCCGAGACCTTCGCCATGGTGCGTGACGACCCCAGCTACATGCCCCTGGCGGAGTGGCAGGCCCGTTTCCGCCAGAAGGGCGATGGAGCGCGTGGATGAAAGCCAATTACATCGGCGGCCAATGGCTCGACGGCGTCCGTGCCGTGCCCAACATCAACCCCTCGGATGTCCGCGACGTCATCGGGGACTACGCCCAGGCCGACGCGGCCCAGGCCCGCGAGGCCGTGACCGCGGCCTATGCGGCGACCGGCGTCTGGGCCCAGTCCACGCCCCAACAGCGCTTTGACGTGCTGGACCGGGTGGGCACCGAGCTGCTCTCGCGCAGCCAGGAGCTCGGCGAGTTGCTGGCACGCGAAGAGGGCAAGACGCTGCCCGAGGCCGTGGGCGAGGTGACCCGCGCCGGCCAGATCTTCAAGTTCTTCGCGGGTGAGGCCTTGCGGCAGCGGGGTGACCTGCTTCCTTCGGTACGCCCAGGCATCACCGTCGAGGTGACGAGAGAACCCTTGGGTGTGGTGAGCCTGATCACGCCATGGAACTTCCCGATCGCGATCCCGGCATGGAAGATCGCCCCCGCGCTGGCCTATGGCAATTGCGTGGTGTTCAAGCCGGCCGAATTGGTGCCGGGCTGTGCGTGGGCCTTGGCTGAGATCCTGTCGCGCAGCGGCCTGCCCGACGGGGTGTTCAACCTGGTGATGGGGCGTGGCGCTGAGCTGGGCGCCGTGCTGACCGAAGACCCCCGGGTGGCGGGCGTGAGCTTCACCGGCTCGCAAGGCACGGGCCGGCGCCTGGCTCAGGCTTGTGCTTCGCACGGCATCAAGTTCCAGCTCGAAATGGGGGGCAAGAACCCCCTGATCGTGCTGGACGACGCCGACCTGACGGTGGCGGTGAACTGTGCCGTCCAGGGCGCCTACTACTCGACCGGCCAACGTTGCACGGCCACCAGCCGCTTGATGGTCACGGACGGCATCCACGACCGCTTTGTCGAGGCCCTCGTGGCTCGCCTGGCGCAGTTGAAAGTGGGAGATGCGCGAAGCCCCGGGATCGACATCGGCCCCGTCGTCGACGAACGCCAACTGGCGATCGACCTGGGCTACATCGCCTCGGCCAAGGCGCAAGGCGCCACCCTGGCCTTCGGTGGCGAGCACTTTCAGCACGATGACCAAGGCCGGCCCGGGTTCTTTCTGACGCCCGCGCTGTTCACAGGGACCCATCCGGAGATGCAGATCAACCGCGAAGAAGTCTTCGGGCCGGTCGCCACCGTGATCCGGGCGCGTGATCTGGATCAGGCCCTCGCGCTGGCCAACGACACGGCCTTCGGCTTGTCCAGCGGCATCTGCACCACCAGCCTGCGCCATGCCAGCCACTTCAAGCGCCACGCCCAGGCGGGCATGGTGATGGTCAACACCCCCACCGCCGGCGCCGACTACCACGTGCCCTTCGGCGGCCGCAAGGCCTCCAGCATGGGTGCGCGCGAACAGGGCAGCTACGCGGCCGAGTTCTACACCACGGTCAAGACAGCCTACACCGCAGCCTGAAGCCTCAAGCCATGAATCAAATCCCCCCCCCTACCCTGACACAGGCCCACGAACAGGCCTTTCTGGCGGCCCGCACCTACGCCCGATTCCTGGACCGCGCCGTGCCGACGGCCCTGCTTCAGCAGGTCTGCGAACTGGCTCAATGGGGCCCCACCTCGATGAACACCCAGCCGGCACGTTACGTCTTCGTGCACAGCCCCGAAGCCAAGGCGCGCCTGCGCCCGTGCCTGGCTCCCGGCAATGTCGACAAGGTCGATTCAGCCCCCGTCACGGTGATCGTGGCGCAGGACACGAAGTTCTTCGAGCACCTGCCCAGCCAGTTTCCGCACGCGCCGCAGGCCGCACAGGGATTCATCAACGATCCGGCACTGGCCCAGAGCACGGCCCTGCGCAACAGCAGCCTGCAGGGCGCCTATCTGATCATCGCCGCACGGCAACTGGGCCTGGACTGCGGGCCCATGAGTGGCTTCAACAGTGCCGCTCTGGATCAGGCCTTCTTCCCTGACGGGCGGTATCGCAGCAACTTCCTCATCAACCTGGGATATGGCGACCCCGAGTCGCTGCGCCCGCGGGGCCCT
>RXJO01000138.1 GCA_003987795.1 Curvibacter sp.
GCGAGCAGCATGAAGAGCACCCCTACAAGGCCCCCTACAACACCCTGATCCTCATGAACGACCAGGGCGAGATCGTGCAGAAGTACCGCAAGATCATGCCCTGGGTCCCGGTCGAGGGCTGGTACCCCGGCAACTGCACCTATGTGAGCGAAGGTCCCAAGGGCCTGAAGATCAGCCTCATCATCTGCGACGACGGCAACTACCCCGAGATCTGGCGCGACTGCGCCATGAAGGGTGCCGAGCTCATCGTGCGCTGCCAGGGCTACATGTACCCGGCCAAGGAGCAGCAGATCCTGATCAGCAAGGCCATGGCCTTCGCCAACAACACCTATGTGGCCGTGGCCAACGCGGCGGGCTGGGACGGGGTGTACAGCTACTTCGGCCACAGCGCGCTGATCGGCTTCGATGGTCGTACCCTGGGCGAATGCGGCGAAGAGGAGTACGGCGTGCAGTACGCGGCCCTGTCGACCAGCCTGATCCGCGACTTCCGCAAGAACGGCCAGTCGGAGAACCATCTGTTCAAGCTGCTGCACCGTGGCTACACCGGCACCATCAACTCGCGCGACGGCGACAAGGGCGTGGCCACCTGCCCCTACGACTTCTACAGCCGCTGGGTGAACGATCCCGAAGGCACGCAAAAGGCGGTCGAGGCCTTCACCCGCCCCATGGTGGGCACCGAGGAATGCCCGATCGAGGGCATTCCCAACCCGGGCGATCCCGGCCACCGCTGAGGCGTCCGCCCCCTGTGCGACGGGGGCGGACGCCCTGGCTTGCTGGCGCCTGCGCCACGAGCCTTTCTACCAGCCGGTAGGCGATGAGGTGAACGCCTTCGATGCGGCCGCCGCCTGCCGCCTGCCGGTGCTGCTCAAGGGCCCCACGGGCTGTGGCAAGACCCGCTTTGTCGAGCACATGGCCTGGCGCCTGCAACGCCCTCTGGTCACCGTGGCTTGCCATGAGGACCTGAGTGCCGGCGACCTGGCCGGGCGCTGGCTGCTCGATGCCCAGGGCACCCACTGGCAGGACGGCCCTTTGGCTCTGGCGGCACGCCACGGCGCCATCTGCTACCTGGACGAATTGGTCGAAGCCCGCGCCGATGCCACCGTGCTGCTGCACCCGCTGGCCGACACCCGTCGCGTGTTGCCGCTGGAGCGGCGTGGCGAGTTGCTGAATGCCCACCCCGACTTTCTGCTGGTGGTCAGCTACAACCCGGGTTACCAGGGCTTGCACAAGGCCCTCAAGCCGTCCATGCGGCAGCGTTTCACCGCCCTGCAGTTCGACTACCCCGAGCCCGCCCAGGAGGCCGCCGTGGTGGCCCGCGAAGCGGATGCCGACCCTGCGCTGGCACGGCAACTGGTGGCGCTGGGTCAGCGCACGCGGCGGCTGCAGGACCACGGGCTGGAGGAGGGCGCGTCCACCCGCATGCTGGTGCATGCGGCCGCGCTCGTGCGGGCCGGCCTCTCCCCTGGGGCGGCCGCCTTGCAGGCGGTGGCGACGCCGCTCAGCGACGAGCCCGGTCTGCAGCGCACACTGCACGCCCTGGTGGAGGCCGTGTTTGGTCCGGTCGCCTGAGTTGCCCGCACCGTCGGAGGGTCCTCCGGCCGGGCTCGCCGCCTACCAGCAGGCCTTGTGGGGCCTGCCGGCCCGTCTGGTGGTGTTGGCGGGCGAGGAGGTTCTGTCCCCCGTCCTGACCGGGGGGCCTGAGGGTTTGCCTGGCTCCACGCCCACCCTGCACCTGTCTGGCACCCCGGCGGCGCCCTCGCGCCACTGGGCCGAGGCGGTGATCAGCCATGCGGCGTCACACCATCGCTTTGGCCTGGCACCCCAGCCCCGGGCCGGGCTCAAGCCTGTGCAGCAGGCGCTGTACGGGGTGCTCGAAGACGCCCGGGTCGAGGCCTTGGCCTGTGCCGAACTGCCTGGCCTGCGTGGGCTCTGGCTGGGCTTTCATGGGGGGCCCGATGCTTTGCAGGGCCTGGGCTTCGAGGCCTTGCTGGCGCGCCTGGCCCGAGTGCTGCTCGACCCCGGCTGGCACGATCCGCACCCCTGGGTCGAGAAGGTGCGGCGTGGTGTGCAAGGGCCTGATGGCGAGGGGCTGCTGCGGGCCACCACGGCCTCTTTGCGCCAGGCCGCCTCGGTGCTGGGGCATGACATCGGGCAGATGCGCCTGCCCTTCAACCCCCGCACCTACCGCCCCCATCCCTCGTACCGCGATGACAACCAGCACCTGTGGTGCTGGGACCCCGATCTGCCGCCTTCTGATCTGCCGCTGCAGGGCGAGACCGCGCAGGGCCAGGACACCCAGGTCGACCTGCAGGCGCCACCCAGCCTGCAGGCCGCTGCCCCTGTGCTGGCCGAGCCGCCGCCCTCGGCCACCTCGCCCGGGGTCTGGTATCCCGAGTGGGACCAGCGCATCGGCCGCTATCGCCCGGCCTGGTGCTGCGTGCGGGTGGAGCCCGCCGTGCCGCGCGGGCCGGCGTTGGCCGGCCCAGCGGCGCCGCCGGCCTTGCGCGCTGCGCTGGCACGCCTGCCCGGGCCCCGCCAGCGGGCCCCCGGCTGTGCCCGTGAGGGCGAGACCCTGCATCCGGCCGCCCTGGTCGATGCCGCGCTGGACCTGCGCCGCGGCCAGGCCCCCGATCCCCGGTTGTACCAGCGCCTGAGGGTGCGGGGGGCGCCACTGGCGGTCAGCCTGCTGCTGGACGCGTCGGCCTCCACCGCCGAGTCCGGGCCCGATGGGCAGCCCTTGCTGGCAGCCCTGCGGCCTGCGGTGGCGCTCAGTCTGGCCGCTCTGCAGGTGCTGGGGCATCGCCAGGCAGCCTGGGCGTTTTCGTCGCGTGGGCGCCTGCAGGTCACGCTGCAAGGCCTCAAGGCTTGGGGGGAGTCGGCGTTGGCACCCGAGGTGCAGGCGCGGCTGGCGGGCTTGCAAAGCGGGGGCTCCACCCGCCTGGGAGCGGTGCTGCGCCAGGCCCTGCAGGATCAGTTGGCCGATGCAGCCCGTCACCCGGGCTGGCGCCGGGTGATCGTGTTGCTCACCGACGGCGAGTTGCACGACATCGATGTGCACGAGGCCGGCTATCTGCAGGCCGACCTGGTCCGCGCCTGCCGCGAGGCCGCCCGCCACGGGGTGGCGGTGCGGGCGCTGGTGCTGCCGCCCGGCCAGGTCCGCTCGCTGCAGGCCTGCCTCGGTGCCGGGGCTTGTGCAGCCCTTTCGGGCCCCGCGGAACTGGCGCGGCAGCTGCCCCGTTTGCTGGACGGCCGGTAGGCCTGTGCAAGCGCTTTCAGCCTGGCTGGCGCTGTTGCCCGATCAACTCAATGAAGCGCCGTGCGCCCAGGCCCAAGGGCCGCTCCTTGGACCACACCACGTCCACCCACAGGGCCAGGCCGTTGGTGAGGTTCTCGAACGGCAGCACCACCAGCGTGCCGGCTTCCACCTGGCTGCGCACAAAGGATTGCGGCAGCCAGCCCCAGCCCAGGCCGGCCTCGATCAGGCGCAGGGCCGCCACCTGGTTGTCGGTGCGCCAGTGGTGGCGAGCAAACACGAAGCGGGGATCGCTCTGGCCCAGATCGCGCCCGGCCACCACAATCTGGCGCACCTCGGTCAGCAGGTTTTCGCGAAAGGTCTGGGCTGCTTCGCCCGGCGCCGGCGGGTGGGCCAGCATGGGGTGGCCTGGGGCCATCACGGCCACCAGGGTCTCGCTGCCCACCTCCTGAAAGCCTTCTCGGCCATCCAGGCTGGGGCGCTCGAACACCAGGGCCAGTTGGGCTCGGCCCTCGTGCAGCAGCTTCAGCGCATCGGCCTGGGGGGCCGCCAGCAGCTCCAGCTGCAGCAGCGGGTGCTCGGCCGCCAGCGCCGCCAGCGGGCCGCTCCATGGCCCGGCCAGCAGCTCGGGTGCGATGTCCAGCGTGAGCCGCTCTTCCAGCCCCTGGTTGAGCGAACGGGCCTGTGAGTTGAGCTGGCGCAGCTGCACCGCCAGCAAGCGGGCCTGGGGCTCCAGGGCCCGGGCCGCAGCGGTCGGGCGGGGTTCCCGGCCGCTGCGATCGAACAGCACCAGATCGAGTTCGGCCTCCAGTTGCGCCACCGCCATACTCACGGCCGAAGGCACCCGGCCCAGGGCCCGGGCCGCGGCCGAGAACGAGCCGCGGTCCAGCACGCTCAGGAACAGATCGACGTTGTCGGCACTGAAGGCCATGATGTATCAAATAATCTGAAAGGAGATGACTTTAACTGTCAATCCGGTGCACATAAAGTGGGGGCATGTCTTGTCCATCGCCCTCCTCGTCATCGGCCCCGACGGCCGCCACGGTCGCTTTGTCCGCCACCTCCCGAGTCAGCCCCCGCCCCTGGTTGTTCCCGCTGCAGGGCTGGCGCCGTCGGGTGCTGTTCGTGTCGCTCTATGAGGCGATCGCCATCGCGTTTTCCAGCTGGGGCCTGGCCGAGATGTCGGGCGATGGTCTCGCGCACGCGGGCGTGATGGGGCTGGCTGCCTCGGCCATCGCCATCCTCTGGAACCTGGTCTTCAATGCCTTGTTCGAGCGCTGGGAAGCCCGCCAGGCGGTGCGCGGCCGCAGTTTTGCACGCCGCGCCGCCCATGCCATCGGCTTTGAGGGCGGCCTGCTGCTTTATTTCGTACCCTTGTTTGCCTGGTGGTTCGAGGTCAGCCTCTGGCAGTCCCTGGTGATGGACCTGGGGCTGCTGGTGTTCTTCCTGATCTACACCTTCGTCTTCAACTGGTGTTTCGACCGCGTCTTCGGACTGCCCGGCAGCGCGGCTTGACCGCGCCTCAGGACATGCGGTCCATCTCTTGCTGCATGGTCTGGATCAGGGCGGCGTAGCTCTTGAGCTTTTCGGTGCGCTCGCGCACCCGGTTGCTCATGTGCACACCGATGGCCAGCAGCAGCTTCACGCCCAGGGTGGGGTCGTCTTCGAGCAACTCGCCCAGGGCGGTCCGACCCAGCTTGGCTGCCAGCACCTCGGTGCAGGTGGTGCAGGTGGCCGAGCGGGGTGAACCATCGAGCAGGCCCAGCTCGCCCACCAGGGCGCCTGCACCGATCACCGCCGTGGTGATCGGGGTGCGCCGGCTGACGATGAAGTTCTCGACCATCACATCGCCTTCGAGGATCAGCAGCATGTAGTCGGTGTCCTCGGTCTGGCCTTCACGCATGAAGCACTGGCCGGCCAGCAGCCGGATGGGCTCCATGTAGCTGACGATTCGCCGCGCGTCATCGGCCGAGAGCTGGATCAGTGCACTGGGCGCATGCAGCATCTGGGCGGCCAGTTCGGCCGCCGGCGAATCCTGGACCGAGAGGCGGCGGCGCTTGCGCGACTTGAGTGACTTCAGCAGGGCTTCAAACATCGTGGGCGGTGACTACAACAGGCCGGCAGGGGAGGGAAGATGGTATTGGGCGGGGGTGAGCCAAAGGATCACACAGTAAAATCAATGGTATCTCAAGGAGCGTTGCAGCAGGCCCGCAGGGGCTTGTCAGGCTTGAGGTGTTTACACGATGGTAACGACGCTCACCTGATTTAGCACGACCCTCCAGGTGAGTCCCATGTCTGATCACGCCCCAGAAAAACAATCTGCCCATTCCGTGCCTCCGATGCTGCTGTCCGGCCTGGAGCCCGTGCGCATCGGCGAAGGCAGTCTGTTCGTCAATATCGGCGAGCGCACCAACGTCACCGGATCCAAGGCCTTCGCCCGCATGATCCTCAATGGCCAGTTCGAGGAGGCCCTCGCGGTGGCGCGCCAGCAGGTCGAGAACGGCGCCCAGGTGATCGACATCAACATGGACGAGGCCATGCTCGACAGCCAGGCCGCCATGGTGCGCTTCCTGAACCTGATCGCCTCCGAGCCCGACATCGCGCGTGTGCCGATCATGATCGACTCGTCCAAGTGGAGCGTGATCGAGGCCGGTCTGCGCTGCATCCAGGGCAAGGGCATCGTCAACTCGATCAGCATGAAAGAGGGCGAGGCCGCCTTCATCCAGCAGGCGAAGCTGCTGCGCCGATACGGCGCAGCAGCCGTGGTGATGGCTTTCGATGAAAAAGGCCAGGCCGACACCTACGAGCGCAAGATCGAGATCTGCGAGCGCGCCTACCGCCTGCTGGTCGACCAGGTCGACTTCCCTGCCGAAGACATCATCTTCGACCCCAACATCTTCGCGATCGCCACCGGCATCGAAGAGCACAACAACTACGCGGTCGACTTCATCGAGGCCACGCGCTGGATCAAGCAGAACCTGCCCGGCGCCAAGGTGTCGGGGGGCGTCTCGAACGTGAGCTTCAGCTTCCGCGGCAACGACCCGGTGCGTGAGGCCATCCACACCGTGTTCCTGTACCACGCCATCCAAGCGGGCATGGACATGGGCATCGTCAATGCCGGCATGGTGGGCGTGTACGACCAGCTTGAGCCGGTGCTGCGCGAGCGCGTCGAAGACGTGGTGCTGAACCGTCGCCCCGACGCCGGTGAGCGCCTGGTCGAGATCGCCGAGACCGCCAAGGGGGCGGCCAAGGACGACAGCAAGAAATACGAATGGCGTGCCGGCACGGTCGAGCAGCGCCTGTCGCATGCGCTGGTGCACGGCATCACCGAGTTCATCACCGAAGACACCGAAGAGGCCTACCGCGCCATCCTGGCCAAGGGCGGCCGCCCGCTGCACGTGATCGAAGGCCCGCTCATGGACGGCATGAACGTGGTCGGCGATCTGTTCGGCCAGGGCAAGATGTTCCTGCCCCAGGTGGTCAAGAGTGCCCGCGTGATGAAGTCGGCCGTGGCCCACCTGATCCCCTACATCGAAGAGGAAAAGCGCCAGGACGAAGCCGCCGGCCGCGACGTGCGCAGCAAGGGCAAGATCATCATCGCCACCGTCAAGGGCGATGTGCACGACATCGGCAAGAACATCGTCACCGTGGTGCTGCAGTGCAACAACTTCGAGGTGGTCAACATGGGCGTGATGGTGCCCTGCCATGAGATCCTGGCCCGCGCCAAGGTCGAGGGCGCAGACATCGTGGGCCTGTCGGGCCTGATCACCCCCAGCCTCGAAGAAATGCAGTACGTGGCCGCCGAGATGCAGAAGGACGAGCATTTCCGCATCAAGAAGATCCCGCTGCTGATCGGGGGCGCCACCACCAGCCGGGTGCACACCGCGG
>RXJO01000248.1 GCA_003987795.1 Curvibacter sp.
CTGGTGGAGGAGGCTGGATTCGAACCAGCGTAGGCGTAAGCCAACAGATTTACAGTCTGCCCCCTTTAGCCACTCGGGCACCCCTCCAGTGAATTTCGAACTATAACACAGTTTTTTGAACCGCCTTACTTTGTTGTCCGACCCGCAAATCCCTAAGCACTTGCGAGACCATGATTATGGCTTGTTTTTTAGCTCTTTTCAGGCTCCCCGGACAAATTTCTTCAAATGCCTCAAACTTTCCATGCTGCACCGCACAAATCATGTCAGCATCATCCCATGTACACCTTCCCGTCCCCTTCGGAGCTCCCTAAACGCCTGAGCCTTGCGCTTCAAGGCGGAGGTGCCCACGGCGCCTTCACGTGGGGGGTTCTGGACAGCCTGCTGCAGGATGAACGCATCGACTTCGATGGCCTCAGTGGCGCCAGTGCAGGCGCAGTCAATGCGGTGGCCATGGCGCATGGTTACCTGGGCCACGCACCCGGCGAAGCGGGACGACGAGCGATCCGCACATCTGCGCGGGAGACATTGAGGCAGATATGGGAAGGGGTGGTGTCATTGGGCAGTGTCGGAGCATTGACCCAAAACGTGATGCACATGATGCTCAATGCCAGTGTGGGCGGGCACATGCTTCAAAGCGCCATGGCACCGTGGATGTCGCCTTCGCAGATGAATCCGATGGACATCAACCCGCTGCGCAAACTGCTGGCGACGCACATCGACTTTGAGGGTCTGGCCCGCCTGCACTCGCCCCGTGTGTTTGTTTCGGCAACCCATGTGCGCACCGGCCTGGCCCGGGTGTTCTCCGGCCGGCAACTCGATTTGCAATCAGTGATGGCATCGACCTGTCTTCCCATGATGTTCCGCACTGTGGAGATCGATGGCGAGCCCTATTGGGATGGAGGCTACTCCAGCAACCCACCACTGGCCCCACTGATCAAACAATGTGATGCGCAAGACATCTTGGTGGTGCAGATCAATCCCTTGCAGCGGCACGAAACGCCCCATGCCCAGCAGGACATCCTGGATCGCGTGAATGAGCTGACCTTCAATGCAAGTCTGCTCGATCAGATTAGAAACGTGGAATTCATCAATCATCTGATCGAACGAGGGCGCATGCAGGAAGGCGAAGACTACCGGCGCATCCGACTTCACCGCATTGATGGCGGCCAAGCATTGGAAGACCTCCCCGCCTCCAGCAAGGTTGCCGCAGACGGCGACACGATTGAGCACTTGTTCAACCTGGGGCATGAAGCCGCCAAGCGTTGGTTGAAACACCACTTCGACGATGTGGGCCTGCACTCGACGTTGAGACTGCCCAAGCCCTGATTCACCGTGGAGACCGAAGTCACCCCCCGCTGGCGTGCTGGTCGCGCCAGGCTCGGGCTTGGGAGAAATGCCCGCAACCGATGAACGGCAGCGGCGGGCGTAACGCAGACAGAGGCGATGGGTGATTGGACACGAGCACCAGATGCCGCGAGGCGTCGATCATGGAACGCTTGCTTTGTGCATGTCCTCCCCACAGCATGAAGACCACAGGCCGGGGGCCCTGTGCCACATGCCGAATGACGGCATCGGTCAGCAACTCCCAGCCACGACCGGCGTGGCTGGCAGGCTGCCCTTCTTCGACGGTCAGACAGGTGTTGAGCAAGAGCACACCTCGTTGAGCCCAACGGACCAGGCTGCCGCCTGGCGACGGGAAGGTCGGAAACGGGGTTCCCAGATCTCGTTGAAGCTCTTTGAAGATGTTGCGCAGCGATGGCGGCAAAGGGACACCGGATGCCACCGAGAACGCCAGGCCTTCCGCCTGGCCACGGCCATGGTAGGGGTCCTGTCCCAGAATGACGACCCGGACCTCTTCAGGAGGCGTCAACAGCAGCGCTCGAAGCGGCTGAGGTGGAAAAACGGTGGCGCCAGCTTGCAGACGTTGCCGCAGGAACTCGAGCAATCGCCCCCCGGCAGGAGCGGCAAAGAACTCATCGACCAACGCTTGCCACCCATCTGCAACAGGCCAATCAGCCGGGTCGGCCGACTGCAGCTGGTCTGCTGCAGGCTGGATGGTGGGATCGATCAAATCCGACATGGCGACCTCCTGGCCACGGATCAGGCAAACAGGCGTGCCAACGCCTCGCCTGGGTCCTTGGCACGCATGAACGCCTCACCCACCAGAAAAGCATGCACTTGAGCGGCGCGCATGCGCTGCACATCCTCGGGCCCGAGGATGCCCGACTCCGTGACCAGCAGACGGTCCGCCGGTACATCGTTCAACATGGCCAGCGTGGTGTCCAACGTGACTTCGAAGGTCCGCAGGTTGCGGTTGTTGATCCCGACCAGGGGTGTCTTGAGACGCAGCGCTCGCTCCAATTCGGGTCGGTCATGAACCTCGACCAGCACGGCCATGTCCAGGCTGCGTGCCACGGCTTCGAGATCCGCCATCTGTGCGTCGTCCAGGCAGGCTGCAATCAGCAGAATGCAGTCGGCCCCCATGACACGCGCCTCATAGACCTGATAAGGATCGATCATGAAATCCTTGCGCAGAACGGGCAATGTGCAGGAGGCCCGCGCCTGCTTGAGGTAATCCACGCTACCCTGGAAAAACTGCTTGTCGGTCAACACGGAAAGACAAGCCGCGCCATGTTCGGCATAGCTCTGTGCGATGTCAGCCGGAATGAAGTCTGCCCGCAACACGCCTTTGGAGGGACTGGCTTTCTTGATCTCCGCAATCACAGCGGCCTGACCGGCAGCCACCTTGGCCCGCATCGCGCCCACGAAATCGCGGGTCAACACCCGGCTCTCGGCATCGGCACGCATGGCAGCCAAAGGCACCTTCTTCAGGCCGGCGGCCACCTCCTCACGCTTGACGGCCACGATCTTGTTCAGAATATCACTCATGTTCTTGCGGGCTCTGAGAGCCATTTTTCAGGATTTTCAGGAACACCCGGTGCATGCCCCAGCCGACACCCACAAAGAGCGCCGACACACCCAGTGCGATCCAGGTGCCGGGGTCTTGCCACAGGGTCATCGCAGGGGCCTCACAGCGCCACGGTGAGGGCTTTGGCGGCTGCGACCAGCTCGTTCAACTTGCCACGGGCCGCACCCGACTCCAATGCTGACCGAGCACGCTGCACGCCATCGCTCATCGACGGCGCGACATTGGCGGCATACAGCGCCACACCGGCGTTGAGCAGCACGATGTCACGGGCGGCTCTGACCGCCGGATCCGTGCTGTTGTCCAGCACCGCCAGCAGCAATTCGCGGGATTGCTCTGGGGTCTCCACCTTCAGGGCCCGGTTGCTGGCCATGGGCAGGCCGAAGTCCTCGGGGTGGATTTCGTATTCGCGCACCTCGCCGTCCTTGAGTTCACCCACCAAGGTGGCGGCGCCCAGGCTGACTTCATCCATGCCATCGCGCCCGTAGACGACCACGGCATGCTCAGCGCCCAGTCGCTGAAGTGCGCGCACCTGGATGCCGACCAGATCAGGGTGGAACACCCCCATCAGGATGTTGGGAGCCTCGGCAGGGTTGGTCAGGGGCCCCAGGATGTTGAAGATCGTTCGCACGCCGAGCTCCTTTCGCACCGGCGCGACATTCTTCATGGCCGGGTGATGGTTGGGTGCAAACATGAACCCGATGCCGGTCTGCTGGATGCAGCGTGCAATGGCCTCGGGGGTGAGATTGATGTTGACGCCGAGCGACTCCAGCACATCGGCACTGCCCGACTTGCTCGAAACGCTGCGTCCACCGTGCTTGCTGACTTTGGCGCCCGCAGCCGCCGCCACAAACATCGAGCAGGTGCTGATGTTGAAGGTGTGCGAGCCATCGCCGCCCGTTCCGACGATGTCCACCAGATGGGTCTTGTCGGCCACATGCACCTTGGTCGAAAACTCACGCATGACCTGAGCGGCCGCCGTGATCTCGCCGATGGTCTCTTTCTTCACACGCAAGCCCGTGATGAGGGCTGCTGTCATCACCGGGGACAGCTCGCCACGCATGATGGTCCGCATGAGATCCAGCATCTCGTCGTGAAAAATCTCGCGGTGTTCAATGGTGCGCTGCAGCGCTTCCTGAGGTGTGATGGGCATGGGAATCTCCAGAGAAGTCATGGCGTAACGCGCTCAAGGCGCGGGACGGTCCGAAAAGGCCAGCTTGAGACCGAAGCCGATGAACATGGCACCGGCCACTCGATCCAGCCATCGAAGGCCTCGCTGCACGGCCCCCAGGCGACGGCCCATCCAGGCGGCGGCCAGCGCCCAGGCCAGATTGACCGGGATGGCATTGAGGTTGAACAACACCCCCAGCAGCACAAACGCCAAGGCCTGCCTGTCAGTGCCGGGCGAGATGAACTGCGGCACAAAGGCGAGAAAGAAGATCGCCACCTTGGGGTTGAGTACATTGGTCCAGAAGCCGCCCATGAAGACCTGCTTCAGACTGTGGGCCGGGCGATCAGAAGCGGTGGCCTCCACCTTCCCGGTCAGCCCAGAATCGCCCCCCCGGGCCATGAGCATGCGCACCCCCATCCAAAGCAGGTAGCACGCACCCAGCCACTTGAGCAAGGTGAAAGCCGTCGCCGAGGTCGCCAGCAAGGCCCCCACCCCCACCGAGGCGGCAGCGATGTGCACAAAGCACCCGGCAGTGATGCCCAAACCGGCCACCACGCCGGCACGCACACCGGAGCGCAGGGCCTGCGACACGATGTACAGGACATCGGGGCCCGGCGTGAGGTTCAGCAGCCAACCGGCCAGCATGAACAAGATCAGGTGATGGGAATCCGGCATGTACCTGCCCCCTGTTTCAGCGTTGAATCCCGTGGCACGGCAACGTCCCGGCCGTCACGCACAGGCTGCAGCCACGGGCTCGCAAAGTGCTCATGGTCGCACCAGGAAGTTCTTGAGCATGGCGTGCCCATGCTCTGTCAGGATCGACTCCGGATGGAACTGAACCCCTTCAATGTCCAGCGACTGGTGACGCACCCCCATGATTTCGCCGTCATCCGTCCAGGCGGTCACCTTGAGGTCTGCCGGACAGGTGCTGCGCTCGATCGCCAGCGAGTGGTAACGGTTCACCGTGAACTGCTCAGGCAGTCCGGCAAAGACACCTTCTTGGGTGGTGGTGATCACGCTGGTCTTGCCGTGCATGAGTTGTTGTGCGCGGATGATCCTGCCACCAAAAGCGGCCCCGATGGCCTGGTGCCCCAGACACACGCCGAGGATCGGCAGCTTTCCGGCGAAATGCTGGATGGCTGCGACCGAAATCCCGGCCTCAGCCGGCGAGCAAGGGCCCGGTGAGATCACCAGACGGTCTGGCGCACGGGCCGCAATGCCCTCGAGGGTGATTTCGTCGTTGCGGAAGACTTCGACCTCGGCGCCCAATTCGCCGAAATACTGCACGATATTGAAGGTGAACGAATCGTAGTTGTCCACCATGAGGAGCTTGATCTTGTTCGTCATGGCGTTCACTCCAGGCCTTCTTCAACGAGTTCGGCCGCGCGCAACAGCGCTCGGGCCTTGTGTTCGGTTTCTCTCCACTCCATCTCGGGCACCGAATCGGCGACCACGCCGGCCGCGGCCTGCACGTAAAGCGTCTGGTCCTTGATCAGGCCGGTGCGAATGGCGATGGCCACGTCCATGTCGCCGGCGTAGCTGATGTAGCCGCAGGCTCCACCATAGAGCCCGCGCTTGGTGGGCTCGAGTTGATCAATCAGTTCCATGGCATGTACCTTGGGGGCCCCGGTGAGGGTACCGGCCGGGAAGGTGGCCTTGAGCACGTCGATGGCGCCCATGCCATCGTTCAAGGTGCCTTCGACATTGCTCACGATGTGCATGACGTGGCTGTAGCGCTCCACCACGAAGGCTTCCGTCACCTTGACCGAACCGATCTTGGCGATGCGCCCGATGTCGTTGCGCGCCAAGTCGATCAGCATCACATGCTCGGCACGCTCCTTGGGATCGTTGATGAGCTCGACTTCGGCCGCCTTGTCTTTCTCAGGCGTGGCGCCGCGTGGGCGTGTCCCGGCCAGGGGACGGATGGTGATCTTTTGCTCTTCGCGGCCATCAATCTCGACCCGCTCCTGACGCACCAGGATCTCGGGCGATGCACCGACCACATGGAAATCTCCAAAGTGGTAGTAGTACATATAGGGGGAGGGATTGAGCGAACGCAGTGCGCGATACAGCGACAGCGGGCTTTCGGTGTAGCGTTTCTTGATCCGCTGCCCCACTTGCACCTGCATGAAATCACCGGCGGCAATCAGCTCCTTGGCCTTGTCCACGGCCAGCAGGTAGTCGGCCTTGGCAAAGTCACGCTCGGCGGGGTATCCCTGCGTCGCCTTGACGACCGGGGCACTGACGGAATACTTGAGCTGATCCTTCAGGTCCCGCAGGCGCTTCTTGGCCGAGGCAAAGGCCTCGGGGGTGGCCGGATCGGCGTAAACGATGAGGTACAGCTTGCCCGAGAGGTTGTCGATCACAGCCAGCTCTTCACACTGCAACAGCAGGATGTCGGGCGTGCCCAGGGTGTCGGGAGGGCAGGTCTTTTCGAGCTTTTTCTCGACATAGCGCACTGCGTCATAGCCGAAATACCCTGCCAAACCGCCACAGAAACGAGGCAGGCCGGGGCGCAGCGCCACCTTGAAGCGCTTCTGGTACTGGGCGATGAAGTCAAGCGGGTTGCCTTGCGCCGTCTCGACGACCACGCCGTCGCGTACGACCTCGGTCTTGGCTTCGTCGCCAAAGCCACTGGCACGCAACAGGGTGCGTGCGGGCAGGCCGATGAAGCTGTAACGGCCAAATCGCTCGCCTCCCACCACCGATTCCAGCAAGAAGCTGTGACGGCAACCATCACGGGCATGCGCCAGCTTGAGGTACAGGGACAGGGGGGTTTCGAGGTCGGCGAACGCCTCGGCGATCAAGGGAATGCGGTTGTAGCCTTGCAAGGCAAGGCTCTTGAATTCAAGTTCGGTGATCACGGCAATGAGCCTCCAGCTCTGGCGGCACCGCAGTTCTAAGGAAAGGTGCCGCGTTCATTCATCTAACGGACCTCACACAACGAGGCCCCCGGGCGCATGCCGGCGCTGCCCGGACATGCTTGGTCAGTGGTGCACGTGAAATGGCTTGCGCCAGGGCCAGGCTCCCCGGTCGC
>RXJO01000255.1 GCA_003987795.1 Curvibacter sp.
CTCGCCTGCCCTTCGACACTGTCGCCACCCTGATCTAAGGAGCCTTTCATGCCGTTCATTGAAGTCAAGATCCTCGAAGGTGTTCTGCCCGAAGAGAAAGTGCCCGAACTGATGGCGGCCCTCACCGATGCGGTGGCCCGCGTCGGCGGCGAAGGGTTCCGGCCCATGACGCGCTGTGTCGTCCAGGAGGTGCGCAGTGGCTGGTGGGCCGCGGCCGGCAAACCCCTGAGCACCGAGGGCACCCTGCAAGGCCTGCAGGCGGCCCAGCCCGCCTCGACCCGCGGCCCGGCCTGAGCCCCACCGGGCTAGGGGCCTGGCAGGCCCTCTTGCCCGGACAACACCCCATCCACTTCATCGATCTAGCCGGTGTGCGCACCGGCTGGGCATCGTGCGCGCTTTTCATTCATCAACAAGAGGAGACAACACCATGAACCTATCCACCTTGCTCAAACCGGCCCTGATGCTGGGCCTGGCCGCCACCTTGCCGTTGTCGGCGCAGGCCCAGACCGCGCCGGCCTCCGGCGTGCAGATCTTCGGCGTGCTGGACGCCGCCGTCGGCAGCATCACCCCTGCGGCCGGTGTCAATGCCCTGGACAAGCCGATCAACAAGCAATTCAGTGGCGGCCTGTCGACAAGCAACTGGGGGGTGCGCGGCCAGGAAGACCTGGGCGAGGGCCGGCAAGCCATCTTCGAGTTGTCGTCTTTCATCCGCAACGAATCGGGGGCGGCCGGCCGCAGCGATGCCCTGCCGGCGCCCGTCAACGTGGCAGCCGACCCCTACTTCTCGCGTGCCGCCTGGGTGGGCCTGAGCGATGCCCAGCTGGGACGGGTGCGTGTGGGCAACGTCACCACCCTGCTCTTCGTCAACTCGATCAGCAGCAATTCGTTGGGCGACAGCACCACGTTTTCGCCGATCAACCTGCTGACCTTCATCGGATCTCCCCTGTCTGGCGGCACCGCGTGGGCCAATTCGGTGGTGTACGACAGCCCGGTGCGCGCCGGGCTGTCGGGCTCGCTGGCCTATGCGGCGTCCCAGAATCTGGGGGGCCCCAACAGCGCCGCCCGCCTGGCCTATGGCCAGGGTGCCTTCAACACCTCGATCGCCTGGCAGAGCGTGAACCGCAACCCGGTGACCTACGCTGACGGCACCTCGTCGAACAACACCCGCGCCTGGCAATGGGCGGCCAGTTATGACTTCAGTCCGCTCAAGGTCTTCGGGCACCTGGGTCAGATCCAGAACCTGGGCACCGCAGCGTCTCCGCTGGCCGTGCGCTATCGCGTGTGGGACCTGAGTGCCAGCCTGCCCGTTGGCGCGGGTCGCTGGCTCGCGGGCTATGGCTCACGGACGACCGGCGACACACCCGTCGCCGTGGCCGCCACCGCCGCCGGTGGCAATGTGTCACGCAAGGTGCTGACCCTGGGCTACGACCATCACCTGTCGGCCCGCACGGAGGTCTATGTGCTGGCCTCGCAAGACCAGACCCGCACACGCCAAGCGGGGGCCACACCCGTGCTGGTGAATGCCAGCGGCCACAGCTTCGCCGTCGGCATCCGCCATCGCTTCTGATCGCCGATCGCGCCTCAAGGCAACCCCTGTGCCTGAATGCACAGGGGGTGCGCCCTGGTTCAACCTCTGCCCCTGCATCTCCATGAGCCCATTCCAATTTCCGCGGCGGCAGGTTCTGCAGGCGATCACGGCCGCCCTGCTGGGTGGCGCCCAGTCGGCCCGAGCCCAGGGCGACCGTGCCATTCGCAAGCTGTTGGTCGGCTTCCCGCCGGGTGGCACCGCCGACAGCCTGGCCCGGGCCCTGGCCAGCCAATCGCAAGACCCGGGCTCGGTGTATGTCATCGACAACAAATCGGGCGCGGCAGGCCAGTTGGCGGTGCAGGCCACGGTGCAGTCGGTGGCTGATGGCAGCAGCCTGTTGTTGACGCCTTCGTCGGTGCTGACCCTGGCCCCGCTGCTGTACAAGACTCCCCTCTTCAATGCCCAGCGCGATCTGCAGCCCTTGGCCTGCCTGGGCGACCATTGTTTTGCCTTGGCCGTGAACGGGGCCTCCAGCGTCAACAGCCTGCAGGCTTTTGTTCAGTGGGCAAAAGCCCACCCGGCCCAGGCCACGTATGCGACACCCGGATTGGGCAGCGCCCCCCATTTCCTGGGCGTGCAGATGGCCCGCGAGACCGGATTGACGCTCACCCACGTGCCCTATCGGGGGGTGGCGCCCGGCCTGCAGGACCTGATGGCGGGACAGGTGGCCGGCACCTTCAACCCGCTGCCCACACTGCTGGACCTGCATCGCAGCGGGCGCATCCGCATCCTGGCCGTCACCAGCCCACGCCGACTGCCGACACTGCCCGACACCCCGACCTTCACCGAATCCGGGATCGCGGCCTTGCAACTGGTCGAGTGGTACGGTCTGTTCGCCCCTGCTCGGACCCCGGCAGGGGTGCTCGGCCCACTGGGCCAGGACATTCGCAACACCCTGCGCTCACCGGGCATGCTGGAGGCTGCCAAACGCATGGAGATCAACCTGCGCCAAGAAGACGCTGCCACGCTGGGCAAGATGGTCTTGCAGGATCAGGAGCGTTGGAAGGGCTTGGTCGCGTCCAGCGGCATCCAGCTCGATTGAGGCCCGGCCGGCCATCGCGTGCGCCCTGCAGAAACGGTCGGACCAGGGCCGCAGGCCCCATCACCCTCAGCAATCCGGACGGCCGGCAACGTGCCCTGCAGGCCCCACAGGGTCCGTTGGGGCCAGGGATGAACCCAGCGAAGACAGCAGGGCTTCGCGGCACGCCGTCAGGATTTCGTCGGCCAGCGGAGAACCATCGGGGCAGGCGCGGGACATGACGAGCGCTCCCACCGCCGACGACATCAGATGCAGGCTCCTGGCGCGGGACTGCCGGAGCTGCTCAGGCGTTGCATCCGAGGCGCTGCCGTGGCTCAGGGCCGCCACCAGACGCTCGATGCCCGCCGCAAACAACACCCGCACCTCATCGGGCTGACGCGCAGCGTCGCCCCCCAGGGCCGCCAGGGTGCAGCCGCTGCCGCGCGCATCACGGTGCTCGCGTGACAGGTATTGGCTGATGAACCCGACGGGATCCACCTCTTGGCCAGTCTGCTCCACCGTGCGAGCCAGGCCGCAGGCCGTGGCTTCGGCCATCAGGTCGGTCTTGGAGCCGAACTGCTTGTAGAAGCCGCCATGGGTGAAACCGGCGGCGGCCATCAGATCGGCCACGCCCACCCCGTCGTAACCACGTTCACGGAACAGCTGGGACGCGGTTTCGACCACGCGCGCCCGATTCGCCTGGGCCTGCGCTTTGGAGACTTTCATGTTGGGCCTGCCTGAAAGGGGTCTTGCATGCTGCCGATTCTATATTGATGTCAATCATCATCAAAGCATTGACTTTTTAGATTACGATTGTCATCATTAAGGCATGGCAGCGCGGCATCCCCGCTGAACCATGACGTCCAACCCCAGCCCGCCGGGATGCAAAAGCAAATGCACCCAGCCTTCTTTGACAGGAGCCTTGCCAGATGACCACCGCCACTTCCACCCTCCCGACCGTTCTCGTGACCGGCGCCTCCAGCGGCATTGGCGCGGTCTATGCCGAACGCTTCGCCCAGCGCGGCCACCCGCTGGTGCTGGTCGCGCGTGACAAGGCCCGGCTCGATGCACTCGCCGCCCGGCTGAGTGAAGCCCACCACGTGGAGATCGAGGTGCTGCAGGCCGACCTGACCCAGCAGCCTGACCTGGCCCGGGTCGAAACCCGCCTGCGCGACGACGCCCACATCGGCGTCCTGATCAACAACGCGGGCATGGCCCAGACCGGCCACTTTCTGCAGCAGAGCCCGTCGGACCTCGAACGGCTGATCGCCCTCAACACCACCGCCGTGGCCCGCCTGGCCGCCGCGATCGCCCCGCGCCTGGTGCAGGCCGGCACCGGTGCCATCGTGAACATCGGCTCGGTGGTCGGGCTGGCCCCCGAGCTGGGCATGACGATCTATGGCGCCACCAAGGCCTTCGTGCAGTTCCTGTCCCAGGGCCTGCACCTGGAGTTGTCGCCCAAGGGGGTGTATGTGCAGGCGGTGCTGCCGGCGGCCACCCGCACCGAGATCTGGCAGCGCGCCGGCATCGACGTGAACACCCTGCCCGAGGTCATGGACGTGGGCGAGTTGGTGGACGCCGCCCTGATCGGCTACGACCGACGCGAGCGGGTCACCATCCCGCCGCTGCATGTGGCCGAGCGCTGGGATGCCCTGGAAGGGGCCCGCCAGGGCTTGCTGTCCGACCTGCGGCAGGCCCGCGCAGCAGACCGCTATCAATTGCCCGCCTGAGGCGCAGCCACCACGGCACCCCCCACCTGGAACAGCGTCATGCCCCACAAGCGATTGAAATCAACCCTCCACGCGCTGGCACTGTCGGTTGCGCTGGCGTCCACCAGCCTGATGGCGGCGCCAAGCCCGCCGGCCCTGGCTGCGCCCGCCACGGCCCGGTCAGCAAAGGCATCGACCTGGAAGACCGTCCCGACGCAAACGATCGCGGTGGGCGACGCGACCTTCGCCTACCGTGAACTCGGCACGCAAAACGGTGGCACGCCGGTGCTGCTGCTCGCTCACCTGGCGGCCGTGCTCGACAACTGGGACCCGCGCATCGTGGATGGCCTGGCCGCCAAGCACCACGTCATCGCCTTCGACACCCGTGGCGTGGGCGCCTCCACCGGAACCCCCGCCAACACCATCGAGCAGATGGCCGATGACGCCCTGCGCTTCATCGAGGCCAAAGGCCTGCCGCAGGTCGACCTGTTCGGTTTCTCGATGGGCGGCATGATCTCGCAAGAGATCGTGCTGAAGTCGCCGCAGCGGGTTCGCAAGATGATCCTGGCGGGCACAGGCCCGGCCGGGGGCCAGGGCATCAGCACCGTGGCCGGGGTGGCGAACTACGATCTGATCCGGGCCCTGCTCACGGGCCAGGACCCGAAGCAGTACCTGTTCTTCACCCGCAGTGCCAAAGGCATCGAAGCGGGCCAGGCCTTTCTGGCCCGATTGCAAGAACGCACCCAGCAGCGGGATGCCGACATCGCCTTCGGCGCCTATGTGGCCCAGTTGCAGGCCCTGGGCGCCTGGGGCCGCAAGCAACCCTCCGATCTCTCGCTCGTCCAGCAACCGGTGCTGGTGGTCAACGGGGATGACGACCGCATGGTGCCCACCCGCAACTCGCATGACCTGGCGCAACGACTGCCACATGCGCAACTGATCATCTACCCGGACGCCGGGCACGGCGGCATTTTTCAGTACCACGAAGACTTCGTGGCCCAGGCATTGGCCTTTCTGTCGCCCTGAGGCCGGAGGCTTCATGACCCACCCCCATCTCACGGATTTCACGCCGCCCACCCACCCCGCCGACCGAAGCCGCGTCGCGAGCACCGCCGCACCGGGGATCGACATCGGCACGACGACCAGCACCATGAAAGCACTGACCTTCCAACGCTACGGCAAGACGCCCGACATTGGGTTCACGCAGGTGGCTCGACCCGAGTTGCAAGCCGACGAGATCCTGGTGCAGATTCACGCTGCCGCGATCAACCCAATCGACAACATGGTCCCAGCAGGCACCTTCAAGCCTGTGATGCACTTCAAGCTGCCGGGCATCCTCGGCAGCGATCTGGCCGGCGTGGTGGTCAAGGTCGGTCGCAGCGTGACCCGTTTCAAGCTGGGTGACGAGGTCTATGCCAGCCTGTTCGACACCGGCAAGGGATCGCTCGCAGAGTTTGCGGCCGTGCCCGAAAGCGCCGCCGCGCTGAAACCCTCCAACCTGGATTTTGTGCAGGCCGCATCGATCCCGATGGTGGCGCTCACCTCGTGGCAAGCCCTGAAAGAGCGCATGAACCTGCGGCCCGGCCAGAAGGTGTTCATTCCGGCGGGCTCGGGCGGCATCGGCACCCTGGCCATCCAGTTGGCCCACCATCTGGGGGCCCGGGTAGGCACCACCGTGAGCACCGGCAGCGTGGCGCTGGTGCAGGATCTTGGTGCCGACGAGATCGTCGATTACAAGAAGCAGGCCTTCGATCAGGTGCTGAGCGGCTACGACGGGGTGCTCGGCACCGTCAGAGGGGACGCCCTCGAAAAATCACTGAACATCCTGAAGCCCGGTGGTCGGATCGTCTCCCTCATCGGCCCTCTGGATGGGGCCTTTGCCCGATCGAAGAAGCTGAATTTCATCCTCCGGTTCGTGTTCGGCCTGATGAGCCGAAAGATCCGGGGCTTGTCCCGTAAGCGCGGCGTCGATTACAGCTTTCTGTTCGTGCGGCCTGAGGGTCAGCAGCTCGCCGAGATCGGGGCGCTGCTGCAGGCCGGCCAACTGAGGCCCGTGATCGACAAGGTGTACCCCTTCGAGCAGGCCAAGGAGGCCCTGGACTACCTGGCGCTTGGGCGTGCCAAGGGCAAAGTGGTGGTGAAGATCCGGTGAGGGGAGCGCGCACGCGGTCGGCCTGAACCGCGGCCTCCACGGCCCCTAAAACAGCACCTTCTGCGCACCCGTCAAGGCCAGAAAGCTGTCGCCCAGGGGCTGCAGAATGGCGTCGGCAATGGGCTGGAGTTGCTTGGTGAGGTAGTGTTCGTAATCGATGCGGGCCTGCACGGCCTCCAGAGGCTCCGGGCCGTTCTGCGTCATCACGTACTGGATCCAGCCACCGCGCTGGTACTGCAGGGGCCGGTTCAGACGCGCGTTGTGCGCATCCGCAAGTCGCGCCGCGCGCACCTGCGGCGGCACGTTGACCTGGTAGGCATCGAGCCGGTGGCGCAGGCGCTTGCGGTAGACGAGCAGCGCATCCATCTGCCCCTGCAACAGCGAGCGCGCATAGTCGGCCACATAGGCTTGGTAGGGCTGGCCATGGAAGATGCGCGACAGCAGGCCTTCCTGGAACTGACGGGCCAGTGGGGTCCAGTCGCTGCGGGCCATCTCCAGGCCGCGAAAGACCATCTCTTCGCGCCCGGCTTCATCGACGCTGAGGCCGGCGTAGCGCTTCTTGCTGCCGACATCCGAGCCCCGGATGGTGGGCATGAAGAACTTCGCATAGTGGGTGTCGAACTCGATTTCGAGGAAGTTCTCCAGGCCCTGCTCCTGCCGCAGCTTGT
>RXJO01000425.1 GCA_003987795.1 Curvibacter sp.
CCGACCCAGCCACCGAGTCCGCCCTGGCCGCCAGCGCGCCGCCTGTAGCCTCTGCACCTTGACACTCGATAAGCTTGCCGGCCGCCAGCACATTCGGGCTATAATCGTCGGCTTCTGAGGTGGCTGTAGCTCAGTTGGTAGAGTCCCAGATTGTGATTCTGGTCGTCGTGGGTTCGAGTCCCATCAGCCACCCCATCCCAGCGTTTCATCAGGTCCCATGCCGGACCGAACTTCCCGCTAAATCAACGACTTAGACAGTCGCTTGAGTCAGGAAGGCTCCTGCCGTCCCACGGCAGCGCAGCGAAGTTGGGGGAACATCTGGGGGAACAAATGGCGTGTTCGCAGCCATTTGATGTTTTGTTCCCCCATGCTCACCGACAAGCAGTGCAAGAACGCGAGTTGCGACGCGGGTAGGCCCCGCGTGCGCCTGGCCGATTCCGGCGGTCTGTACCTGGAGGTCTCGCCCTCTGGGTCCAAGCGCTGGTTCTGGAAGTACCGGTTCGACGGGAAGGAGAAGCGCCTTGCCCTCGGGGGCTATCCAGATCTGGGTCTGAAGGAGGCCAGGGTCGCACGTGATGATGCGCGCAAGCAACATCAGTCGGGCGCAGATCCGGTGCTCACGCGGCAGGTGGAGCGCCTCAGTTCCCGGTTCGACGCCAACGCCAGCTTCGAGGTGACCGCGCGTGAGTTCCACGCGACCAAGAAGGTCGGCTGGAGCGATCACTACGCCAAGCGCTGGATGGAGCGCCTCGAGAAGGACATCTTCCCCTGGCTCGGCAAGCTTCCGCTCTCCCAGATCGGCGCACCGATGCTGCTGCAGACGCTGCGGCGCGTCGAGGCACGTGGCACGCGCGAACTGCCTCACTCGCTGCTGGAAGCCTGCGGGCAGGTATTTCGATACGGCGTTGCCACCGGACGTTGTGAACGCAGCCCCGCTTCGGATCTGCGCGGCGCACTGAAGCCGGTGCTGACGAGGCACGTCTCGGCGATCGTCGAACCGGATCAGGTGGGCGACTTGATGCGCGCGATCGACGGCTACCACGGTCACCCCGTCACCCGGGCGGCACTGCTTCTGTCGGCACTGCTCTTCCAGCGGCCAGGGAACATCCGGCAGATGGAGTGGGCCGAGCTGGATCTCGAGGCAAGGATGTGGGCGATACCCTCCGCCAAGATGAAGAGGACAAAGCGGGAGAAGATCAACGGAAGGCCGCATCTGGTTCCGCTCGCCACCCAGGCTGTTGACGCTCTGAAGGACCTGATGCCGCTGACCGGCCGAGGGCGATACGTGTTTCCGTCCCTGATCAGTGCCAAGCGGCCGATGAGCGAGAACACGGTCCGCGTTGCCCTGCGCCGGCTAGGCTTCGACAACGAGACGATGACTCCGCATGGATTCCGGGCGATGGCCCGTACCGTGATGGTGGAGCGGCTCAACGTGGCGCCGGACGTGATCGAGGCCCAGCTGGCACATGGGAAGTCCGGTCCGCTGGGCGCTGCCTACGACAGGGCGGAGTTCATCGAGCAGCGGCGCGAGATGATGAAGGCTTGGGCGGACTATTTGGACGAACTCAAGACCAAGCCACTGGGCAGACCTCGCGAGAAGGATCGGACAGCAGACGGGATGCATCGAACAGAAGGTCGCGCCACCTGTGTGAAGTCGCCTGCGTCAGCTGCGTAGCGGCTTCGGTCCCGGAACAGCCTGTAGCCGCTTTTCGCGATGACGTAGTTCACACTGTGCGTGGAATTGACGTTTGTGAGGAGACCATGAGACGCCTCCTTCTCTTGTTGGTCGTTGCTGCGTTTGCAGCAGTCGGCTGGACGTCTGGGGCTGACAGCGGAGTGGGGACGCAGGTCGTGCTGGCAGGCGTTGCTGCACTGTTTGGGATCGCAATAGGTGGTGCGCTGTTCCGGCGCAAGGCGCGAGCGACCCGAAACGATGTCGATACTGGTCACGACATTCCTGGGATGGGAACGTCTACGGCCGATATCGCAGCCAACTACTGGCGGGACAGGGGTCACCCGCCCCTCATGAAGCCACCATCGCCGCCGCCGGATCAGCACATCCACGATCCGGACCGGCTGGCCTGACTACCTTCGCTTCAGCAGGTCCTTCACTGCGTCGGCAGCGCCCTCGGCGGACTCCTTGGCATCTGCAGCTACTTGCTTGGCGGCACGCTTGAGCAGTGATTGCCCTGCGACCAAGGTTCCATCCTCACTTCGCCCCGCGTCGGCAGCCGAGTTCAATGCGCCGCTCTGTTGCTCAACGCCTTCGCGGATCGCCTGGCCGCGCCGTGAAACTGCGTCACGGACTGTGCCGGGCACACTCGGTGGAGGTACAGCGACAGATGGCAGACCGGGCTGGCGAGCGACTGCAGCATCGCCAGTGCGCTTCACGCTCTCGATATCTTGGCCCTCGGCTAGCTGAATGGCCTGCCGCGCATGTTGCGTCCTGAGGGACTCAAATGACAGCGGCACGGCAGTACCGTCAGAGAGGGTCCGGTTCGGTCCGAGTGACTGCCTGGCAAGCTCGGCCTCCATCAGGGCACGGGCGGCGGCACTCGTGCCACCGTACTGCTCGGCGTACCGTGTGAACATGGCGAGGTTGTGCGGGTCCTGGGCAATGTCGAGCGCGATCACCTCACCCCGTTCATAGGCTGCGCTCACGCGCTCCGCATAGGCGCTCCGATCTGAGAGACCGGCCTCGGCGCGCGAACTTCGGGTAGAGCTCGAGTTCAAGCGTGAAGACAGTTCACGTGCCTCGCGGGCGTCAGATGCGACAACTGACGCGAAGCTCGAGTCGCGGGACACTCGGTCGCCGAACTGCTTGAACTCGGCCAACTGCTCCGAGGTCAAGGCGCCCAGTACCCTCTGCTGGTCTGCCGAAAGCCCCGCCAGGTATCCCTTCTCCGCGTTGGCAGTTGCTCGAGCGCCGGCAACTGGTGTAGAGAAACCGAGATGACCAGCGGCGCCGAAGGCGATTCGTGCGACTTGCGACTGGCTCATCCCCGTGCTGTCGGCGACGCTCCGCGTGATCTGGTCCAGCCGGTTCAGCGTCTGCCCCAACTGTTCGAAGCTGCTGGATGTCGACCCCGTGCTGCTCCGCGATGACTTCAGCTTTGCCAAGCCCTTGGTGAAAGCCTCGGACAGCACCGCCGAGCGTTCGGTGCTGGCGGCGACCGCCTCGCTGCGGGCTGCGTCGACCTGGCGGCTGGCGTCCTGCACGTCCTGCTCGCTCACGCGCATCGATACGACCCGGGACGCGTAGCCCTGGTTGCGCAGCAGGCTGACGGCGGTCCGGCCGGTCAGCATGTTCGACGAGAAGGTGTTGCCGCTGATGTCGTTCTGCCAGTTGCTCATGAACGCGGACGTCCGGTTCGGCGTGAGACGGATCTGGTCCATCGAGACATTGCCCATGCTCAGATTGCCCGCGGCGGCACCTGCCGTGGCGCCGGCCACCATCGACTGCAGGCCTGAGAGACCGCCCACCAGCGCGGTGCCAAAGGTCTCCATCCGCTTGAGCGCGGCCCAGGCGATGAACGGGATGCTGATGGCGAGGTAGCCGACAACGGCCTCGCCGGAGATCGCCCGGGAGTAGATCGTCGATGCCGTCTGCAGCGACAGAGCCTTGGCGCCGCTGCCAAGGTCGGCTGCTGCCGCGAGGTCGTAGGCGGCATAGATGGATGCCATGTAGTTGAGCACGGCGTACAGCGGTGGCCAAAGCTGGATCCAGATCAGCACCGCGGCGTAGCCCTTGAAGGCCAGCATGGTCTCGCGCCCGCTGGTCAGCAGCATCAGCAGGACGAGAAGGGGGAACAGCGCGTAGGTGATGGCCTCGATCACGTTGCGGAACACCGGCAGCGCCTGCTCGGCGACCTTGCCTGCGTTCAGCCAGGCCGCGTTCTGCTGCGCCACGGACTGCGCCCGCCCGACGGCCAGCACCATGGCCGCCGGGTCGTTCACCTTCTGACCGATGATGTTGCTGGTGTCGTTGATCGCATTCAGCACTGCGTTCTGGCGGATCAGGTCGGCCGCCGTCGCGGCCGCGGTCGCGATGCTGTTCTTCAGGTAGGCCTGCTGGATTTGCCCGGCAATGGCGGCATTGGCGGCCGCAGCCGGCAGCGTCGGATTCAGCTGGAAGGCGAGCTTGCCCTGGATGCGGGTCAGCTGCGCCGGGAGCCGGCCGTTGAGGTTCGTGTAGGCGTTCGGGCAGGTGTCGACGGTGATCGAGCCGCCGGCGCTGGTCAGGGTCGTGAAGCGGGCCGGGTTGGGCGATGCCATCAGCGCCCACACGTCGTCCGAGCTGGAGAATGTGCCCGGATCGACCGTGCCGTCGATCAGGTCGTACATCGTGCAGTTGTGGATGAAGTTGACCAGATCCGTGCGGAAGTTCGGATCCTGGAAGGCGACGCCGCCTGTCTCCCGGATGAGGCGGTTGCCGAACATCAGGCCGTTCTTCTCGTAGCTCAGTTCGCTCGGAAGGGCGCCGACACCCGGGATGACCTGGAAGGCCGTCTCGAACAGGCCCGTGAGCGTGTGCCCGACCGTACTGGTGACACTGCCGAGAAAGGCCACGCCGAAGGGGACGTTGGCCACCACCTTGACGGCGGATCCGCCGGTCTTGTCGACGACGCCCACGGTCACCCGCGGCACGATGAGGACGGAGAACACCAGCAGCACCGTGGCCAGCCACTTCCAGCCCTGCAGCTTCTCGGGCGCGAAGGCGTAGGCCACCAGCGCCGCGATGAACCCGCAGAAGGCCACGGCGGCGACCGCCGCCATGTAGTCGCCAGAGCCGTGGATGGTTGCCGCAGCGTTGAAGATGCCGAACAGGCTGTCGGCGTTCTGGTAGGCGTAGATCTCCCACATGCGTCGCTCCAGGGGGAGCGTGGATCCTGAAGCGATGTGACGATGGCGTCGGCCAGGAACGACCTCAAAAGCACGGGGATATCGGCACTAAGGTGAACGACGGACTCCCGCCGGGGCTGGCCCACCCCAACCGGCTGCACCCGGTGGAGGGCCATCTTCTTGCACCCACAAGCCCGACCGAAGGGCGATGGCGAGTGCAGGGCGATGCTGGGACGGTAGAGGTCCCCATCGAGTCCTCTGCATGCCGTGCACGCCGCCCGCCAGCCCGGTTCCTTACCCGGCTTGGCCAGCCGGCTCCACTACGAACGCCACCGACCGGAGCAGACCACGCTGTACCGCCTGGTCCAGCAGCATGCGGCCAGCTTCATCGCCCACACCGAGGCCAGCACGGACGCCGAGTTGCCGCGGTTCATCAAGGACGAGTTCGACGCCTTCCTCGAGTGCGGCATCCTGGCGCATGGATTCCTGCGGCTACGCTGCGGCGAGTGCGGCCACGACAAGCTGCTGGCCTTCAGCTGCAAGCGCCGGGGATTCTGCCCCTCTTGCGGCGCCCGGCGCATGTCGCAGACCGCTGCGCACCTGGTCGACCACGTCATCCCGCACGTGCCGGTGCGGCAATGGGTGCTGTCGCTGCCGATCCCGCTGCGCGTGCTGCTGGCCGCGCAGCCGGAACTGGTCACGCCGGTGCTGCAGGTGGTGCAGCGCGTGGTCACGCGACATCTGCTGCGGCAGGCGGGGCTCAAGGCTGACGAAGGTCACGGCGGCGCCGTCACGCTGATCCAGCGCTTTGGCTCGGCCGCCAACCTCAACATCCACCTGCACTGTCTGGTACTGGACGGGGTGTACTGCTGCGACGCCGATGGTTCGCCGGCCTTCATTGAGGCGGATGCGCCCACCGACGACGAATTGCACGCGCTGCTGCAGACCGTCATCGCCCGGCTGATGAAGATGCTCACGCGCCGGGGCGTGCTGGTCGAAGACATGGGCCAGACCTACCTGGCCGAGCCGGATGCCGACGGCGAGGAGGCGCGCACGCTGCGGCCGCTGCAGGCCGCGGCCATCACCTACCGAATCGCCTTCGGGCCGCGCGCCGGGCAGAAGGTGCTGACCCTGAGAGGCGCGATGCCGCGCGAGGACTCGGCCCGCCAGCCGCTGTGCGCCGACATCGACGGATTCAGCCTGCACGCCGCGGTGCGGGTCGAAGCCCATGACCGCAAGCGGCTGGAACAGCTGTGCCGCTACATCACCCGGCCGGCGCTTTCCGACGAACGGGTGCAGGTCAATGCCGCCGGGCAGGTCGAGCTGAAGCTGAAGACACCGTGGCGCGACGGCACGACGCATCTGGTCTTGAGCCCGCTGGAGTTCATGCAGCGGCTTGCGGCGCTGGTTCCCCGGCCGCGTCTGCATCTCATCAGGTTCCACGGCGTGCTGGCGCCCAACGCCAAGCTGCGGTCCCTGGTGGTGCCGCAAGGGCCCGAGGTGGAGGAACGGGCCACCGCAGCCGTTGCCGCCAGCGAATGCGTGGTCCAGACCGAGACTAACCCGGACCGGCCGGACCGACCGCACCGAATTGCTTGGGCGCGGCTACTCAAGCGCGTGTTCGACATCGACATGCAGCACTGCCCCAACTGCGGCGCCGGGGAGCTCAAGATCATCGCGGCCATCCTGGAGCGACCGGTGATCGAGAAGATCCTGACCCACCTGGGACTGGATCCGCAGCCGCCGCCCAGAGGCCGAGCGCGCGAGGCGCGGCAAGACTGAAGCCGCCTGAGCCGCGTCGACCGTCCCGGACACCGTACACATCACAAAGGGCTGCGCAGCCTGGCGCCAGTGGCCGGTGGCGCTGCGCCCGCGTGCGGACTGGATGGCGGAAAACACAGGGTCAACCCCGAGATCAAGGCCCAACGAGCGCGAGGCGAGCCGTCAGGGCGGGCCGAATCCAGACAAGGCAACGGCCCAGGCGCCAGTTCCAAGCCATCCAGGCAGGCATCGGCTGCCCACCCAGGGCTGAGTCGGGCTTTCCAGGCTTTTCACAGACCAGACCGTTTGAAATTCCTATGCGCCATTACGGCCGCCGCATGGTGGCGCAGAAGTTCTCGCCCTACCTGGACTTCCGCTTCGCCGCCGCGACGCTCGCGGCGGCGTCCCCGCGCCAGCGCCGCCTCCTTGGCGAGCACGCTCCCGCCGAATACGACTGAGCAACCGTCTTGAAAGTCAAGCTTGATGCAGCGACGCATCCCAAGTCGACCCGTTCTTGGCGATGGCGTTGA
>RXJO01000049.1 GCA_003987795.1 Curvibacter sp.
GGGTTCATGCTCATCTTGACGTTGGCAATGTCCACACCCGTGTTGTCCGACTTCACCCGGACTTTCACGTTGTAGTCCACCACGCGTTTGACGGGGACGAGAATTTTCATGGCTCAGATGGATCAGGGATTGACGTAGGTGGTCTTCACCGTGGTGAAGAACTCGGCGGCATAACGCCCTTGCTCACGCGGCCCATGGCTGGACCCCTTGCGGCCTCCGAAAGGCACGTGCGGATCGACCCCGGCGGTGGGGGCGTTGACCATCACCATGCCGGCCTGCAACTCGCGCTTGAAGCGTGCAGCCTGTTTCAGGGACTGGGTCACCACACCGGCCGACAGGCCGAAGGGCGTGTCGTTGGCCACCTGCAAGGCCTCGTCGGCATCCTTGACGCGGATGACACTCGCGACCGGGCCGAAGATCTCCTCGCGGTTGAGGGTCATCGACGGGCTGGTGTCGGTGAACAGCGCCGGTTGCAGGTAGAAGCCGGGCTGGCCATTCCAGCTCTTTTGCGCCTGGCCGCCAAAGGCCAGCGTGGCGCCTTCGCGCAGGCCCAGATCGATGTAGCGCAGATCCTGCGCCAGTTGCGAGGCATCGACCACCGGCCCGATGACGGTGTCTGCGGCCCGGGCGTCGCCCACCACCAGCGATTGCATGGCCTGGGTCAGGCCCGCCACGAAGCGGTCATGCACCGCTTCGGTGACGATCAGGCGCGACGAGGCGGTGCAGCGTTGGCCGGTTGAATGGAAGGCGCCATTGATGGCACAGGCAATGGCCTGATCGAGGTCGGCATCGTCCAGCACCACCAGGGGGTTCTTGCCGCCCATCTCCAGCTGGAATTTGGCCATGGGGCCGGACCGACCCACTGCGCTGAGGGCCACCTTGCGGCCGGTGGCCTCCGAGCCGGTGAAGGTGATGGCCTGCACCCTCGGATCCTCCAGCAGGACCTCGCCCAGCTCACGGCCTTTGCCCATGACCAGGTTGAAGGTGCCCGGCGGCAGGCCTGCACGGGTGATGATCTCGGTCAGCGCCCAGGCGCAGCCCGGCACCAGCTCGGCGGGCTTGAACACCACCGCATTGCCATAGGCCAGGGCGGGCGCGATCTTCCAGGCCGGAATGGCCAGGGGGAAGTTCCAGGGCGTGATGATGGTGACCACACCTACCGGCTCACGACAGATCTCCACGCTCATGTTGGGGCGTGTGGAGCCGATCAGCTCGCCGCCGACCCGCAAGGCTTCGCCCGCGAAGAACTTGAAGATGTGGGCTGCGCGCAGCACCTCGCCCGAGGCGTCGGGCAAGGCTTTGCCTTCTTCACGCGCCAACAGGTCAGCCAGCTCAGCCCGGCGTGCCAGCAACTCGCTGCCGATGCGGTCGAGCACCTCAGAGCGCTGCATGGGGGTCTGGGCCGCCCACACAGGCTGGGCCGCCTGGGCGGCGGTGATCGCGGTGCGTGCCTGGTCCTGACTGGCACGGGCGTACTGGCCGATCACATCCCGGGTGTCGGAAGGGTTGATGTTGGGCGCAGCGTCCTGGCCGGCCAGCCACTCGCCGGCGATGTAATTGGGTTTGATGAGGTCACTCATGGGGATAAAGGCCCTTGGTGCGGGCAAAAAGGCGGGCGATGCCGAGCAAGGCATCGACATGCGGGGTCTGAACCCCGAGCACTTGGGCCATGTCGCGCGCAGCCGCGACGATGGCATCGAGTTCCAGCGGCTTGCTGGCTTCGACGTCTTGCAACATGGAGGTCTTGAAAGCCCCGAGGCGGGCCGTCAGGGCATGGCGGTCTTCGGGGCTTTGGTCGATCTCGCAACCGATCCGGCCTCCGATCTGGGCCACTTCGTCCATCGCTGACGAACAGAATCGGCGCAGCAGCGGGTCGGCCAGGATGCGGTCCACCGTGGCACCGGTGACGGCCGACAACGGGTTCATGGTCAGGTTGCCCCAGAGCTTGAACCAGATGTCTCGGCGCACGTTGTCGCTCACGCGGACCTCGAAGCCCGCCGACTGCAGCCACTGGGCCAACCTGCGCGCGCGTGGGGAAACCCCGCCGCCAGGCTCGCCGATGATCAGCTCACGGCCCTTGATGTGCCTGACCCAACCCGGCTCCAGGGCCGCACTGCTGGCATGCACCACGCAGCCCAGCACGCGCTCGAAGGGCAGGTTGCCGGCGATGGCGCCGCCAGGGTCGACGCTGGGCAGTCCGGCTTCGAAGCCCGGCCAACCCTGGCAGAACCACCATGGCACGCCGTTCATGGCCGGCAGGATCAGCGTGTCGGGCCCCAGCAAGGGCCCGAGCGTGGCCGCGATGCCGCTCAAGGCGGGGCCTTTGACGGCGATGATCACCACATCCTGCGGGCCCAGATCCTGGGCCCGGTCGCTGGCCTGGACCGGCGCGCGGATGAGCGAGCCGTCTTCGCCCTGCAGGCGCCAGCCGTGCTCGCGCAAGGCCTGCAGCGTGGCGCCACGCGCCAGGGCCGACACCGACACACGGCCGGTCGCCGCCAGGCGCGCACCGATCAGGCTGCCGATGGCCCCGGCGCCCACGATGCACACCTTGACCCCGTGGGGAGCTTCAAGGCCCTCCCCCACCACTGCGGACAACTCAGGCATCGGCGCTGAATCCGATTGATTTCACGATCGGGCCCCACCGTTCCAGGTCGGCCTTCAAGGCGGCGGCCAACTCTTCCGGGGTGGAGGAACGTGTTTCCAGGCCCATGGCCGCAAAGCCGTCGATCACATCCTTGGCAGCCAGGGCCTGGCGGATGGCCGCATTGGCGTTCTTGACCACCGCAGCGCTGGCCTTGCCCGGCAAGAAGAAGCCGTGCCACTCGCCATAGACCAGCGACTTGTAGCCCTGCTCGGCCAGCGTCGGCACCTGAGGGACGAACTTGCTTCTGGCCGCGCCGCTGGTGGCCAGTATGCGAAGCTTGCCGCCAGGCAGGTGCGGCAGGAACTCGCCCACCGGCGCCGACACTGCCGCGATCTGACCGCCCACGAGGTCCATGATGGCGGGCTGGGTGCCCCGGAAGCCCACGTGGCGCAGGTCGACATTGCCTGCCCGGCCGATCAGCACGCCCACGAAGTGGGGCACCGAGCCCGGGGCCGGCGAGCCGAAGTTGGCCTGGTCCGGATTGGCCTTGCACCAGGCCAGGAACTCAGGGATGTTGGTGACCGACGCAGGCACCTGCGGGCCCACGGCCAGGCCCATGTCGACATAGACCCCCATGGACACCGGGGTCAGATCGGCGATCGGGTCGTACGGCAGCTTCTTGTAGGTGTGCGGGTAGATGCCCAGCATGGACATGGGTGTGGCCAGCAGGGTGCTGCCATCCGGGGCCGCCGCCTTCAAGGCCGAGATGGCGATCTGGCCGCCCGCACCGGGGCGGTTGTCGACAAACACGGCCTTGGCGTAAGCGCCCGTCAGCCGGTTGGCCACTCGGCGCGCCTCGGTGTCGATGGTGCCGCCCGGGGCGAAGCCCGCGAGGATCTTGGCACTTTCCAGCGTGTCGGCCTTGGCAGCGAAGGGCAGCGCCGAGGCCGCCATGCCGCAGACGATCTGAGAGAGGATTTGACGACGGTTTTGCATTGTTGGAGTCTCCATTTGAGTAGGGTGAGGGGCTTGAGCCACGCGTGATCAGGGGAGATCAGGCCTTCTTGGCCTTTCTGGCTTCGCTGAGGTTCTGCTTGAAGCGTTCGGGAACGCGCTCATCGAAACCCAGTGCCACGCGCCGGACTTCGGGCGTGTCGGTGGGCTGATGGCCCACACCGAGGGCGCTCGCACGGGGGGCGGCGATCTGCACCACCGTGCCGCTGACGCGGCCCAGGCCGGTGATCTCGCACTCGACGAAGTCGCCCGGGTCCACCGAACGTGAATGGCAAGGCGTGCCCATCAGGATCACGTCCCCCGCCACCAAGGTGATGTGGCGGGCCAGATCGGCGATCACGTAATGCGGTCCCCAAATGGTTTCGTCACCGATGTGGGCCTCTTGCACGACCCGGCCGTTGACATAGGTGCGCAAGGTCTGCTGGAACAGGTTCACGCCGCGGACCATCCCTGGGCCGATGGGCAGCAGCGTGTCGGCGCCTTTGACGCGCAGCATCGAGCCCTGGTCGGTATCGCGGAAATTCTGCAAGCCCATGTCGAGCGCCGGGCAGAACCCTTCGATGTAGTCCCAGGCCTCATCGGGCGTGACGTTGCGGCAGGTCTTGCCGATCACCACCGCGTACTCGCCTTCGTAGTTCAGGTACTGGCAATCCGCCGGTTTCAGGATCTGGCCCCCGTGCCCGTTGAGCGAGGTCGGTGGCTTGGTGAAATAGGTCGGCGACTCGGTGGGCTTGGGCTTCTGGCGCGTCTCGTAGCTGCGTGAGCTGTAGGAGATGTGCACCGCAATGATCTTGCTCGGTTGCACCGGGGGGAGGTAGTTCAGGCCCTCGGTGTCCAGCACGCGCCCGTCATCGAGGCGCAGGCGGCCGGCGTCGGCGCCCTCCTCGACCAGGGTGCCCCAGAAGGCGCTGCCGCCGACCAGCACACGGCGGCGCTCCACCCGGGGGCCCTTCATGACGGCGGGCAGATCGGTGATGGGAAATTCAAAATTCATGGCATGTCTCCGTCTCAAGAGGGATGGGCTGCAGGTTCACGATGCGCTGGCGGCACTGCCAGCAGCGAATTCATTGAGGGCACCTGCGCTGAGGTGGGGCTGGGTGTTGAACCAGACGTGGATGTTTCCGGTGCCTCGGGCGTTCTCGTAAGCCGACAAGGGCTCGCCCTTGGCCTGGCAGGCGGCCCCACCCATGGCACCCAGCATCTGCAGGTAATGCGCGCCGAAGGCCTCCCAGGGCTTGCGGCGGTAGTCCTCGTCCCAGCGGGCCAGGATTTCGTCGTGCCGGCCCTGACGCATCAGCTCGATGGCGGCCTTGTCGCTTTCAATGTTCTCTGGGCGCGAGACATTGCTCTCGTGAAAGATGCGCGGGTGATTCGGTCGCCAGTCGATGCCGTTGAACTTGTGGCTCAGCGCCCCCGAGGCCAGCAGCACCACACGCAGGTCACTGCGGCGGATGGCCTCGCCAATGTCTTCGCCCGACTGCAGAAACTGCGGCCATTCGCAGTTCTGGCACGAGCTGACCGTCAGCACCGGGGTCTGGGTCAGCTCCAGTTGCAGGTGCTTGACGAGATTCAGCGTGGCGTATTGCTTGCCGAGTTCCGGGTGCCGGACATTGCGCACATAGCCTTTGCGCTCGCGCGAGACGGCCTCGATCTGCACAGCCAACTCGGGGCAGCCCCGGTAGTCGTAAGGAACGCCGTGCAGGTACCAAGGCATCTCATCCGATATGTAGGTGCCCTTGAAATGGTCACCCCCATCGAGCAGGTGATAGCCGGTGGTGAACCAATGTGAGTCGAAGATCAAGACCGCATCAGGCTTGACGCTCTGGATGCGCTCGCGCAGGCGAGCGTAGCCGGGGATCAGGTCGGAGTCGCTGCCGGCGCCTTGCAGCACACGGAACTCTTCGCACTGCATCAAGCCGGGGTGGTGGGAAACAATGGCGGCGCCCAGAATTTGGCCCATGGAAATACCTTTGAGTTGTCGGTTGGAATTCGGGGAGAGGTGGAGCGCCGATCAGCGATGGCTGAAGCTGGCCTTGAAGGGCTTTTTGGGGACAACCACGTCCTTGACATCGCAGAAGAACTCGAAGCTCCAGTCGCCCCCCTCGCGCCCCACACCCGAGCGCTTGATGCCCCCGAACGGCGCTGCCAGATCACGGATGCCGAAGCTATTGACCCAGATGAAGCCGGTGCGCACCTGCTCGGCCACCTCGACCGCATGGGCCTGTTCGCCGTAGCAGACACCGCCGAGGCCATAGTCGGTTCCGTTGGCCATCTCGATCGCCTGTTCGTCGGTCTCGAAGGTCTGCAGGGTCAGCACCGGGCCGAAGACCTCGTTCTGCACGATCTCGTCACTCTGACGAAGATCGGTCAGCATGGTCGGCTGGTAATACTGCGCACCGAAGTCGTGGCGTGCACCACCCCACAGCAGGCGTGCGCCCTGAGCCACAGCGCGGTCCACGAAAGCCGACACCCGGTCCAGCTGGCGCGGATGGATCAAGGGGCCCACCTCGGTGGCTTCGTCGCGCGGGTCGCCGATGTTGAGTTTTTCGACGTAGGCACGCAGGGCCTCGACGTAGCGGTCTGCAATGCGCTGATGCACCAGAAAGCGCGTGCCGGCCAAGCAGACCTGCCCGGCGTTGCGGTACATGAGCGCGCCGGTGGCGGCGGCGCTGTCGATGTCGGCATCTTCGAGCACGATGAAGGGGCTCTTGCCGCCCAGTTCCAGGCTGCAGGGCACGAGGTTGGCGCCGGCGGCCTGGGCGATCCATTTGGCCGTGGGCACCGAGCCCGTGAACGAGATGCGCGCCAGCCGCGGATCACTGACCAGGCGGGCGCCGGTGTTGGCACCGCTGCCCTGGATCAGGTTGAAGACGCCGGGCGGCAGGCCGGCCGCGTGGGCGGCATCGGCCAGCAGCGAGCAGGTCAGAGGCGCCCACTCTGGCGGCTTGAGCACACAGGTGTTGCCCGAGGCCAGCGCCGGCCCGAGCTTCCAGGTCGACAGCATCAGGGGGGCGTTCCAGGGCGTGATGATGGCCACCACGCCTGCCGGGTCATGGCGGACCCGATGGCTGGCCTGCTCTGTCTCCAGGGTGCGGTTCTGCAGTTCGAGCGCATGCTCGGCAAACCAGCGGATGTTGAGCATGGCGCGCGGCACCACGCCATGGCGCATGCGCGAGAGCAGCACGCCCGCGTCATTGCTCTCGAGTTGGCACAGTTCATCGGCGCGCTTGCCGATCTCTTCGGCAAAGCGGTCGAGGTAGGGTTTGCGCCCCGCCGCACCCAGCGCGGCCCAGGCCGGGAACGCATTCTGCGCGGCCACGATGGCTTGCTCCACGTGCTCGGGCAGGCCCTCGGACACGCGGCCCAGCAAACGCTGGTCAATGGGGCTGTGCAACTCGAAAGTCTGGCTGGAAGCGACACGCAGGCCATTGATGTAATGGTCGGGTGACACCCGAATGCCTGCAACGTCCAGTGAAGGATGGCTCATGATGTTCTCCAAGAGGGTG
>RXJO01000452.1 GCA_003987795.1 Curvibacter sp.
TACTCCTGAAAACCTGGCTTTTAATGGATCGGTGGTCTTCGCCCACGGGCGAAACAGCGAAGCTAGCCACCCCAAAGGCGTGACAGAAGCCTTTTCCTGGGCGATGCGTCCCCTGCTCTGACCAGCAACACGCTGATATTATCGCGCCCCCCATGGTGATTGGCGATCTTGATCATGCGCGTTGCTTTCTGGGTCAATGCCTCAGGGGCCTGCAGCAATTCTGCGATCTCAGGCGCCGCGATCATGTCAGACAATCCATCTGAACAAAGCAGGTAGATGTCGCCATTCTCGACCCGGCATTCGCTCACTTCGAGGATGGCGGCGTCCTCCACCCCCATGGCTCGAGTGACCAGGTTGCGATTGATGGACACAGCCGCCTGCTCCGGCGTGATCAAGCCCGCGTCGACCTGCTCCTGCAGCAGCGAATGATCTTTGGTGAGCTGCACCAGCTCTCCGTTGCGCAGGCGGTAACAGCGCGAGTCCCCGATGTGCCCCAGCATCAGGCGTGCATCCTGGAAGACCCCCATGACCAGCGTCGTGCCCATGCCCGAGTACTGCGGATTGCTGTGGGCCGCATTGAAGATGGCCCGATTCGCGTTGTCCACGCAGATCTCCATCGCCCGCTGGATCTCCTTGGCGTTCGCGTGGCGCCCAGCCTGCGACAACCAGCGCGACAACTCCGTGCGGATGAAGGTCGTGGCCATGCCGCTGGCCACCTCACCGGCGTTGTAGCCTCCCATGCCATCCGCCAGAACGGCCAGGCAGGTCGACTCGTCGAAGGTGACGGAATCCTCGTTGTTGGCACGGGCCAGACCCGGGTCCGTGAAGGCGCAAAACTCGTATTTCATGACTCAAATGTCCGAGTCCGTCTCGGGACCCGGGGGCAACCGCGTCAGCTCCCCCGCCCTTCACAGCCCATGCCTTGGCACGGGCTGAGCCTCCCTTGGCTGCGGAAACAGGAATCAAAGCCCCTCTAGCAAGGCCTGCGATGACTTCAACCTTGAGAATCCGATGCGATCAAGGACCGGTGAGATGCGACAGCCCGGGCCAGAAACCCAGGCCGCTCTGCCCGAAGACAGCTTCAAGACCCCATCGGGACAGCTCAAGGAGTGCGGCGAATTGTTGACTTTTTTACACTAACAAAACTGGGCAACACACTATCAGAGGCCCCACGCCGCGGCAAGCCGGCCGCCCAAGAAAAAAGGGCCTGCGCATGAGCGCAGGCCCTTTGGGGTGTCCGATACCCGGCGCTCGATGCCGGGCAGAGCGATGCCGAGGTCAGTCGGCCTTGTGGGCTGCCGCTGAGCGGGCCTGCAAGGTCTTGCCGATCAGCACCACCAGCACGGCGCCGGCCGTGGCGGCCGCATAGTGCAGCCAGGGGTTGGCATGCGCAAAGTCGGCGATCAACACGTCGCTGGCGATGGTCTCGCCACCCACCCAGCCGATCAGTGCGGCGCCCAGCACCACGATGATCGGGAAGCGCTCCATCAACTTGATCATCAGAGTGCTGCCGAAGATCACCAGCGGAATGCTGATGCCCAGGCCCAGGATCAGCAGCAGATCGCTGCCCTTGGCTGCAGCGGCCACGGCGATCACATTGTCCAGGCTCATCACCAGGTCAGCGATCAGGATGGTGCGCACGGCGGTCATCATGTTGCCGGACGACTTGGCCTCACCCTCTTCCTCTTCCTCTTCGCTCAGCAGCTGGACACCGATCCACAGCAACAGCAAGCCGCCGATCACCTGCAGGAACGGCAGGCCCAGCAGCTTGGCAGCCACGAAGGTCAGCACGATGCGCAACACCACCGCAGCGCCCGAGCCAAACAAAATGGCCTTGCGTTGCAGGTCGGGCGGCAGCGAGCGGGCCGCCAGAGCGATCACCACCGCGTTGTCTCCGGACAAGATGATGTTGATCCAGACGATCTTGATCAGGCCGATCCAGAAGTCTGGGCTGTTCAGCATTTCCATGCAGTTTCTCCTGTGTTTTGAATGCAAGAAGCGCCCGAAACCTGCGTTTCGAGCGCTTCTGATGTGCGGGAGGCCGCAGTTTAACGACCTCTGGCCCGGCGGCCGTCCGTAATATTGCTTAGAGCGCGTTCAATGTCTCGCACGGGCCGCGTTGAAGCGCAATCGGGATGAGTGGGTGGCCCGGATGCGCCGCATGGGCTGGTGCCCATGCAAGCAACCGGGGTGCCCAATCGCCCGATTTCGCTCCAACCCTTCGGGCAGTGGCCTTTTCGGGCGGTCTGCGGCGTTGCGGCGCTTGTCGATAGCCGGGCTATCGACGGCGCACCGCGCCTGGCATCCCATCCCGAAAAGACCGCTGCGCGGCCCGTGGGAGGCATCGAACACGCTCTCGGGCCGCTGGCTTACTTGAGCTGAGCTTTCAGCAGCTTGCCCAGTTCGGACGGGTTGCGCGTCACGACGAAGCCGCACTCTTCCATGATGGCGAGCTTGGCATCGGCGGTGTCGGCACCACCCGAGATCAGGGCACCGGCGTGGCCCATGCGCTTGCCGGGAGGGGCGGTCACGCCGGCGATGAAGCCAACCACCGGCTTCTTCATGTTTTCCTTGCACCAGCGAGCGGCGTCGGCTTCATCGGGGCCGCCGATTTCGCCGATCATGATCACGGCGTCGGTGTCCGGATCGTCGTTGAACGCCTTCATCACGTCGATGTGCTTGAGGCCGTTGATGGGGTCGCCACCAATGCCCACGGCGCTCGACTGGCCCAGGCCGACTTCGGTCAGCATGGCCACGGCTTCATAGGTCAGGGTGCCCGAACGGGACACCACGCCGATGCGGCCCTTGCGGTGGATGTGACCGGGCATGATGCCGATCTTGATTTCGTCAGGGGTGATCAGGCCGGGGCAGTTGGGGCCCAGCAGCAGGGTGCGCTTGCCACCGGCGGCTTCCTTGGCCTTCATCTTGTTGCGCACTTCCAGCATGTCCCGGACGGGAATGCCTTCGGTGATGCAGATGGCCAGATCCAGGTCAGCTTCGACGGCTTCCCAGATGGCGGCAGCAGCGCCTGCGGGCGGCACGTAGATCACCGACACGGTGGCGCCGGTTTCAGCAGCGGCTTCCTTGACGGAGGCGTAGATTGGGATGTTGAAGATCGACTCGCCGGCCTTCTTCGGGTTCACGCCAGCCACGAAGGCGTTCTTGCCGTTCGCGTATTCCTGGCACTTTTCGGTGTGGAACTGGCCAGTCTTGCCCGTGATGCCCTGGGTGATGACCTTGGTGTCTTTGTTGATGTAGATCGACATGTGTGTTCTCCGGGCTTACTTGACGGCAGCCACGATCTTGGTCGCAGCTTCGGCCATGGTGTCGGCGGCAATGATGGGCAGGCCGGATTCGGCCAGCAGCTTCTTGCCCAGCTCTTCGTTGGTGCCCTTCATGCGCACCACCAGCGGCACGGACAGGTTCACGGCCTTGCAGGCGGTGATCACGCCGTTGGCGATGGTGTCGCACTTCATGATGCCGCCGAAGATGTTGACCAGGATGCCCTTGACCTTCTCGTTCTTGAGCATGATCTTGAAGGCTTCGGTGACCTTCTCGGCCGTGGCGCCGCCGCCGACGTCCAGGAAGTTGGCCGGCTCGCCGCCGAACAGCTTGATGGTGTCCATGGTGGCCATGGCCAGACCGGCACCGTTCACCAGGCAGCCGATGTTGCCGTCCAGCGAGATGTAGGCCAGATCGAACTTGGAAGCCTCGACTTCAGCCGGATCTTCTTCGTCCAGGTCGCGGTAGGCCACGATTTCCGGGTGACGGAACAGGGCGTTGGCGTCGAAGTTGAACTTGGCGTCCAGGGCGATCAGGTTGTTCTTGCTGTCGCGGTTCAGCGGGTTGATTTCAACCAGCGAAGCGTCGGTGTCCATGTAGCACTTGAACAGCTTCTGGAAGATGTCCACGGCCTGGGCGGTCGACTCGGCGGGCAGGCCGATGCCGTTGGCAATGCGCGTGGCCTGTTCGGCGCTCAGACCGGTCAGCGGGTCGATGAACTCGGTGATGATCTTCTCGGGGGTGGAGTGGGCCACTTCCTCGATGTCCATGCCGCCTTCGCTCGAAGCGATGAAGGCCAGCTTCTGGGTGGCGCGATCGGTCACGATCGAGACGTAGTATTCCTTCTGGATGTCAGCGCCGTCTTCGATGTACAGACGACGGACCTTCTGGCCTTCGGGGCCGGTCTGGTGGGTCTTGAGCTGCATGCCCAGGATCTCGCCAGCCAGGCGCTTCACGTCATCGATGGACTTGGCCACCTTGACGCCGCCGCCCTTGCCGCGGCCGCCCGCGTGGATCTGGGCCTTGACGACCCAAACCGGGCCGCCCAGCTTCTGGGCAGCTTCCACCGCCTCTTGAACCGTGAATGCAGGAATGCCACGGGGGACGGGCACACCAAACTGACGCAAGATTTCCTTGCCTTGGTACTCGTGAATCTTCATGAGGTCTCTCTCAGGAATGGATGATTTTCACCCGGCGACCTCGCAAAAGCCGGCGTCGGGCAGTGGACACAGCAACCTCGAAATGTATCATGCTGCCCTGCACAAACCTTGTGCGTAACTTACGTGGTTACCACATCCCCGAGTCAGGAAGACATCATGGCCTTGGTTTTTATTGATGGCGAAGCAGGCACCACGGGCCTGCAGATCCGCGAACGCCTGCAGCACATGCCCGCCGTCGAACTGGTGAGCATTGCCTCCGAACGACGCAAGGACCCGGCCGCCAAACGCGAGTTGCTGGCCGGCGTCGACCTGGTCATCCTCTGCCTGCACGACGATGCCGCCCGCGAGACCGTGGCCCTGGTCGATGAGCTCGAGCGCAGCACCGGCCGCCCCGGCCCGAAGATCATCGATGCATCCACCGCCCACCGCGTAAGCCCGGGCTGGGTCTACGGCTTTCCCGAGCTGGCCCCAGGCCAGAAGGAGGCGGTTCGTCAAGCCCGCCGCGTGGCCAACCCAGGCTGCTACGCCACCGGGGCCATCGCCTTGCTGCGCCCCCTGATCGACGCCGGCCTGCTGCCCAAGGACCATCCGGTGGCCCTGCCTTCGGTCAGTGGCTACTCCGGCGGCGGCCGCACCATGATCGAGGCCTACGAAAAGGGCGAGGCCCCCCTGTACGAGGCCTACGCACTGGGCCTCAAGCACAAGCACATCCCCGAGATCATGGCCTGCACCGGCCTGACCCGTCGCCCCTTGTTCGTGCCGGCGGTGGGCAACTTCCGCCAGGGCATGCTGGTGCAACTGCCGCTGCACCTCGACACCTTGCCGGGCGCCCCCAAGGCCGCCGATCTGCACGAGGCCCTGAGCCGTCACTATGCGGCCAGCGCGGCCGATGGCGGCTGGGTCAGCGTGCTGCCTGCCACCGAAGACGGCAAGCTCGACGCCCTGGCCTTGAACGACACCAACAAACTGGAGTTGCGCGTGTTCGGCAACGACGAGTTCAACCATGCCGTGCTGATCGCCCGCCTGGACAACCTCGGCAAGGGCGCCAGCGGTGCCGCCGTACAGAACCTGCAGCTGATGCTGGGTCTCTGAGCCCCGGCCAGCCCAGACGCAGAAAAGGCCCCGCGGGGCCTTTTTTCATCGCCGGGCCGCCCCGAGGTGAAAAACACCCCCATGGGAGGCAGCGACGACGCGCAGCAAGGGAGCGTGGGGGCTCACATTTTCATGGACCACGGTCCAGCCGGCGAGTTCGATCAATCGAGGTCGTCGGCGTCGCCAGACAGCAAACCGTCTTCTTCAAGGCCCCGACCCGCCAGCACCTGACGCACCACCTCGGACGAGAAGCCGCGCGCCATCAGAAAGCGGGTTTGACGGGCTCGCTCAGAGGCTTCAGTGGGCAAGCTGCCGAAGCGCCGACGCCACACCTCACGGGCGCGTTCCAGCTCAGTGTCACGCAAGCCGGCCAGCGCCTGCTGCACCGCCTCGCCCTGCAAGCCCTTGGCCTGCAACTCCTGGCGCAAGCGTCCGGCGCCCAGGCGCGAGGCCCGACGGTACAGCAGCGACTCGATCACACGCTGCTCATCGATGAAGCCACGGGCCTGCAACTCGTCCAGGGCCTGGGCCAGCTCGCCAGGCACCTCTTCGTGGAATGCCAGCTTGCGCTCGAGCTCGGCACGTGAATGCTCACGCTGGGCCAGGTAGCGCAAAGCGCGACCCTTGAGCGAGATCTTCTCAAACGACATCGGTGCAGGGTCGGCTCATGCGGCAGCGCTTCACTCGCCGTCGGACACCGGGGCCGCGCCCAGGGCCGGCGGCAGCAGGGCAATGCCCAGGCTTTCGCGCACCTTGTTCTCGATCTCGCGGGCCAGATCGGGGTTCTCGCGCAGGAACTCACGGGCGTTGTCGCGGCCCTGGCCGATCTTCTCGCCGTTGTAGGCGTACCAGGCGCCCGACTTCTCGATGATCTTGGCATTCACGCCCATGTCGATGATCTCGCCATGGCGGCTGATACCCTCGCCGAACAGGATGTCGAATTCGGCCGTCTTGAAAGGCGGCGAGACCTTGTTCTTGACCACCTTCACCTTGGTCTCGTTGCCGATCGACTCCTCGCCCTTCTTGATGGTGCCGGTGCGGCGGATATCCAGGCGCACCGAGGCGTAGAACTTCAAGGCATTGCCGCCGGTGGTGGTCTCGGGCGAGCCGAACATCACGCCGATCTTCATGCGGATCTGGTTGATGAAGATGACCATGCAGTTGGTCTTCTTGATGGTCGAGGTCAGCTTGCGCAGGGCCTGGCTCATCAGGCGGGCCTGCAGGCCAGGCAGGGAATCACCCATCTCGCCTTCGATTTCAGCCTTGGGGGTCAGGGCCGCCACCGAGTCGACCACGATCAGGTCCACCGCGCCCGAGCGCACCAGGCTGTCCACGATCTCCAGCGCCTGCTCGCCGGTGTCGGGCTGGCTGATCAGCAGGTCTTGCAGGTTGACACCGAGCTTCTGGGCGTACTGGATGTCGAGGGCGTGCTCGGCATCGACGAAGGCGCAGGTGCCGCCCTGTTTCTGCATCTCGGCCACCACCTGCAGGGTC
>RXJO01000056.1 GCA_003987795.1 Curvibacter sp.
GCGGCCACTCGGTGAGCGAAATTGGTGCACAGCTCAAGCTCGCGCCCAATACCGTGAGCACCTATCGGGCCCGCATCCTCGAAAAGACCGGGGCACGCAACGATGTCGAGCTGGCCTTGCTGGCGCGCAACGCCTCGGGCAACTGAAAAACAGGGCCGGCATCACCTCCTGTGTAGGGCTGCCCCTACACGGTGTCGACATGCCGGGCACGAAATGCGGCCTGACGCTGTACTGGGCGCTTCCAGGCGCCAAGCTGGCCCGCGCTTTGCGTGGTGGCTGGCGTCCTGATCAACGAGGTGTGCCATGTCCGAATTCTTTTCGCCCTACGATGCCGACCGCCCCCTGATGCTCAAGTGCAGCTGCGGGCGCGAGCACAGCGCGGCCGACCACCAGGCCGAGCTCAGCGCCGAGGCCGCCGCCGCCACGCTGCGCCAGCGCAGCCTGAGCAGCGAGTTCGAGGCCTACAGCAACGAGTTCATCGAAGCCACCCTGGTCAAGGCCTTGTTTCCGCAGGATGCCCTGCGGCGTCGTTTCCTGCGTGCGGTAGGCAAGGGCACGGCCATGGCCGCCATCAGCAGCGTGTTGCCCGTGGCCAGCCTGCAGGCCATGGCCCAGGAGGCCGGCAAGGGCGGTGCCAACCTCGAAAAGAAGGACCTGAAGATCGGCTTCATCCCGATCACCTGCGCTACCCCGCTGATCATGGCCCACCCCCTGGGCTTCTACAAACAGCAGGGCTTGAATGTGGAGGTCACCAAGACAGCGGGCTGGGCGCTGATCCGCGACAAGATCATCAACAAGGAATACGACGCCACCCACTTCCTCAGCCCCATGCCGCTGGCCATGTCGCTGGGGCTGGGTTCGAACGCCACGCCCATGAACGTGGCCACCATCCAGAACATCAATGGCCAGGCCATCACCCTGGCCTTGAAGCACAAGGACAACCGCGACCCGAAGAACTGGAAGGGCTTCAAGTTCGCCATCCCCTTCGAGTTCAGCATGCACAACTTCCTGCTGCGCTACTACCTGGCCGAGGCCGGCCTCAACCCCGACACCGATGTGCAGCTGCGCGTGGTGCCGCCGGCCGAGATGGTGGCCAACCTGCGGGCGGGCAACATCGATGGCTTCCTCGGCCCCGACCCGTTCAACCAGCGTGCGGTGTACGAAGAAGCCGGCTTCATCCACCTGCTGACCAAGGAGCTGTGGAACGGTCACCCCTGCTGCGCCTTTGGCACCAGCACCGAGTTCATCCAGAAGAACCCGAACACCTTTGCCGCCCTGTACCGTGCGGTGCTGACCTCGGCCGCCATGGCCCGCGACCCCAAGAACCGCGAACTCATCGCCAAGGTCATCGCCCCGCAGGCCTACCTGAACCAGCCCGAGGTGGTGCTGCAGCAGGTGCTGACCGGCAAGTTCGCCGATGGTCTGGGCAACATCCGCAACGTGCCCGACCGGGCCGACTTCGACCCCATGCCCTGGCAGAGCATGGCCGTCTGGATGCTGACCCAGATGCAGCGCTGGGGTTACATCAAGGGGGCGGTCAACTACAAGCAGATCGCCGAGAAGGTGTTCTTGCTGACCGATGCCAAAAAGCAGATGAAGGCGCTGGACCAGAAGGTGCCTGACGGGGGGGCTTACCCCAAGTTCAACATCATGGGCAAAGAGTTCGATGCGGCCAAGGCCGAGGCCTACGCCAAGAGCTTTGCCATCAGCAAAGGGGCTTGAGCCATGAGCCCTTTCAAATCCCTGGGCTTTCGGGCCGGTGTGCTGTCCCTGGTGATGCTGCTGGTGTTGCTGGGGGCCTGGCGTGCCGCCACCTTGCCTGATGCGCCGGCACCCGCCCCCGCCAAGAACCTCAGCGTCGAGCAGATCGAGTACCTCAAGATGATGGGCAAGGACCCCAGCGCGGCGGCCCCGGCCGAGGCGGGGGGCAGCGCCAAGTCAGGTGGCTTTCCGACCCCGATGCAGACCGCCACCGCGGCCTGGCAGCAACTGCGTGACCCGTTCTACGACAAGGGCCCCAACGACAAGGGCATCGGCATCCAACTGGCCTATTCGCTGGGCCGGGTCGGCCTGGGCTTTGGCCTGGCCTGCCTGGTGGCCATCCCGCTGGGCTTCGTGATCGGCATGTCGCCCCTGCTGCGCCGGGCTTTCGACCCCTTCATCCAGGTGCTCAAGCCCATCAGCCCGCTGGCCTGGATGCCGCTGGCGCTCTACACCATCAAGGATTCGTCGATCTCGGGCATCTTCGTGATCTTCATCTGCTCGATCTGGCCCATGCTGGTCAACACCGCCTTCGGCGTGGCCTCGGTCAAGCGCGAGTGGCTCAATGTGTCGGCCACGCTGGAGGTCAACCCCCTGCGCAAGGCCTTCCGAGTGATCCTGCCCGCGGCAGCGCCCACCATCCTCACCGGCATGCGCATCAGCATGGGCATCGCCTGGCTGGTGATCGTGGCTGCCGAGATGCTGGTGGGGGGCACGGGCATCGGCTATTTCGTCTGGAACGAGTGGAACAACCTGTCACTCACCAGCGTGATCTTTGCGGTGCTGGTCATCGGCGTGGTCGGCATGCTGCTGGACCTGGCCTTCGGCCGACTGCAGAAGGCGGTGACCTATGTGGAGTGATTCCGGCAGCCGTGCCGCGACCGCGGCGCTGGCCATCTCTCAGCCCTCTGAAAGGACCCCCATGGTGGACGGATTTCTGAAAGTCGAAGCACTGGGCAAGGCCTACGACCCGGCCCGCCCGGTGTTCTCGGAGGTGTCCTTCTCGCTGGCACGGGGCGAGTTTGTCTGCATCATCGGCCACTCCGGCTGTGGCAAGACCACCATCTTGAACGTGCTGGCCGGGCTGGACCAGGCCAGCTCGGGCTATGCCTACATGGATGGCCGCGAGATCGCCGGCCCCAGTCTGGAACGCGGCGTGGTGTTCCAGAGCCATGCGCTGATGCCCTGGCTCACGGTGCGGCAGAACATCGCCTTCGCGGTCAAGTCGCGCTGGCCCGAGTGGAGCGCCGCCAAGGTCAATGTGCATCTGGAGAAGTTCGTCGAGATGGTGGGCTTGAGTGCCGCCATCGACAAGAAGCCCTCGGCTTTGTCGGGCGGCATGAAGCAGCGCGTGGGCATTGCCCGGGCCTTCAGCATCAGCCCCAAGATGCTGCTGCTTGACGAACCCTTCGGTGCGCTGGATGCGCTCACCCGAGGCACCATCCAGGACGAGCTGATGGCCATCGTGCGCCAGACCCAGCAGACCGTGTTCATGATCACCCACGATGTGGACGAGGCCATTCTGCTGGCCGACCGCATCTTGCTGATGAGCAACGGCAACGACACCCCCCAGGGCTACCGCCCCGGCGGGCTGGCCGAGGTGGTGGTCAACCCCTTGCCGCGCGAGCGCAGCCGGGCCAGCCTGCACCACCTTGACGGCTACTACGAACTGCGCAACCACGTGGTCGATTTCCTCGTCAGCCGCGCCCGGGCGCACTGAGCCCCCCCCGCGCAGGGTGCTTCGAGCTGCGGCCTGTCGGTCGCGGCGGGGCGGCGCTCGGCCCGGGCTTTCCAACCTGTTTCCCCCGTGTTCTTCAAAGGAGCCAACATGAACCGCAACGACATCACCGAGAAAATCATCGCCACCAAGGTGCAAAAAGGCATCAAGTGGGAGGCCGTGGCCAAGAAGCTGGGTCAATCCAAAGAATGGACCACCGCCCTTTGTCTGGGCCAGATGACGGCCACGCCCGAGCAGGCCAAGGTGCTGGGCAAGATCTTCGGCCTCACGGCCGACGAGCAGAAATGGCTGTGCGTGGTGCCTTACAAGGGCTCGCTGCCCACCCCCGTGCCCACCGATCCGCTGATCTACCGCTGGTACGAGATCGTGAGCGTCTACGGCAGCACCATCAAGGAGTTGATCCATGAGGAGTTCGGCGACGGCATCATGAGCGCCATCGACTTCAGCATGGACATCCAACGCCAGGCCGACCCCAAGGGCGACCGCGTGAACGTGGTGCTGTCGGGCAAGTTCCTGCCCTACAAGACCTACTGAGCCGCCCCGCCGGGCGGGCGCAGGCGTTAAGCTCGGGGCCGTTTTCATCTGAGGCCCCCGGTTTTGTCCATGCGCATCGAATCCATCCGCCAGCAATTGCGCGCCCACGGCGCCGGCCCCGCCCATGAGCAGCGGGTGCTGCGCCTGTGGGCCCAGGCCAAGCCGCAGGACAGCGGCCGCCGCCGGCTCGAAGATTTCATGCCGGCCACCGTGCGTGACATCTTGCCCGCCTTGACCGCCGAGCTGGCCGGCCTGGCCCGCCTGCATTCGCAGCACCCGGGTGAGGACGGCTCGGCCCGCCTGCTGGTGGCGTTGGCCGACGGCCAGACCGTGGAGAGCGTGCTGTTGCCGCGCGACGGCCTGTGCGTCTCCACCCAGGTGGGCTGTGCCGTGGGCTGCGTGTTCTGCATGACCGGGCGCGAGGGTCTGTTGCGCCAGGTGGGCAGCGCCGAGATCGTGGCCCAGGTGGCCCTGGCGCGCACCCTGCGGCCGGTCAAGAAGGTGGTGTTCATGGGCATGGGCGAGCCCGCCCACAACCTGGACAACGTGCTCGAGGCCATCGACCTGCTGGGCACCGTGGGCAACATCGGCCACAAGAACCTGGTGTTCTCGACCGTGGGCGATCCGCGGGTGTTCGAGCGCCTGCCCCAGGGGCGGGTCAAACCGGCGTTGGCCCTGTCGCTGCACACCACGCGGGCCGAATTGCGCGAACAATTGCTGCCGCGCGCGCCCCGCATCAGCCCCGAGGAACTGGTGGCTCAGGGCGAGCACTATGCCCGCGCCACCGGTTATCCGATCCAGTACCAGTGGACGCTGATTGAGGGCGTCAATGACAGCGACGAGGAACTGGACGGCATCGTGCGCCTGCTGCAGGGCAAGTACGGTGTGCTCAACATGATCCCCTACAACAGCGTGCCCGATCTGGCCTTCAAACGCCCCAGCTGGGAGCGGGCCGCCGAGATCGCGCGCCAATTGCACCGCCGTGGCGTGCTCACCAAGTTGCGCCAATCGGCCGGGCAGGATGTGGACGGGGGTTGCGGGCAGTTGCGGGCGCGCAGCCAGGAGCCCTCAGGTGCTGAGCAGGTCGTGCGCTGGAGTGCCCGACCCTCAGCCTCGAGCGCACTCAGCGATTGAGTTTGTGCTCGCGGATGTGCCGGGCCAGTCCGCAGTAGCCGTCCTTGAACAGGATATCGTTTTCGAGCCGGGCCGGCAGCAGTTTCTCCTTCAACTCGGCCGCAGCCGCATTGCCTTGCGTGCGGCGGATGAGGCCGATGGCCTGCTCGAATTTCGACACCTCGGCCCGGCAGGCTGCTTCGATCCCGGGGCGACTGCTGTCGGCGCCGCTCTGACCCAACGCAGGCAGGCTCAGGGCGCAGGTCAGGCCCAGCAGGGCCAGGGGGTGAAAGGGTAAGGGTCTGGGGCGCATGATCGGGAAGGCGGGCTGCCCCCGATCATGCAAGAAGCATGCAAAACCTGTGTGTCAGTGGCGAGGCGACTGCATCGGGTCCAGGCGTTCGCCGCGCAGCAGGGCCAGCGGCGATCGCCAGTAGATCTGCACGTTGTGGATCGGGTCGGTGATGATCTTGAAGGCCCAGGCCAGGCCCCAGGCCGGGCTGCGCAGCACGAACAGGTGCAGCGTGCGCAACAGCAGCCCCGTCACGCCCAGGGCCAGCCACAGCAGCCCCACGTCGTGGGCGTAGCCCGCCATACCGGGGTCGGGCTGGATCAGCCCGAACAGGTCGCGGCGCCAGGCCAGCAGGGCCGGCAGCGCCAGCCATACCCCGATCAGGATGGCCTTGCGGCGCATGTTGTAGCCCACCTTGATGGCTTCCTTGTGGGCATCGGTGGCCTGGTTCACGGTGTCGTAGCCTCGGGGCTCGAAGAAGATGTGGCCTGACTGCCGTGTCACCATGCCCACCAGCCAGCCGACCATCGCGGCGGCGGCCGGGTCGACGAACAGCAGGCCATAGGCGCAAAGAAAGCTGATGGCGCTGATCAGGTGCAGCGTCTGGTTGATTCGGCACTGGTGGTAGTAACGGTGGTCGTCCCAGCGCAGGGTGTCGACTTTCTGCAGGAAATCACGCACGGCAAACTCCTAGGTCATGAAAAAGGAATGACCGCAGCGTGACCGGCCCACATGAAAGTGAATTGACAAGGGCATGACCGCAGGGTGTCACATGGCGTTTCCTTGATCTGGATCGAATCCGCTGGGCAGGGTGTTTCAATGCAGAGTCAGCGGGTGCGAGCTGGTCTTGACCCGCACCACGGCCGGCCGGGGCGCGTAGTGCACGGGGGCCTGGCCCAGCAGCGCCGCGACCAGGGTATCGACCTGGCGGGTGATCGGCTCGATGTAGCGGCTGGTCGATCCGTCGACGGTGATGCAGTCGCCCAGGGCGTGGATGCCAGGCTGGCTGGTCGCCAGTGTGGCCGGGTTCACGGCAATGCCTTCATGCCAGTGCAGGCCCGCACTGCGGGCCAGCCGGTCGGGGGTGCGCAGGCCGGCTGCCACCACCACCTGATCGGCCTCGTGCTGCTGGCCGCTGGCGGTGTGCACGAGGTAGCGTCCGCTGAGGGGCGAGCGGGTCACGCAGGTCACGGACTGGCCTCCTTCGAACCGGATGGGCAGGCCTTGCCAGGCTGTCAGCAACTGCTGTCCTGCCGCCTGGCCATGCCAGCGGGCCAGGGGCTCGGCGGCGGTGTCCAGCAGGCAAACCCGGTGCCCGCCCAGGGCCAGGTCGTTGGCCAATTCACAACCGATCAGCCCTGCACCCAGCACCAACACGTCACGCGAAACGTCTCCCAGGGCCTGCCTCAGGCGCTGGTAGGCCGTCAGGTGATTGACGCGCCAGCACAGATGGGGCGGCAGGCCTGCCGGCAGGGCCGCCTCGGCCCCGTGGGCCAGTACCAACTGGCGGTATCTCAGGCTGCCGCGGGTGGTGCGCAACTGCCGTGTCTCGACGCAGATCCTCACGGCATGGGTGTGCGGGATCAGGTGCAGGTTGAGGCGCTGCGCAGCCTCGGCGCCGGTTTCCTTGACC
>RXJO01000384.1 GCA_003987795.1 Curvibacter sp.
CGCTGCGGCAACGTCAGCGCCGGCAGGCGCAGTTGCTCCAGCGACAGCGCCGGCAGATCCTTGAGCTGAGCAGAGGCATAGACCCGCCGGCCCTCAGCGGTCTGAAGCTCGAACGCCAGGTCTTCGATGCCGGGCAGGCCGGCCGCGCGCCGTGAGCGATTGAACTGCAGCTCGGTGGCGCGCACGATGGCAGCAGCCAGGGTGTCGTCTGCCTCGGCCAGGGCCTCACCCAGGCCTTCGGCCGCCGAGCGTTGGGCCACCCGGTCCGAGACGTGCCAGCGGAAGGCCAGGTAGTCCTTGGCCACCAGGACCGCGACGACCAGCACCACCGCGGCCAGCAGCACCCACAACAGTCGCGCCTGCAGTGATGACTGCGACCTCAGCATGCCCGCAACTGGTAGCCCACGCCCCGCACGGTGCGGATGCGCTCGGCGCCGATCTTGCGCCGCAGGTTCGACAGGTGCACCTCGACCGTGGCGGCATCGACCGGCTCACCGAGCGGCTCCAGCAACTGCCCCAGCAGCTGCTTGGGCACCACCGTGCCACTGTCCTTGGCCAGTGCCAGCAGCAGCTGGAACTCTCGCGCCGACAAAGGCAACAGTTCACCCGCCAGCCAGGCCTGGTGCGAACGGGGTGACACGCTCAAAGCGCCCAGTTCCCACAACTCGCTGGCCTGCTGGCGATGGCGACGGTAGACGGCCCGCACACGCGACAGCAGCTCAGGCACCTCGAAAGGCTTGACGAGGTAATCGTCGGCCCCTTCGTCCAGCCCCTCGAGCCGGTCGCTCAAGGCCGCACGCGCCGTGATTACGATCACCGGGGTGCTGATGCGGCGGGCACGCCAGTGCCGCAGCAGGTCCAGACCCTCCTGGCCGGCCAGGGCCCGGTCCAACAGCACCAGGTCGACCTCGGGCCCGAGCGCGGCCCGGGCATGGTCGGCACGCCGCACCCATTGCGCACTGAGGCCTTCGGCCTTCAGGGCGGCCAGCAGGGCGGGGCCCAGATCAAGATCGTCTTCGACCAGGAGGATGTGCATGGCCGGGATTCTAGAGGTCCGACCTTGGGGAAAGCCAAAGCGACCACGCGGCGCACTCGATGGGCCATCCGAGCCGGAAATTGGCTTCTCTTTGGCTTCTCTTTGGCTTCTCTTTGGCTTCGTCTGCGCACACTGCCGGCCATCGCAACTTCAAGGTCTTCGCATGTCGAGTCATACCACGCCCACTCCCCTGCGCCGTCGCTCGGTGCTGCAACTGCTGCTGTCCGGAGGTCTGGGGCTGGGGCTCGGACCTGCCCTGTCGGGGTGTGGCGGGGGTTCAGAGGGCTCGGATCAGGCCCGGATCACAGCCTTGCTCAAGGCCCAGGCCCAAGCCGGGGTCGATGCCGGTCTGGTCGGCCTGGTGCTGGGCCAGGTGAGCGGCAGGGCTGCCGACGTGGCCACGGCCGTGGCCGGCAGGCGCCGCCTGGGCCAGGGCTCATCGGTGGTGCCCTCTGACCGCTTCGCCATCGGCTCGAACACCAAGGCCATGACCAGCGCGGCCATCGTCGCGTTGGCCGGGCGCGGCGGCCCGGCCCTGGGCCTGAGCTTGCCGCAGGCCTTCCCCGCCTGGGCCGGAGAAATCCACCCGGCTTATGCGCAGGTGACCCTGGCCGACCTGCTGCACCACCGGGGTGGCCTGCCTGCCTTCAACGGCAGCGGCCCCGAAGACGACGCCTTCATGGCAGCCGTCAGCGCCGACACCCGCCCGCTGCCCGGCACGGCAGCAGGCCGACGCAGCTACTTCGCCCGTTGGGTGTTGAAGCTGCCTGCGGCACAGGGCGTCGTGCCCGGGCGCGATTTCCACTACTCGAATGCCGGCTACGTGCTGGCCGCGGCGATCGTGGAAGCGCAAACCGGCAGAACCTTCGAGGCCGTGTTCGACGAGGTGCTGGTGCAGCCCCTGGGGCTGACGGGCAACTGGCGATCGTGGGTGCCCACCCCCACCGACACCTTGTGGGGGCACGAAGGCGCCCAGGGTGCGCTGACCGTGGTCGAGGCCACGCCGGGCACCCTGGCCATCCAGGACTGGCTCGACATCATCGCGCCCGCCGGCAACTGGGCCTGCTCCGGTGAGGCCTATGCGCAGTGGCTGCGCTGGCATGTGCTGGCGCTGCGGGGCCAGGCCACCCCCCTGCCCCCCGGCTATGTGAGCGACCTGCGCTCGGCTGCCGACGGTCGCTATGTGTGGGGCTGGCAGGCCGTGGCCACCCCGAGGCGCACGGTGCTGGCCCACAACGGCCATGTGACCGGCTTCATGGCCGAGGTGGCGCTGGACCGGGCAGGCGACTTCGCCGTGTTCGGTCTCAGCAACACCGCCTGGTTCGCCCAGGATGGCAGCAGTTGGGTGCTGGCGCGCATCGACCAGGCCCTGGCCGATGGGCTGCAACAGCAATCGATCGCCCTGTGACCACCGCGCTAGCATCGCGCCATGAACCGATCACCCCCCTCAGCCTGGTACCGCTTGCGCGCCCTCATCGGGCTGGCAGGGCTGGTACTGCTGGCCTCCTGTGCGTCGACGCCCCCAGAAAGGCCGGCCACACCAACGCCGGCCGAATCCTTGCTGGCGCCGCTGGCACGGCAGCATCACGTGTGCGCCGCGGCGCTGGCACTGGTCCGGCAGGGGCAGTTGCAGTCGATCACCACCGCCTCCGGCTGTGAGGGCGCCCCGGCGGTGGGGCCCGACAGCGTGTTCCAGGCGGCCTCGCTGAGCAAGCCGGTGTTCGCCTACGCCGTGCTGAAGCTGGTTCAGCAGGGCCGGCTGGTGCTCGACGCCCCGGTGTTGCAGTACCTGCCACAGGGCTATCGCCATGCCCACGATCCGCTGCACCCGGAGCAGCCAGGACGCAGCGACGAGGTGACCGACCCCCGCCTGGGCCAGGTGACGGTTCGCATGCTGTTGCAGCACACCGCCGGCCTGCCCAATTGGGCTCGAGGGCCGCTGCGATTCGAAGGCCTTCCGGGCGAGCGCTGGTCGTATTCGGGCGAAGGCTACATGCTGCTGCAGCGGGCGGTCGAGCACGTGATGCAACAAGCGCTCGACGAAGCCATGCAAGCCTTGGTCTTCGCCCCTCTGGGCCTGGACCACAGCGGCTACCGCTGGACCCCCTCGCTCGGCGAGGCGCTGCTGCCGGGTCATCGGGTTGACGGGGTGGTGCGACAGCAGGTACGCATGAATCAGCCGGTGGCGGCCTACAGCCTGTACACCACGGCAGGCGACTACGCCCGCTTCGTGCGAGCCTGGCTGAAAGACCCCGCCCTGCAGGCGCTGGCCAGTGCCTCACCGGTGGAGGTCGATGCGCGCCTGCGGCTGGCCTGGGGCCTGGGTTGGGGCCTGGAGACCTCGGATCAAGGGACCGGCTTCTGGCAGTGGGGCAGCAACCCGGGCTACCGGGCATTTGTGCTGGCCCTGCCGGCCGCCGGCGATGGCCTGGTCCTGCTGACCAACAGCGACAGTGGACTGAAGCTGGTCGGGCCCCTGGTGCGGGCAGCCTTGCCAGGGCAGCACCCGGTACTGCAGTCGTCCTTTCTGTCGACGGGGGTGCTCGACAGACTCTGCGAGGTTCTGCGGGTGTGCCTTTGACCAACCACGGCCCTCCAGCGCAGCTCGGCAGCGGTGGGTTGGCAGGCATCGTCCAAAAGCTCGACTTCAGCTCATCAAGCCAGTCCAAACGTCTTGCGCAGGCCCTTCTCCACCGGGCCGGCGGGCATGAAGCGGCGCAGCTTGGCCAGGAGCGACGCTTCACCTTTGGGGGTGTGGCGCATCCTCCAAGGCCCCAGTGCTGCCTGGACGATCGTGGCAGCCACCCCATCGGGCGAAGGCGCCTTCTGCACATTGTTCTGGATCGCCTTCGCAACGATGCCAAGCTCTTGGCTGTAGGCGGCGATCCTCAGCGCCGTCTGGGGTGCGTTCAGATCCAGGTTGGTCTTGGTGAACGAGGGCTCGACCAGTGACACGCGAACGCCGAACTGACGCAGCTCGTGATCCAGCGTCTCGGACAGGCCTTCGACCGCATGCTTGGAGGCCGAATAGAGGGCCATGTAGGGCGCCGGCAGAAAGCCCAGCACCGAGCTGACATTGACGATGCGACCCGATGACTGCTGGCGCATGTGCGGCAGCACGGCCCGGATGACCCGGAGCAGGCCGAAGAGGTTGGTCTCAAACAGGGTCTGGGCTTCCTCGATGGAGGTCTCCTCGGCCGCGCCCAGCAGGGTGACGCCCGCGCTGTTGACCAGCACATCGATGCGGCCGGCCTGCGCCACGATCGAGTGGACACCCCGCTCGACGGCCGCATCGTCGCGGATGTCCATCTCGACCAGCGTGACATTCGGGATGGCCTGGACCTTCGCGGTGTTGCGCACGGTGCCAAACACCCGGCAGCCCTGCTCGGCAAACCGGATGGCACTGGCGCGCCCGATGCCCGACGACACGCCGGTCACCACAACAACTTTGGATGGGGACATGACAATTCCTTTGTTCGAGTCAATGAATCAATTGGCGTGGCCCTGAGGCAGGGCCGTGGGTCGGATCCGGAACCAGATCGAATACATGGCCGGCAGGAACACCAGCGTCAGGACCGTTCCGGCCAAGGTGCCACCGATCAGGGTGTAGGCCAGGGTTCCCCAGAACACGGAATGGGTCAGCGGGATGAAGGCGAAGATCGCCGCCAGCGCGGTCAGGATCACGGGGCGCGCCCGTTGCACCGTGGCTTCGACCACCGCACGGAAGGGATCGAGGCCGGCCTCTTCGTTCTCCCGGATCTGCCCGATCAGGATCAGCGTGTTGCGCATCAGGATCCCCGACAAGGCGATCAGCCCGACCAGTGCGTTGATCCCGAAAGGTTGCTGAAACAGCAGCAAGGTGGGCACGACCCCGATCAGACCCAGAGGGCTGGTCAGGAAGACCATGACCATGCCCGAGATCGAGCGCACCTGCAGGATGATGATCAGCAGCGTGGCCGCCAGCATGATGGGGAAGATCGGCAGCATGGCCGCCGAGGCCTTGCCCGATTCCTCGATGGAGCCGGCCTCCACGATGCGGTAGCCCCTGGGCAGTTGGTCCATGATGGGCTTGAGCTGCCGGGTCATGGCCGTGGACACATCCGGTGGCTGCAAGCCATCGGCGATGTCGCCCCGCACGGTGAGGGTCGGGGTGCGGTCACGCCGCCGCAGGATGGGGTCTTCCATGCGCACCTCGACCTGGCCCACCTGCGACAGCGGAATGCGCTGCCCGGTCGCGCCGACCAAGGTGAAGCCGGCGATCTTCGCGGGGTTGAGACGGATGTCGCCCGCGGCGCGGCCGATCACCTGCACGGCGCGAATGTCTTCGCGCACCTCCGTCAGCGGCGCCCCGCTCAGCAGGAACTGCAGCTGCAGCGCGACCGAATTCGAACTCAGCCCGACAGCCTGAAGCCGATCCTGGTCAAGCGTGAAATGCAGCGTGGGGACACGGGGGCCCCAGTCGGTGTTGACCGTGCGCATCATCGGGCTGGCCTGCATCACCGCTTCGACCTGGGCCGAGATCTCACGCAATTTGTCCGGATCGGGTCCCATCACGCGGTAGGCCACGGGGAAGGGCGAAGGCGGCCCGAACACGATCTGGGTGACACGCACCTGCGCCTCGGGCGCCAGCCCGTCGGCAATGGCCTGACGCAGCCTGAACTTGAGGGCCTCACGCTCCTTGTCGTCGCCGGCGAGCACCACGATCTTGGCAAAAGACGGGTCGGGCAGCTCCGGTGACATCGCCAGAAAGAAGCGTGGCGCGCCCTGGCCGATGTAAGCCGTGACGATGCGGGCCTCGGGCTGCTGGCCCAGCCAGTCTTCGACCTTGGCCGTGGCCGCGCTGGTCTGCCCGATCGCGGTACCGTAGGGCATTTGCACCTCGACCAGCACCTCGGGACGGTCCGAGGTCGGAAAGAACTGCTTCTTGACCACCGCCATGCCCAGCACCGCCATGACAAACAGGGTGACCACCGTGGCGGCCACCAGCCACTTGCGCGCAATGACCCGGCCCAGCACCTGGCGGAAGCGGTTGTAGCGGGGCGTGTTGTAGATGGCCTCATGCCCGCCCTCGATCTGAGGCAAATCCGGCAGGAGCTTGACGCCCAGGTAAGGCGTGAAAGCCACCGCCACCAGCCAGGAGGCGATCAGGGCGATGCCGACGATCCAGAACATGTTGCTGGTGTACTCACCCGCCGTGGACCGCGCGAAGCCATTGGGCATGAAACCGATGGCCGTGACCAGCGTGCCCGAGAGCATGGGCGCCGCCGTGTGGCTCCAGGCGTAGGCCGATGCCGCGATGCGGCTGTAGCCCTCCTCCATCTTCACCACCATCATCTCGATGGCGATGATGGCGTCGTCCACCAGCAGGCCCAGCGCCAGGATCAGTGAGCCCAGCGTGATGCGGTCGAAGTTCTTGCCCGTGGCCGCCATGATCACGAACACCGCCGCCAGGGTGAGCGGCACGGCTGCGGCGACCACGATGCCGACGTGCCAGCCCATGCTGACGAAACAGACCACCATCACGACCAGCAGGGCCACGAAAAACTTGACCATGAATTCGTCGACCGCCGAGCTGATGTTGACGGCCTGATCGGTCACCTTGGAGAGCGTCATGCCAAGCGGAAGATCAGCGTTGATCCTGGTGACCTCCGCCTCCAGGGCCTTGCCCAGGTCCAGCCCGTTCCAGTCGTCGCGCATCACCACGCCGAGCAGCAAGGCGGGCTCACCGCCGTTGCGGATCATGAAGGTGGAGGGGTCTTCGTACCCGCGCTCGACACTCGCCAGATCCGACAACTTGAGCGTGCGCCCCTGCGCCACGATCGGGGTCTGACGGATCTTCTCCAGCGTGTCAAAAGCACCGTCGACGCGCACAAAGACCTGGGGCCCCTTGGTTTCGATCGATCCGGCCGGCGTCAGCAGGTTCT
>RXJO01000057.1 GCA_003987795.1 Curvibacter sp.
AGACGAGCTTCTTGAGCAGTTCGGCCTTCTTGGCGTCGAACTCTTCAGCAGTCAGGATGCCTTTGGTCTTGAGATCGGCCAGCTTCTCCAGCGTGGTCATGATCTCGTCAGGCTTGAGGCCACCCGCCGCAGCGGTGGCCGGCGCCCCGCCCCCCTGCAGGCCAGCCTGCAGGTTCTGGGCCAGCACCTGGCCCAGGGCCACGCCGGCACCCAGCCCCATGGCATCACCGGCCACGCCACCGCCCGCAGCGCCTTCGGCCAGGCGAGGAATGGCCTGGGCGGTCTGGTATTGCATGAACTGGCCCATGTCGCGGCCCACCATGCCCATGCCGATCTTTTGATCAAGCACCTTCTGCAGCTCTTCGGGCAGGGACAGGTTTTGGACCGTGAAGGTCTGCAATTGCAGGCCCAGACGGGTGAACTCAGGGCCCAACTGCTGCGTGAGCGCCTGGGCGAATTGCTGCTGGCTGGCCGCCAGATCGAGGAAGGGGATGCCGCTGGCGGCGATCGCCTGGCTGATGTTCTGCAGCACCAGGCCGCGCAATTGGCCGTCCAGGTCAGCCACGCCGTAGCGCTCGCGGGTGCCAGAGATGCCGGCGTGGAAGGCCTTGGGATCGGCGATGCGGAAGCTGTAATTGCCGAAGGCGCGCAGGCGCACGGCACCGAATTCAGGGTCGCGCACGGTGACGGGCTGGGGCGTGCCCCATTTCTGGTCGAGCTGCTCACGGGTGCTGAAGAAGTAGACATCGCTCTTGAAAGGCGACTCGAACAGCTTGTCCCAGTTCTGCAGATTGGTCAGCACCGGCAGGGTCTGGGTGCCCAGCCGGTAGGTGCCGGGGCCGAACAGATCGGCGATGCGCCCTTCGTTGACGAACAGGGCCATCTGCGACTCTCGCACCACCAGGGTGGCACCGTTCTGGATTTCCATGTCGGCCATGGGATAGCGCCAGGCCAAGGTGCCGTCGCCCTCCTCGGTCCATTGAAGGACGTCGATGAACTGTTTCTTGATGAAATCCATCAGGCCCATGGCCGTCTCCTGCTCGGTTGGGAACGGCTCAGATGATACCTGCGTACCGGCCCGCCATGGGCCTGGAAACACCGCTGGTCAGGCCTTGACGTCGAGCAGCGCGCCCATCATCTGGTCCTGTACCTTGAGGGTCTTGAGGTTGGCCTGGAAGCTGTAGCTGGAGGAGATCTGATCCACCATGTCCTGCTCGAGCTGGCTGCCGGGCTGGGGCAGGCGCGACACGCTGGTGGTGGTGCCGCCCTCAGGGTTGGCCTGCTGGTCGACCCGCTCGCGGCGGTAACCCTCGGTGTTCTGGTTGGCGATGTTGTTCGCGGAAGCCCCCTGGCGCTGCAGTGCGGCCTGCATGCCGGACTGGGCGATCGAGCTGATGCTGGACATGGTCGGGCCTTGGGGTCTGTGGAGTCGATGGACGGTTGGATTATCCGCCTCAGGGGGTGATTCGCCAAGTCGCAGCCCGCGAGGGCAGGCTGCGACTGGCCTCCCTTACTTCTTGGGCCGGATCGCGTCGGCCGTGCCCTGGATGAAGGCCTTGATCTTCTGCACGTCATCGAGGCTGAGGCGCTCGCTGAAGTCAGGCATGCCGCGCGCCATGGCCGGGCCCTTGAAGATGAACTTGTCCAGATGCTCGATCATCGCGGCGTCCATGTAGCCCAGGTTGGGGATGTTGCCGCCCCGGTCCACACCTGGCACGCCATGGCAGAACACGCAGTTGCTCACATACAGCATCGTGCCGGCCTGCACCTGGGCCGGGTCGTATTTGACGCCCGACACGAGTTCGCCCAGACGGTAGGCCACGAAATCGGGCAACGGGGCCTTGCCGCCCACCGCAAAGGTGTAGACCGTGCCCGGGCCCTGGCGATCCGTGGCCCGCTGGGCCAGGCCATACACCCCGCCCCAGCCCACGGCCACCGACACGTACTGGCGTCCGTCCACCTCATAGGTGATCGGGCCTGCCACGACACCGGTGCCGGTGGGCGACTCCCAGAGCTTGGCGCCAGTCTTGGCGTCGTAGGCGATCAGGCGTCCGTCTGCCGTGCCCTGGAACACCAGGTTGCCGGCGGTGGTCAGGGTGCCACCGTTCCAGGGTGAGACCTGCTCCTGGGTCCAGGCCGCCTTCTGGCGCACCGGGTCCCAGGCGATCAGGCGACCGAAGGGCTTGCTCTTGGGCGGCTCGACGTTGGCGTACATGGCCAGGTTCCAGCCCAGCCCGCCATGCGGTTCTCCGGGCTGGTTGCCATTGAACTTCCAGTTCCGGTTGTCCATCAGGTTGAGGGGCACGTTCTGCGCCGGCAGGTAGACCAGACCGGTCTGCGGGTTGAACGACATCGAATGCCAGTTGTGTGCTCCGAACGGGCCCGGCACGGCGTCATACGGCTTGTCGGTGGCCCGGGCCTCGGGATTTTCGATGGGACGCCCGTTGGCGTCGTAGCCCTTGGCCCAGTTCACGTCGACAAAATTCTTGACCGAGATGAATCGTCCGTTGGTGCGGTCGATGACGAAGAAAAAGCCATTCTTGGGCGCATGCAGGATCACCTTGCGCAGACGCCCGTCGATCTTCAGGTCGGCCAGGATCATGGGCTGGGTGGAGGTGTAGTCCCAGTTGTCACCCGGCGTTTCCTGGTAATGCCAGACGTACTCGCCGGTGTCGGGGTTGAGGGCCACGATCGAGGCCAGGTACAGGTTGTCGCCACCGCCCGGGCTGCGCTTGCTGCGGGCCCAGGGCGAGCCGTTGCCGGTGCCGATGTACATCAGGTTCAGTTCGGGGTCGTAGGCCATGGTGTCCCAGGCGGTGCCGCCGCCGCCCGATTCCCACCACTTGCCGCTGGCGTCCCAGGTTTTGGCAGCCCGCGCCATGGCCTCGTTCTCGAAGGGCTTGGACGGATCACCGGGCACGGTGAACCAGCGCCAGGCCTGGGCCCCGGTGCCCGCGTCGTAGGCGGTGACGTAGCCGCGAACGCCGTACTCGGCCCCCCCGTTGCCGATCACGACCTTGCCCTTGATGACGCGGGGCGCGCCGGTGATGGTGTAGCTGTGGGTGTGGTCGATCAGGGTGTCCTGCTCCCACACCTTCTGACCGGTGCGGGCATTCAGGGCGATCAGGCGACCGTCATAGGCCGCCACGAAGACCTTGCCCTGGTAGAGCGCCACCCCGCGATTGACCACATCGCAGCAGCCCTTGTAACCCTTGGACTTGTCGACCTGGGGGTCGAAACTCCAGAGCCGCTTGCCACTGCGCACATCGACCGCATGCACCACGCTCCAGGAGGCGGTGACATACATCACGCCATCCACCACCAGCGGAGTGGACTCCACCCCGCGGGTGGACTCCAGGTTGTACGACCAGACCAGGCCCAGCTTGGACACATTGCCGGTGTTGATCTTCTGCAGGCGGGAGAAGCGGGTCTCGGCGTAATCCAGCCCGTGGCTGGGCCAGTCGGTCGACCGGGCGGCATTGGCCTGGATGTAGGCCCCGTCGACCTGATCGACGCGGTTGGCAGGCTGCGCACGAGCCGGCAGGGCAGCTGTGGCGGCCAGCGCCAGCCCGGCGAGGCCGGCGCCCAGAAGGCGCCAGATCGGCGTGCCGGCAGCACGACGGTGGGTGGATGCGGCTTGATGCATGGGTTGATGTCTCCTCGGAAATGTCGGGGATGGGTGTTCAGACCTCAGGCACGCCAGGCATCCGCATGCGCCTCCCATGGCGCGGACCGGCATGCTGGCGGCCCCCGGGATCGGAGCATCGGCTTTTGTCCGGGCCGATTCACCACCGGGATTTCCCTAGGCCGCAAGTGTTCCAAGATGGAACACCCCAAGGTGGGCTGCCGGGTGGCGGGATCTGTCTCAAATTGCGAATTTCCGGCTGGCGCCCCCGGTTTCCATGGGCTAACCCTGAGAACGGCCCGGCCCGGCGCTGCTGATACTGCGCTCACCCACCCACAGAACCCCCGCTTGATGGAGGCCCTATGCCCCGGCAAGACCCTGGCCGCCCCTGGGCGCGCCCGCTGTTCTTCAATACGCCCAGCCAGCGCGTGGCCCTGGCACGCCAGCAACTGTTTGAGGAGGGTCAGCGCCCCAGCGGACTGGTGCCCGAGGGGGTGCTGCAATCGTGGCTGCGCTGCCTGCGCCAGGAGCCACGTACCAGCCGCACGCTGAGCTTCGACCCGGTCACACCCAGCCGCCTGCACAGCGCCCTGAGCCGCAACCGCCCGCTGCTCAGCGCCTCGGGTGAAGAACTGCAGGCCCTCGAACACGCGCTCAGCGGCACCGACTGCCGGGTGATCCTGACCGACAGCGAAGGCGTGATCGTGCATGTCACCCACCATCCCCTGGCCGATCAGCCCCTGCTGGGGGTGGCCGCCCGCCTGGGAGTGAACCTGTCGGAATCGGCGGTGGGCACCACCGCCCCGGGCCTGGTGGCCCATACCGGCCAGGCCTGCAGCGTGATGGGCGCCGAACACTATTACGACTGCCTGCAGAACTTCCACTGTGCGGCAGCACCGATCCGGGACATCCACGGACAACTGGCCGGGGTCCTGGACCTGTCCATCGAAACCCGACCCTTCGGCTTCGATGCGGCCAGCCTGGTGGGGGCCTATGCCACCGCCATCGAGAACCGCCTGCTCAAGACCCAGGCCCGGGAACAACTGGTGTTGCAGTTCCAGGCCCACCCGGACCTGCTCGACAGCGTGCAGCAAGGCCTGGCCGGCATCGACGACCGGGGCCGGCTGGCCTGGGTCAACCCGGCTGGTCGCCGCCTGCTGGGCCTGGCCCAACACCCCCCGCACGAAGACATCGGCACCAGCTTGGGCCTGGATCTGGCCGACCTGCTGGCCCTGAGCCACCATGCCCAGCCTCAGGCCAGGCGGCTGGACAACGGTCTGACCGTCTGGTTGCGGGTGCGGCTGCAAGCCCCCGATGGCCTGCCCCGGCTGCAGGCCATCGGCGGCCCTGCACGCCCTTCGGCCCCGGCTACGGCCGTGCCATCACGCCCCCCTGAACCCTCATCCGCCCCCACGACCGAAGACGCCTCTCAGGTCGCCGAGACCCGACACCCGCTGCACGAGCACAGCCGGCAGCACATTGAAGCCGCCCTGGCCCAGGCCGGCGGCAACATCACCCGTGCCGCCCGGGCACTGGGGGTGTCCAGAGGGCTGCTGTACCGGCGTTTGAAAAGCCGAATCCCGCCGACCGGCCCCGACTGAGTTCGCAGACGGCCAAAACCCATTCAGAATGGGGTCGGCGACTGCCTGGCGCCTGTCGTGCGGGCTTTTGCCAAATAGTCAAAACCCATTCACCTTTTTACGCAGATTTACTGACTAGGGTTTCCCCCCAGGTGGGTCTACAATCGCGAACCCTTGCGAGTCCGGACAGGCCGCCACCGGTGCGCGACCCCAGCCCCAGCAAGCCAGCAGGAGACATTGGATGCCCATCAACCCACAGGCCAACAAAGAAGAACAGCGCGCTGAATTGCGGCGCGCCGCACTGGAGTACCACGAGCTGCCGACCCCCGGCAAGGTGGCCATTGCCGCCACCAAGCAACTGGTCAACCAGCACGATCTGGCCCTGGCCTATTCCCCCGGGGTCGCCGCCCCCTGCGAAGAGATCGTCAAGGATCCGAACGCCGCCTTCAAGTACACCAGCCGCGGCAACTTGGTGGCCGTGATCACCAACGGCACCGCCGTGCTGGGCCTGGGCAACATCGGCCCGCTGGCTGCCAAGCCCGTCATGGAAGGCAAGGGCGTGCTGTTCAAGAAGTTCGCCGGCATCGATGTGTTCGACATCGAGATCGATGAGCAGAAAGACCTGGACAAGCTGGTCGACATCATCGCGGCCCTGGAGCCCACCTTCGGCGGCATCAACCTCGAAGACATCAAGGCCCCCGACTGCTTCTACGTCGAGCGCAAGCTGCGCGAACGCATGAAGATCCCAGTCTTCCACGACGACCAGCACGGCACCGCCATCGTGGTGGGTGCGGCCCTGCTCAACGGCCTGAAGGTCGTGGGCAAGGACATCAAGCAGGTCAAGCTCGTCACCTCGGGCGCCGGTGCCGCCGCTCTGGCCTGCCTGAGCCTGCTGCTCAAGCTGGGCCTGCCGCGCGAGAACATCTACGTGACCGATCTGGCCGGCGTGGTCTACGAAGGCCGCACCGAGCTGATGGACGAGGACAAGATCCAGTTCGCCCAGAAGACCGAGGCCCGCACCCTGGGCCAGATCATCGAAGGCGCCGACGTGTTCCTGGGCCTGTCGGCCGGCGGCGTGCTCAAGCCCGAGATGGTGGCCAAGATGGCCGCCAAACCGCTGATCTTCGCGCTGGCCAACCCCACGCCCGAAATCCTGCCTGAAGAAGTCAAGGCCGTGCGCGACGACGCCATCATGGCCACCGGTCGCACCGATTACCCGAACCAGGTCAACAACGTCCTGTGCTTCCCCTACATCTTCCGCGGCGCCCTCGATGCCGGCGCCTCGACCATCACGGTCGAGATGGAGATCGCGGCCGTGCACGCGATCGCCGAGCTGGCCCAGGCCGAGCAGAGCGAAGTGGTGGCGGCCGCCTACGTGGGCCACCCGCTGGCCTTCGGCCCCGAGTACCTGATCCCCAAGCCCTTCGACCCGCGCCTGATGATGAAGATCGCGCCGGCCGTGGCCCAGGCAGCGGCTGACAGCGGCGTCGCCCTGCGCCCCGTCAAGGACCTGGACGCCTACCGCGAGAAGCTGCAAAGCTTCGTCTACGCCTCGGGCACCACCATGAAGCCCATCTTCACCGCCGCCAAGGCCGCCACCAAGAAGCGTGTGGCCTACGCCGAAGGTGAAGAAGAGCGCGTGCTGCGCGCGGCCCAGATCGTGGTCGACGAGGGCCTGGCCCGTCCGACCCTGATCGGCCGGCCGGCCGTGATCGCCGAGCGCATCGAGAAGTTCGGCCTGCGCCTGCAGGAAGGCCGCGACTACGACATCGTCAACG
>RXJO01000443.1 GCA_003987795.1 Curvibacter sp.
GAATGAAGGGGACTGCGGAACCTGGCCTGACGCGGCCCATCCTAGGTGTATATTGCGTCGCAAAAAGGTGATTTCATGGGTGAAAAACTCCGCATCGCAGGCTGGATTTCCATTGGTGTGGTGGCCGGCGCGCTGACCACGGTCTCGCTGCAAACCGTGGCACGGGGCAGCATTTCCCCGCTCCCGCTCGAAGAACTGCAGCAACTGGCTGCGGTGTTCGACATGGTGAAGACTGATTACGTCGAGCCGGTCGATGAGAAGAAGTTGATCACCGATGCCATCTCGGGCATGGTGGCCAGCCTCGATCCCCATTCACAGTATTTCGACAAGAAGTCCTACAAGGAATTCCGCGAGGGCACCTCGGGACAATTCGTCGGGGTGGGCATCGAAATCACCCAGGAAGACGGCCTGATCAAGATCGTCTCGCCCATCGAAGGGTCTCCGGCCTACCGTGCTGGCCTCAAGACCAACGACCTGATCACCAAGATCGACGACACCGCCGTGAAGGGCCTCGCCCTGAACGACGCCGTCAAGCGCATGCGCGGCGAGCCCAACACCAAGGTGCTGCTGACCGTGTTCCGCAAGGACGAGAACCGCACCTTCCCCGTGACCATCGTGCGTGAGCAGATCCGCACCCAGTCGGTGCGCGGCAAGGTGGTCGAGCCCGGCTATGCCTGGATCCGGCTGAGCCAGTTCCAGGAACGCACGGTGGACGACTTCGTCAAGAAGATCGACGAGATCTACAAGCAGGAGCCCAACCTGAAGGGCCTGGTGCTTGACCTGCGCAACGACCCGGGTGGTCTGCTCGACGCGGCTGTGGCGGTGTCCAGCGCCTTCCTGCCTGAGAACGTGACCGTGGTCTCCACCAACGGCCAGTTGGCCGAGAGCAAGTTCACCTTCAAGGCCTCGCCCGAGTTCTACCAGCGCCGCAGTGGCCCCGATCCACTCAAGAAGCTGCCCGCCGCCCTCAAGACCGTGCCCCTGGTGGTGCTGGTCAATGAAGGCTCGGCTTCGGCCAGCGAGATCGTCGCCGGCGCTCTGCAAGACCACAAGCGCGCCACCATCATGGGCAGCCAGACCTTCGGCAAGGGCTCGGTGCAGACCGTGCGCCCCCTGGGCCCCGACACCGGCCTGAAGCTGACCACGGCCCGCTACTACACCCCCAGTGGCCGCTCGATCCAGGCCAAAGGCATCGTGCCTGAGGTGATGGTCGACGACACCGAAGAGGGCAGCCCGTTCGCCGCGCTGCGGATGCGCGAAGCCGACCTTGAAAAGCACCTGAACAGCGGTCAGGGCGAAGAGAAACCCGACCCCGAGCGCGAGAAGGCCCGCGATGAGGCCCGCAAGCGCCTCGAGGAAGAAGCCAAGAAGCCCGTGGCCGATCGCAAGCTGCCCGAACTCGGCAGCGACAAAGACTTCCCGCTGGTGCAGGCTTTGAACCAGCTCAAGGGCCGCCCGGTGATGGTCAGCAAGACACAGACCGAGCGCAAGGAAGAAAAGACCCCCAACTGATCCGCCGAGGCGGCACCAACAGCGCCCTGCGGGGCGCTTTTTTTTCATGAACGACGACCAGCTGCTCCGCTACTCCCGCCACATCCTGCTCGATGAGATCGGCATCGAGGGACAGGAACGGCTGCTGGCCGCACACGCCGTGGTGGTGGGCGCCGGCGGCCTGGGTTCCCCTGTCGCGCTCTACCTGGGGGCCGCGGGCGTGGGGCGCATCACGCTGATCGATGACGACGAAGTGGACTTGACCAATCTGCAGCGTCAGATCGCCCACACCCACAGCCGGATCGGACAGGCCAAGGTCGAATCGGCCCGCCAGGCCATCCTGGCGCGCAACCCCGAGGTGCGTGTCGACGCGCTGAAGCGACGCGCTGATGCCGGGCTGCTGGACGAACTGCTTGCAGACGCCGACGTGGTGCTCGACTGCAGTGACAACTACGCCACACGGCAAATGGTGAATGCCGCCTGCGTGCGGCATCGTCGCCCCTTGGTGTCCGGAGCGGCGATCCGCTTCGATGCCCAGATCAGTGTCTTCGATCCGCGCCAGGCCGACAGCGCCTGCTACGCCTGCGTGTTCGACCCCGCCGCCGCCCCGGAGGAGACCCGCTGCGCCACCTTGGGCGTGTTCGCCCCCTTGGTGGGCATCGTCGGAAGCCTGCAGGCAGCCGAGGCGCTGAAGCTGATCAGCCAGGCTGGCACCCCCCTGACCAGCAAGCTGCTGATGCTGGATGCACGCACCATGGAATGGACGCGCATGAACCTCTCCAGGCACCCGGACTGCCCTGTGTGCCGGGGCAGCTTGTAGGAAGACTCCTACACCCCCAAGACGAGGTGGCTGGCACAATTCACCGACCTGAAATTGCCGCACAAACGCAATCCAAACCCGTTGGTCGAGTTCTGGTTGGGCGCATGCGGGTGCAAAGGCCGTCACGTGGAACTCCGAACCTACATCGTCGAAGACAACGCCACGATCCGAGAAAACCTGGTGGGCACACTGGAGGAGCTGGCTGACGTGCGCGCCGTGGGCTTTGCGGACACCGAGCACCAGGGCACCGACTGGCTGATTCAGCATCCCGACGAATGGGATCTCGCCATCGTGGACCTGTTTCTCAAGGAGGGCAGCGGTCTGGGTGTGATTTCGGCTTGCCAGCAGCGCCAGGCACATCAGCGCCTGATCGTGCTGACCAACTACGCGACGCCCGATGTCCGGCTGCGCTGCGCCGATCTGGGGGTGGATGCTGTTTTCGACAAATCCAACGAGATCGATGCCCTGATCGATTTCTGCACGCTGTAGGCAGCCCCAAGTCAATCGATCAATCGGTTCTTGAGCGCGTAGTAGGTCAGGTCGCTGTTGGAGGCCAGGCCCATCTTCTCCATCAGGCGGGTGCGGTAGGTGCTGACGGTCTTCACGCTCAGCGACAAGGACTTGGCCACATCGCCGGCAGTCTCGCCCCGGGCCAGCTTGAGGAACACCTGGAACTCGCGCTCAGAGAGCTGTTCGTGCAGCGGCACATCATCCTTGCGACCGAGTTGCTGCGCCAGCAGATCGGCCACCGTGCGGGTGATGTAGCGCTTGCCCAGCGCAATGGTGCGCACCGCCTCGACGATCTCGGCGGGATCGCATTCCTTGTTGAGGTAGCCACTCGCTCCCTGCCGGATCAGGTTCATGGCGTAATGCTCCTCGGGGTAGCCAGACAGGATCAGGATGCCCACGTCAGGGGCCTTGGCACGGATCATGGCCAACGCGTCCAGTCCCGACTGGCCCGGCATGGCCAGATCCATCAGCAGGACATCCATCTCGGTGGTGCGCACGAGATCGATTGCCTCGCGCCCATTGGCGGCCTCACCCACCACCCGCAGATCGACATGGTCGGCAAAGAAGTTGCGCAAACCGGAACGCACGATGGCGTGGTCATCCACGATACCTATCCTGATCATTGAATTCCGTCTTTCATCATTTATGAGACATCACCCCAAAAGCGCTCACAATAACCGAAACGACATTGCCGGATGAATGTTTCGCCAGCCTCCCACCTGTACACAGGGAAAAGAGGCTGCTCAAGTTCCACCACGCCTGGAGTGTTCCATGACAAGGTTTGCGTCCTGGCCGATCTGGCTGAAGCAAAGCCCCATCGGCGGCTGGACTCTGACGATCATGCGCCAGTGGATCAGCCTGCCGCTGGCCTTGCTGGCCGCGCTGAGTCTGATCGGCATCAACGAAATGGGCTACGAACGCTCGGCCGGCGCCGTCAAACGCATTGCCGCCACGCAGGAGACCCGGGCCACGCTGCACAAACTGCTGGCCCTGATGCTGGATGCAGAAACGGGCCTGCGAGGCTACTTGCTCAGCGGCGACGAAAGCTACCTGGCCCCCTACAACAGTGCGGTGTCGGAGGTGAACCAGACCTTGGACGATTTGCGCCGGAATGACCAGGCCAACGCCTTCGATCCGGCGGCCTTGGTCGCTCTGTCACGCCATGTGTCACGCAAGCTGGCTGAAATGGATCTCAGCCTGAAACTGCGCAAGCAAGGCCAGGAAGACGCCTGGAAGTACGTGATGCACACCGATGTCGGCAAGGAGCACATGGACGCCATCCGGGAACAGTCGGCGACGCTGATCGAGGAGAGCAGCCAACAGACCCGCCTGGGCGAACAGCAGATCCTGCGCTCGCTGCTGGTGTCGCGCCTGGGCATCGCGCTGACGGCATTGGTGGGCCTGCTGTCCTTCTATCTGTACCTCAGGCAGTCCAACGCCCTGAAACTGGCCGGTCAACGGGAGCAGCAGACACTGAAACAGGAACGCGACCGCCTGGAGAGCCTGGTGCGTGAGCGCACGGCGTCGCTGGCCAAGCTGGCCACCTACCTGCAACAGGTGCGTGAAGACGAACGCGGTCACCTGGCTCGCGAACTGCATGACGAACTCGGCTCTCTGCTGACCGCCGCCAAGCTCGATGTGGCACGCATCAAGTCGCGATTGGGCGACCACGCCCCGGAAGCCTTGCAACGCCTGCAACACCTGACCGAGACCCTGAATCAGGGCATTGCCTTGAAACGTCGCATCGTCGAAGACCTGCATCCCTCATCGCTGTCCAACCTCGGTCTGCTGCCTTCGCTGGAAATCCTCACCCGAGAATTCTCCGAGCGCTCGGATCTGACACTGGAGACCCTGCTGGAGGCCGTTGAGCTGGATGAGTCCTCGCAACTGACTCTGTATCGGCTGGTGCAGGAAGCACTGACCAACATCGGCAAATACGCCCGCGCGCAGCAGGTCTCGGTGCGGCTGCAGAACACCGGGACGCACGCCTTGCTGACGGTGAGCGACGACGGCATCGGTTTCAATCCGGAGCAGATCGGGTCCGGCTCGCACGGACTGGAGGGCATGCGCCACCGGGTAGAGGCCGCCGGCGGGCGCCTGGTGGTTGAATCCACACCCGGCCAGGGCAGTCGCATCATGGCCTATCTGCCCACGAACCCAGGGCCGACATGAACACCCTGTAGGCCATGTAGGCCATGTAGGCCGCCACCTACAGGTAGGAGAGGTCACAGCCGACAGGCTGGTTGCATGCTCGACTACCAACCTCTCATCCCCTGAAGAATACCCTTCGTAGAAGCGATAGCTCACGATCCACGTGGCTCGTCAAGCACACCGGACTTCTGCATGAACGCCTCAAACCCTCTGGACACGAACTTCGACAAACCCATCATCCGCGACACCACCCGCCTGCGCTTTCCTCCGGACGATGGCAACAACCACGGGCAGGATTGTGTCGATCTGCTGATCAGGCGCGGCCAGCCGCTGAGCCATCTGGGCCCGTCGATGCCGCCCTCCGCCGCCGACACAGCTCATCCGCCCTGGAGCCGGGTGTCCTGGCCCTGGGATTCCAATGGCATGCAGGCTGCAGGCCGCTCTCGCTCACGCTGGCCGTCGAACGCCCCTCAAGTCAACGACGACTGAGGGCCCCCTTGCGCTGAGCCCTCAGCAGGAATGAAGGCACTCAGGCATGATCGGAAGCCTCCATGGCTTTGAACCCGCCCGCCTCCATGAGCACCTTGATCTTTTTGCCCGGTCTGGCCGCCGACGCCGACCTGTGGGCCGACCAGACGCGCGTCCTGCCCCACGACCTGCGCTGGGCCGTCAGTCTGGTGCATTTCCGTCACCCCAGCATCGAGACCATGGCGGCGGCCGTGTTGCGCGAACACCATGGCCCGCTGGCACTTTGCGGCACCTCGATGGGGGGCATGATCGCCCTGGAAGTGCTGCGCCAGGCACCCGGACGCATCACGGGGCTGGCCCTGCTGGGCAGCAACGCGCGCCCCGAGAGCGAGGCCATGCGCTCATTGCGCAGCGCGGCCGTTCTCAAGTTCAGAGCAGGTCGAATGCGGGAGGTGATCGAGCCCAATGTCAGCCTGGCCTTCCATGCCGACGGTGCGGCTCGCCCTGACCTGCGGGCGCGCTACTGGCGCTTCATCCTGTCAGCCGGCAGCGAGGCCCTGGCCCGCCAGAACGAAGCCGTGATGGCACGCCCCGACGCCCGGCCACACCTGGGCCAGATCGGCTGCCCGACCTTGGTCGCCTGCGGTCAGAACGACCTGCTGACGCCGCCCGAGTGTTCGGAGGAGATCGCAGCAGCGATCCCCGACGCCCACCTGGCACTGATCCGGCGCTGCGGCCACATGCTGACGATGGAGCGTGCGCCGCAGATCAACGCCTTGTTGAAGGACTGGATCGCACGCTGGCATCGCCCCTGACAGCACAACACCGCAGCACGGGGCTCAATCGCGGCCCAGGCTGCGCACCTTTTCGGCTAGGCGCTCCTGCACCAGCGGCGAGACGAACTTGTCGACCTCACCACCGAGCACCGCGATCTCGCGCACAAAGGTGCTCGAGATGAATTGGTATTTGTCGCTGGGGGTGAGAAAGACGGTCTCGACGTCGGGCATCAGACTGCGGTTCATGCCGGCCAACTGGAACTCGTAGTCGAAATCGGTGACGGCACGCAGGCCGCGCACCATGGCCTTGCCGCCACGCTCCACCACGAAATCACGCAGGAGGCCTCCGAAAGTGGCCACCTCGACCTGCGGAAAGGGCGCCACCGCAGCCCGCACCATGTCGACACGCTCCTGCAGGCTGAACAGGGTCTTCTTGTGGTGCCCGGCGGCCACCGCCACGATCACGTGGTCGAACAACTGGGTGGCGCGGCGCACCACGTCTTCGTGGCCCAGCGTCATGGGGTCGAAGGTACCCGGGTAAATAGCGATCACGTTCTGGGCCATGGCGGTGCGTCTCCTGCAGTGGGGCCTGGGGGCATTCTTTGCGCGCATTATGCATGCCCCCTGCGACATCACCGGCGCCGCTGTGCAGAGGCCAGCGACCGCCGAGGCCCAGCTCTGGCTCAGCCCACTGGATGCTGCAGTTTCAGCAGGTGGGCATGCACGGCGCCGGCCTTGAGATAGCGCAAGG